>NZ_JAMQON010000001.1:362754-725508 GCF_031624395.1 Halomicroarcula saliterrae
GGGAGGGGGCGGGCTACGGCGTCGTCCTCGACAGCGACGTCCGGGTCGACGAGTTCGGCGACAACGTCGTGACGGCTAACGCGGACGGGGCGGCCTACGCTTACGGCCAGACGGCCGACAGCTTCTCCGCGGCCAGCAGCTACGTCGGCAACGACGACGACGCGGTCGTCCTGCGAGGCGGCGAAATCGCCCGGGACGACGAACCCACGTGGGACGCCATCGACGTGCCCTACCGCGTCAGTACCGGTCGGGGCGTCACCGTCTACGGTCACCTCACCGTCGCGCCGGGCGCCACCGTCGAGTTCGGCCAGAACGCCTGGCTCTCGATGGATCCACAGGGCCCCGGTCGGCTGACCGCCGTCGGCGTCGACCCGGAGACCGAGCAGACGCGCCCCATCACGTTCACCGGCGAACAGAAGACGCGGGGCTACTGGCGCGGTATCCAGTTCCGCGGGTCAGACCGTACCGAGAACCGGCTCCAGCACTGCGTCGTCGAGTACGCCGGCAGCGAGCGGTTCTCCCGGGCGGAGGTCAGGGCGAACGTCGTCGTCATCGACGACTCGCGGGTCCGAATCGCCGACTCGACCGTGCGGGAGTGTGACGGCTACGGGGTCCAGATTGACAACAGCTCCCGGGCCGACGGCTCCATCCGGAACACGATTACCCGCAACGCCGCGGGCGCGGCCTACGCGGGCGGGCGGAGCGCGCGCTTCCTCCACGCTTCGGGGACCTACGTCGGCAACGACGAGGACGTGGTCGCCGTCCGCCGCGGGGAGCTCGAACCCGGCGACGAGCACACGTGGAACGCGCTCGACGTCCCCTACCGCGTCCTCGCGGGCCAGGGCGTGACGGTCAACGGCCACCTCACCGTCGCGCCGGGGACGACCGTCGAGTTCGGCCAGAACGCTTGGCTCTCGATGAACCGCGAGGGGCCGGGGAGGCTAACGGCGGTCGGCATCGACCCGGACGAACGGACGAATCCCATCACGTTCACCGGCGAACAGAAGACCCGTGGCTACTGGCGGGGTATCCAGTTCCGCGGGTCGAACCGGACGGAGAACCGGCTGCGGAACTGCGTCGTCGAGTACGCCGGCAGCGAGCAGTTCTCCCGAGCCAACAGCCCGGCGAATATCGTCGTTCTCGACGGCTCCCGACTGTTCTTGCGTGACAGCACCGTCCGCAACAGCGCCGGGTACGCCGTCGACGTCGACGCCGACGCGACGCTGGAAGCGTACAACAACGTCTATTCGAACAACGCGGCCGGCGACGTGCTGAACTGATCCTCGGCGACGCGACACTGACCCGTGTGCCAACGCGGGACAATACCCAAACGGTTTTGAACACCGGAATCAGACGGCAAGCTATGTCTGTACGCGTAGGCGTCCTCGGCGCCACAGGGGCAGTCGGACAGCGACTCATCCAGCTACTCGACCCGCACCCGGAGTTCGAGATCGCCGCACTGACCGCGAGCGAATCGAGCGCCGGCAAGACCTACCGGGAGGCCGCCAAGTGGCGCGTCGACGCGCCCATCCCGACCGACGTGGCCGAGATCGAAGTCGGCGCGACGGCCCCCGAGGCCGTTCCCGACGACGTCGACCTCATCTTCTCCTCGCTCCCCTCGGGCGTCGGCGAGCAGGTCGAACCGGAGTTCTGCGAGGCGGGCTACGTCGTCTCCTCGAACTCCTCGAACGGACGGATGGACGAGGACGTCCCCCTCACGATTCCGGAGGTCAACGCCGACCACGTCGACCTCATCGAGGTCCAGCGCGACGAGCGCGGCTGGGACGGTGCCCTCCTGAAGAACCCCAACTGCTCGACCATCACGATGGTGCCGGCGCTGGAAGCGCTCGACCGCGCCTTCGACCTGACCGACGTGCGCGTCTCGACGCTGCAAGCGGTGTCGGGCGCCGGCTACTCGGGCGTCTCCTCGATGGAGATAATCGACAACGCCATCCCGCACATCGGCGGCGAGGAGCAGAAGATGGAGACCGAATCCCGCAAGCTCCTGGGGAGCTTCGACGGCGCCGAGGTCCGGCTGCACGACATGGACGTCGCGGCCTCGTGTAACCGCATCCCGACGCTCGACGGCCACCTGGAGAACGTCTGGGCCGACACGGCCGACGACGTGACCGCCGAGGAAGCGGCCGAGGCGATGGAAGCCGTCTCCGGAATCGACCTCCCCTCCTCGCCCGAACAGCTCATCACGGTGTTCGAAGAGCCCGACCGCCCGCAGCCCCGGCTCGACCGGAACACCGAGGGCGGCATGGGCGTCGCCGTCGGCGGGTTCCGCGAGACCACCGACGGTGTCCAGTTCAACTGCCTCGCCCACAACACGATGCGTGGTGCCGCCGGGGCCTCCATCCTCAACGGCGAACTGCTGGACAAACGCGGTTACCTGTAGGCCGGTAGACTCTTTTCGTCGGCAGGAAAAGACCGTCCCATGGTCTCCCGCGACAGCAAAGTCCAACTCGCCGTCGTCGTCGCCACCATGGCGCTTGCGACCCTCTGGGTCCGCTTCGGGACGCCGGGTGCCGTCACGTCGGGACTCTTCGTCGTCGCCTGTTACGTCCTCCTCTTTGCCGGCTCACACGTCTATCTGGCCGCCCGCGGCGACGGCGGGGACGTCCCGGTCGCCGCTCGCTGGCGGTTCGTCGGGCTGGTCAGTTTCGCCGTCGTCGCCCTGTTGCTGGGCAACACTTTCGGCGGCGTCAAACTGGATGGCTTGGCCCTCTCGAAGGCCGTCTGGGCGTTCGTGACCGTCGTCTTCCTCGCGTACGTCGTCTACGAGGCCCGCGATGGCTACCGGGCGAGCAGAGAGACGTAGCTACAGGTCAACCTGGTTCCGCAGGCCGTCCCACGCGCCGTTCTCCTCGGCCCGCCGGACGTTCTCCGCGACGATGTCCGCGAGCCGCTCGTAGTACTCGGGCGTGTGGCCGGCGTTGTGGGGCGTGAGCAGAACGTTCTCGAAGTCCCACAGCGGGTGGTCCGCGGGGAGCGGTTCGGGGTCGGTCACGTCCAGCACGGCGCCGCCGACGTAGTTGCGCCGGAGGGCATCGACGAGCGCGTCGGTGTCGACGACCGGGCCGCGGGCGACGTTGACGAGGACGGTCTCTGGATGCATCGTCCGGAGCAGGGACTCGTCGACCAGCCCGCGCGTCTCGTCGGTCAGGGGACAGGCCAGCGCCACGTAGCGGGCGTCGGCCATCGCCTCGTGTATCTCGTCGTAACCGTACACTTCGTCGGCGGCCGCCCCCTTCTCCGGGGAGTGACGCACCGCGACGGTCTCCACGCCGAAGCCGTCCAGCCGGGCGACGATGGCCTCGCCGATGGCGCCCAGGCCGACGACACAGACCCGGCTCTCGGCGAAATCGGTCGCCTGGAACGCCTGCCAGACCCGCTCGCGCTGCTGGCGACGGGCCCGCAGAAACCCCCGCGCCAGCGAGAGCCACGCGCCGAGGACGTACTCGGCGACGTTCGGGCCGTGGACGCCGGAGGCAGTGGTCAGCGCGACGCCGCGCTCACGGAGCGCATCGAGCGGCAGGTGGTCGTAGCCGGCGTAGGTGCTGGCGAACAGACGGAGGGCGTCGGCCCGGTCCAGCAGCGCCTCGTCGATGGCGCTCCCCGTGACGACCGTCGCGTCGGCGACGAGGTCGCGCTCGGCGTTCGGTGTCCGCGCGACGGCGACCTCGCTGTCGGGGAGGCGCTCGCGCAGCGCCGACGCGTACTGGTCGACGGGCATCCCGTGGACGCTGTGGCGGCGAACGACGATGTCGGGCATAGCTGTGGTGTCGCTCGGTGGCGCAAAAACGGTGGCGAACGACGGCCCCGAACACCGATTCGACCCGCGGCGTTCTGCCGAACTCGGTCGAGTAACCGGTGTCGAACGGTCAAAACAGCCGCGGGTGTATATAGTTATCACGGCCGGGGGTGGTAGTGTGACAGGGACTGTGGGAACGGTGCTGTCCGTCGACGACTACCTGCGGAAGCCGGTCCGTCGCGAGGCTGCTCACTTGGCGCTCCGCCGCGCCAGGGCCGTCGCCGACTGCCGGCCGCGAGTGCGTCGCCTCCTCGCGCTGGCCCGCCGCGTCGAGGTGGTACAGGCCAGCGCTGCCGGGTGCGTCTTCGCGGGGAACGACCGCTACCGGCGCGCCATCGACCGCCACCAGCGGACCCTCAGTGAGGCCGAGACAGCCCTTCCCGCCGGCCCCGGCGGAGAGCGGTCGCGGCCCCTGTCCGACCGGCCGCTGCGGGAATCACCGTAACGCGACCGAGACAATAGGTTTTAGCCGCCGGGGGGCACCGTAGCGCGTATGGAAGACGTAGACGTGGCCATCGTCGGCGGCGGTCCGGCGGGGTCGTCGGCCGCCGAGGCGGCCGCTGCCCGCGGCGCCGAAACGGTCGTCCTGGAGAAGGGCGTCCCCCGCGCCGACCGCGATGGCCCCGGACCGGATTCGACCGACGCTGCCGGGTTACTGGACTACTGGCTCGACCTGATGGAGTACGAGCCCGACGAGATTCCCGAGGACATCGTCCTCAGCGAGCTGGAGGGGGCGAAGTTCTACGGTCCCGACAGCGAGCTGGCGCTGACCGAGACCGGCATCGACGCCAGCTACGACGGCTTCGGCTTCACGTTCCACCGCGCGAAGTTCGACGACTGGCTCCGCGTGCGGGCCGAGGACGCCGGCGCCGACTACCGTGTCGGGGTCAACGTCACCGGCGTCGAGACGGAGCTCACCGCCTCTCCGCGCCACACCGTCCACCTCGCCGACGGCGAGGACATCCGGACGGACTACGTCGTGCTGGCCGACGGGCCACAGCGGACCGTCACCGGCCCGACGCTGGACCAGTTCCTGCTGGACCGTCGGATGGGCGATATCATGCCCTCGAACGAGGCCAACCACATCGCCTACCAGGAACACCGCCGGATGCCCGAGGAACTGTTCGACCCGGAGTTCATCGAGTTCTGGTGGGGGATGATGCCCGGTCACACCGCCTACCCGTGGATCTTCCCGAACGACGACCACGTGGCCCGAATCGGGCTGACGATGCCCATCGGACTGGACATCGACGACTTCGAGCGGAGCGAGTGGGCGCTCCTGCGCGACGACGACGAGGGTATCCCGCGGGGGACTCAGTACATCGAGCGCTTGCTCGAACGGCAGTTCCCCGGCTACGAGCTCGACGACTTCCCGGTCGTCGAGAACCGTGGGAAAGCAAAGGGCACCGAGACGTACCCCATCTCCTCGACGCGGCCCATCGAGTCGCCGGCCGGCGCCGGCATCGCCGTCACCGGCGGCGCGATGGGCGCGACTTCCGCCTTCCACGAGGGCGGCGACCACGTCGCGGTCCGCACCGGGAAGATAGCGGGCCGGCTGGCCGCCGAGGAGTCCCTGGAGAGCTACAACAGCGAGTGGCAGGCCGCCATCGGCGACGAGATACTCCGGAACGTCACCTTCGCCGACCTCGTCCGCGACTGGGGGCCACGCGACTGGGACCGCGCCTTTACCACCGCGAACGACCTGATGGACACCCGCGGAATCAAGGCCGACGCCGCGCTCAGGGGCGGGTTCCACGGCCTGCAGCTCGTCACCCAGTACAAGTACGGGAAGTTCGGCTACCGCGACGGGCGATACGTCCAGCTTCGGGAAGCGGACTACGCTATCTGAACGTCAGGCTTAGGTACGGCAGTGTCGTAGTTCCGGTGCGCGCCTTTAATCCCCGGCCGAGGCCCGTCTATCGGGACGATGAGAGACCGGAGAACCCGGGCGCGGTACATCCGGTGGCTTCGCCACCACGACTGGCAGGCGGTACCTGCCCGACTGGCGGCCGCGCTCGCCCGCCTGACGCTCGAAAGGCGTCACCGCCGCGACGGTTTGCGCCGTCTCGGCACCCGTCGCCCTAGCGGGCGACCTTCGAGCCGGCCGACGCCGGCTCGACAGCTAGCGGCGACTGCGTCGTCGCTCGCCCGGCACGAGGGTTTGCCGGCTGACGTGGCACACCGCCGAGGATGATGCCGGACGTTAGTGTTCCGGGCGACATTTCGCTGTGCTACCAGTGTCGTCTACAGGCAGTCTGCGTGAGCACAGCGGGTGGGTCTCTCGCAGCGACCACCGTTATACAGCTACGCGAAGAACTGTCAGTGATGACCCAGTTCGAGACCGAGCGCTGGGAGTACGAGACGCTCAGAGCGCCCCGCGGAGAAACACAGAAGGAATCGGAGGACCCGAAAAAGGAGCTGAACGAACTCGCCGCCGAGGGGTGGCGGTTCGTCGAGACGATAGACTACTCCGGCGGCGGAACGAAGTACCTCGTGTTCGAGCGGGCGAAGCAGTCGGCTGACGACGGCGAGGGACCGCCGTCGTGAGCCCCGACACCATCGACGGGGACGCGAACCCGAACGTCGACACCGACATCGACGTCAGCACGGCCAACACCATGCGCGAGCGGGCCGGGGAGAGTCACGTCAAAATCTGGCTGTTGCTCGGCGCGAACCGCTGGCACGTGACTGCCGTGTTGGCACTCGTGGTGTTCGTTCTCTTCGTGGCCCTCGTGACGGTGCTCCCGCCCGCGCTGTTGCCACAGCTGCGCTCCGGTGACACTATCGAGACGATGTTCTCGGCGATGATCGGCGCGATCATCACCGGTGTCACGCTCGTCGTGACCATCGGCCAGCTCGTGCTCTCCCAGGAGAACGGCCCGCTCGGTGAACAGCGCGATCGGATGGAGAACTCGATGGACTTTCGCGACTACGCCGAGGAACTCATCGGTTCGCCGAGCCCGGCGGACCCGTCGGCGTTTCTCAGCGATCTCGTCGGCGTGGCCCAACAGCGCGCCGAGGCGGTTCGGGACGGCCTGAGCGACATCGACAGCGACCAGCTCCAGTGGGAAGTCCAGGAGTTCACCGAGAGCCTTATCGGTAACTCCGAGGAGGTCCGGGAGCAACTCGACGGCGCCACGTTCGGCAGCTTCGACGTGCTGTTCGCGGCGCTGAACTACAACTACGGCTGGAAGATATACCAGGTGGAACGCATCGCACACGACCACGCGGAGGACCTGGGCGAACCGGAGAACACGCTCCTCACCGAGCTGAAGACGGCGCTCTCGCTGTTCGGCCCGGCCAGAGAGCACGTGAAGACGCTGTACTTCGAGTGGGCGCTGGTATCGCTCTCACAGCTCATCCTGTACGCGGCGATTCCGGCGCTGGTCGTCGCCGGCGTCATGCTCACTACCGTCGAAGGTGCGACACTCCCCGGGCGCACGTTCGGGGTGGCTCACATGACGCTACTCATCGGGGCCGCGTTCACGATAACGCTCGTCCCGTTCCTTTTGTTTACGTCGTACGTGTTGCGAATCGTCACGATCGCGAAACGAACGCTGGCGATCGAGCCGCTGATTCTGCGGGAGTCACAGCGGTAAGTACCGCGCAGCCGTCGGCCGTCTTCGACTGTCGGCTGTGGCCTCACGTCCCCCCGTCTCCGCCCAAGCCGTGCTGGACCCAGATACTCTTGCGATTGACGAACTCCCGGATGCCGTGGCGGGAGAGTTCGCGACCGTAGCCGGAGTTTTTCACGCCGCCGAAGGGCAGCCGCGGGTCCGACTGGACGTACTCGTTGACGAAACAGAGGCCGGCCTCGAACTCCCGTGCGATGCGCTCGCCGCGGTCGAGGTCGCCCGTCCAGACGCTCGCGCCGAGGCCGAAACTCGTGTCGTTGGCCAGTTCGAGCGCTTCGGCCTCGTCGTCCACCTCGAAGACGGCCGCGGCGGGGCCGAAGGTCTCTTCGGTCGCCGCCGAGGCGTCTCGGGGTACGTCCGTCAGCAGCGTGGGCGCGTAGAAGGCGCCCTCGCGGTCCATCGGCTCGCCGCCCAGCGCCAGCGTGGCCCCGGCGTCGACGGTCGCGGTCACCTGGTCGTGGAGGTCAGCGACGAGGTCCTCGCGGGCGAGGGGCCCCACGTCGACCGACTCCTCGCGCGGGTCACCCACGGTCAGCGCGTCGAGCCTCTCGTGGAACGCCCCGACGAACTCGTCGTAGACGTCGGTGTGGACGATAAAGCGCTTGGCCGCGATACAGGACTGGCCGTTGTTCTGGGTGCGCGCGGTCACGGCCGTCTCCGCGGTCGCCTCGACCGGCGCGTCGTCGAGGACCACGAACGGGTCCGACCCGCCGAGTTCGAGGACGCTCTTTTTCAGCTCGCTTCCGGCCCGCTCGGCGACGGCGCGGCCGGCCCCCTCGCTCCCGGTGAGCGTGACGCCTCGAATCCGATCGTCCCCGACGAGGTCGGCGGCCGTCTCCGAGTCCACGAGCAACGACTGGAAGGCGCTCTCGGGGACGCCGGCGTCGTGGAGAACGTCTTCGATGGCCCGCGCACAGCCGGGGACGTTCGAGGCGTGTTTCAGCAGGCCCACGTTGCCCGCCGCGAGGTTCGGGACGGCGAAGCGAAACACCTGCCAGAACGGGAAGTTCCACGGCATGATGGCAAGCACCGGCCCGACCGGCTCGTAGCTCACGAGCGTGCGGGCGTCGGCCTCGGTGCCGACGACCTCGTCGGCGAGCTGTTCGGGGGCGGTTTCGGCGTAGTAGTCACACAGCCACGCGCACTTCTCGACCTCCGCGCGGGCCTGCTCGATGGGTTTGCCCATCTCGCGGGTCATCAGCGAGGCGTACTCATCGAGGCGCTCGCCGAGCAGGTCGCCGGCTCGGTCGACGAGACGGCAGCGGTCCTGAACCGACCGGTCGGCCCACTCGGGGAAGCGGTCGGCGGCCGCCTCGATGGCCTGTTCGACCTCCCGGTCCGTCGGCGTCTCGTAGCTGTCCAGTACGTCCGTCGTGTACGGGTTCGTGCTCTGCATGGTGTGTCGCGTGTGTCAGCCCTCGCCCGCGGCGTCCTGTTCCCAGCCTTCGCTGTGGATGCGCTCGTCCGGTGCGCCGAGTTCGCCGAGCCGGTCCGTGGTGTCGACGACCATCCCCGGCACGCCACAGACGTAGAAGTCGGTTTCCTCGAAGTCGTCGAACAGCGTGTCGAGGTGGTCCTGGACGTATCCCGCCCGGCCCGTCCACTCCCAGTTGGGGTCCGAGAGAGTGAACGCTACGTCGACTTCCGGGTGCATGGCGGCGAGTTCGTTCAGCGTCCCGCGGTGGATGAGCGACTCCTCGTCGCGCTCGCCAAAGAGGAGCGTCGCCTCGCCGGTGCCTTCCCGGACGTACTGCCGGAGCATCGCGAGCATCGGCGTGAGTCCGGTCCCCGTCGCGAGGAACGCCACGTCGCGGTCTTTATCGGCCAGTCCCAGATTCCCCTCCAGTTCACCGATGGTGATCTGGTCGCCCGGGCGGGTGGTGTGCACGTACGAGGAGGCCAGCCCGTCGTCGTAGCGCTTGATAGCGAGGGTGAGCTGTTCGGTACCTGGGAGGTTCGTCGGGGTGTACGGTCGGACCACCCGCTCGTCGCCCGAGTCGAACCGGACAGTCGTGTGCTGGCCGGGCCGGTGGTCGAACGTGTGGCCGGGCACGCGCAGGCGAAAGCCCGACACGCGGGGCGTGAGCGGATACCTGTCGAGAACCGTCGCTGTGTAGGTCATAAAGTTAGCGTATTGAAAAGAAGTCACAGCAACATAAGTCACCGGGCGGGAGACGGCGGCGCAGGTCCGTCGTCGGACCGTGGGGACGTTTCGCGTACGCACCCGGCCGAGTCGGGGACGCAACCACACCGATATCGGCCGTATCCTGTCACCTCGGTTATGGTCGATGGGGGCGTAGCGCGACGTATGGCAATCGAGAGCGCAAGGGGCCAGCGGTCCGCACTCCCCGAGTTCGAAGCGACGCACACGCTGGACGAGGGTATCTGGCGGGAGGCTTACTGGGGCGATATGCGCGTCGGGTACGAGACGTACTTGCGGGACTTCGACGATGCACCGCTTCTGGCGGGGTTACCGAACGGCCGGTGTCAGTGTCCCCACTGGGGATACATGCTCTCGGGCCGCATGACGGTCCGATACGCCGACCACGAGGAGGGAGTCGAGGCCGGGGACGTCTACTACATGGCGCCGGACCACAGCATCGCGGTCGACGCCGGGACCGTGTTGCTGGAGTTCAGCCCGCTCGACGAGTGGGCGGAGCTGATGGCGGCCACCGAGGGGAGCCTGCCGGACGACACCGACGCCGACTGACGACGAGCGGTGATTCGTCTCCCTGCTCGTGGCGTCCGGGGTCACGGTCCGACCCCCCGTCGCGACTACGTGTGTGCGAACCCGCCGTCGACGAGGATACGCTCGCCGTTGACGTAGGAGGCGAGGTCACTGGCCAGGAACAGGGCGACGTTGGCCACCTCCTCTGGTCTCCCAAAGCGGCCCTGCGGTATCGCCCCCAACAGCATCTCCTGAAAACGCTGGCCCTCCTCACCCTCGCCCATCGGTGACTCGGCGAGCATCTGTGTCTCGGTCCAGCCGGGGTTGATGCAGTTGACGCGGATACCCTCGTCGCCGAAGCGGTCGGCGAGCGAGAAGGTGAGCTGCTGGACGCCTGCTTTTGCGGGGCCATAGAGCGGCATGTCACCGCCGGTGCGGGCCGCCGCGAGACTGGCCATGTTGATGATGGTCCCGGCCGTCTCCTGGTCTAGGAACTGCTTTGCGGCGGCCTGGGCGCCGAAGAACACCCCCTTCAGGTCGATGTCCATCACGTGGTCGAAGTCCTCGGGCGTGACCTCGAGAAAGTCGATGTGTGAGATGACGCCGGCGTTGTTGACCCAGATGTCCAGACCACCCAGTTCCTCGGCCGCCTCGGCGGCCACTTCGAGGTCAGTGTAGTCGGTCACCGAACACTCGACGTACTCCGCTCGCTGGTCCGTCTCGGCCGCGATACGCTCGTGGGTCGGCTCGCCGCCCTCCTTCGGGTCTTCGCGGATGTCGGCGACGACCACGTTCGCGCCATGCTCGGCGAACCTCAGCGAGATGGCCCGCCCGAGGCCGCTGGCGCCCCCCGTGACGACGGTGGTCTGGCCGTCCAGTAGCTGACTCATCGCTGTGCCCTCGCTCGGAACTGCACTGTATGACGAACGTTCATGTGTGACACGGTGTCACTGTCGGCCGAGCGAACAATAAACACTGTCGTAGCGCCAACAGGAACAGTGACCGGTCGGTTGAGTGATTCACTGCTGGTGGAGCCGACCGGCCGGCGGAGAGTTTTTATTATGGAGCGGTGACTCGGTCAGAACGATGCCGGATACCTCACCAAACGAGTTCGTCGTCACCTCGAGGGTCCGGACGGCCATCGTCCAGCAGCTCGCCGCCGGCCCGACCCCGACCGGCGAGCTACTGGGGGAGACAGCCGCGAGCGAATCGGCGGTGTACGACGCGCTCTCGTCGCTCGAGGAGCGCGGTATCGCCGTGAAGAGCAAGGGGACGTGGGCGCTGACCGCACAGGGGCGGATCGTCGCGGACAGCGTCGAAGAGTGGCAGGGCACCGAGTCGTTCCTGGAAATCGACCCGGCCTACTGGCGGACCCACCGCGCCGACGTGATTCCCGACCCCTTCCGTCGCCGGCTCCCCGAACTCGGCGACTACGAGGTCTACCGGGACGGCCCGGGCGAACCCAACCGGGCCGAACAGGTCGCCGTGAGCCGGATGGCCGCTGCGGCGGCCCCTGACATCACGACGCCGTTCTACTCGTTGAACCACCAGGTGAACGTCCCGGACAATCCCGAGACGCGGATGCTCGTCACTCGCGAGGCGACGGACATCAGCGTCCAGCGCTACCGTGAGGGCCACCGCGAGAAGCTGGAGGACCTGCCGGCGGTCCAGATGCGGCTCACGGCGTGTCAGTTCGCATCCGTCGTCGGCGACGAGTTCGTGCTGTTCGGGCTCCCGACGGTGGATGCTGACGAGCCAACGCTCTCGGACACCTCGGCGACGCTGGTCTCCGAGACCGAGTCGGCAGTGAAGTGGGGCCAAGAACTGTTCGAGTACCTCTGGGAGCGGTCGGACCCGATAGAGCCCTACATGGTCGAGCACCACCCCGACGTGCTCGATTCCGTCGGCGAGTAACGCTCTCTGCCCCGCACTCAGGGCCGCAGAACGACCTTGATGCAGTCGTCCTCCTTGTCGTTGAACGTCTCGTAGAGCTCCGGTCCGTCCTCCAGGGGTGCGTCGTGGGTGACGACGAAGGAGGGGTCGATGTTGCCCGACTCTATCTGGTCGAGTAGCGGACCGAGATAGCGCTGGACGTGCGTCTGCCCGGTCTTGACCGTGATGCCCTTGTTCATCAGCGGTCCCATCGGGAAGTTGTCCGCGCGGCCGACGTAGACGCCGGGGACCGAGAGCGTCCCGCCCTTCCGGCAGCACCGAATCGCCTCGCGGAGCACCGTCGGGCGGTCGTCCTCCAGATTCAGCCGCTGTTTCACCCGGTCGGAGGTCGCCACGACGCCCGTTCCGTGGGCGTCGGTCCCGACGGCGTCGATGCAGCTGTCGGGGCCGCGGTCCCCGGTCAACTCCATCAGCCGGTCGTAGACGTCTTCCTCCTCGTAGTTGATGGTCTCCGCGCCGCCGTGGTCGCGGGCCATCGCCAGGCGCTCGGGGACGCGGTCGATAGCGACGACCCGGTCGGCACCGAGCATGTCGGCGCTCTGGACGGCGAACTGGCCGACGGGGCCACAGCCCCAGACCGCGACCGTGTCGTGTTCGTCGATGTCGGCGTTCTCGGCGGCCATGTGTCCCGTCGGGAAGATGTCCGAGAGGAACAGGACTTGCTCGTCGGAGAGGTCGGATTCTATCTTGACCGGCCCCACGTCCGCGTACGGGACCCGCAGGTACTCGGCCTGCCCGCCGGCGTAGCCGCCCATCATGTGGGAGTAGCCGTAGAGGCCGGCCGGCGAGTGGCCCATCACCTCGCGGGCGAGCTCGGCGTTCGGGTTCGAGTTGTCACAGAGGGAGTAGAGGTCGTTCTGACAGAACCAGCACGACCCACAGCTGATGGTGAAGGGGACGACGACGCGGTCGCCCACGTCGAGCGTCTCGACCCCGCTGCCGACCTCGACCACCTCGCCCATCGGCTCGTGGCCCAGTACGTCGCCCTCCCGCATCGAGGGGACCCGTCCGTGGTAGAGGTGGAGGTCGGAGCCACAGATGGCCGTCGCCGTGACCTCGATGATGGCGTCGTTCGGATTGACGATTTCGGGCCGGGGCACGTCCTCGACGCGGATGTCGTGTTTGCCGTGCCAGGTGAGCGCTCTCATACCGTATCCCCCTCTCCTCTCGTGGACGGGTTCTTTTCGAGCGTCGGGACCTCACCGGTCTCGACGAGGCTTTTGAACCGGCCCAGGGCCTGGCCGGCCAGTTTCTCCGGAACGATATCGAGCTGCTGTAGGGCTCTGTCCCCCAACGTCCCGCCGGGCGGGTCGAAGCTGACCGAGAGCGTCACCAGGGTCCCGCGGTCACCCGGTGCGGCCTCGAAGCGGACCGACCCTTCGTTGGGCAACACGGCGTCCGTCGGCGTCTCCCAGCGGACCAGCTCGCCCGGCTCCGATTCGACGACGTGGGTCTCCCAGGAGGCGTCCTGTCCGTAGGGCCCGTGGACCGTCCACCGGGACCGGTCGCTGTCGACCGCCTCCACGTCGGCGACGTGCCCCATGACCCGCGAGAACGTGTCGGGGTCACGCCAGGCGTCGTAGCAGTCCTCGGCGGACTGCCCGACGGTAATAGAGCGGTGAACGTCTGTCTCGGGCGGCGCTGTCCGCTCGGCCCCTCGTTCACTGGACCCGTCGTTTCGCCCGGTGAGCGCCCGTTTCATCCCGGAGGGGCCGCCCACGCCCCGAGAGACCAGCCAGGCGCCGCCCAGTGCCGTCACTGTCCCACTGACCGACCGCTGTCCGAGGCCACGGACGAGCAGTACCGTTCCGACCACGAGCTGGACACCGCGCATCACCGGGTCGGTGGCTGTTCCGCTGTCCGACTGCGCTCGATGACTGTCCCGTTGTTCGCGTGCAGCGTGTTGTGTCGCCATGGAAGTATCCTCGCTGTGGTCGCTCGTAGACGGGTTCGAACGCGACCCTCAGGCGGGGAAACGGCGCTCGCTGGATTAGCCGTGGTGCCGGCAGCTTCAGGCCGGTTAAACGGGGCAGCGGCCACCGGGATTTTTGTCCGGTTGTCACAACCCTCCGGACGTGACCGAAGACGCTGACCCAGATTCGAACCTCCAGCAGTGGAAAGAGACGATGCAGGCCGAACACGCCGAGGCCATCGCGAACCCGGACCCCGACGAGACACACCGAATCGAGGGCGTTTCGCAGGTGAGCTACAGGGTCTACTTCGAGTACGACGACGACACCGAGACACTCGAACGGGAGCGCCGGGAACAGGTCGAGGAACTGGCCGACCCGGAGCTGTTCTCCTGTGCCTGTGGCGTCCGTGGCATGACCGCACAAGAAGCCACCGACCACGTCGCCGCGGCCCGCGAGTGAGCGCTTACGGCGGTAGCGAGGCGACAGCCGACCCGTTCACGCGCCGATACCCAGCAGTCCCTGCTGGGCCAGTTCGTCGCCCATCGTCACGCTGACATAGAGGATGGTAAACAGCGTCGCGTTGTAGAGCCCGTGTATCAGCGACGGGACGACGATGTTCCCCGAGTACTCGTAGGCGACGCCGAACACCGTCGCGGTCCCAAAGAGGATGCTCACGACGACTAGATTGCCCAGCAGCGAGCCGCCCACGAGGGCGAACAGGTGGAGCGCCGCGAAGATGGCGCTCGGGATGATGACGCCCGGCACCCGACTGAACCGCTCGCGGATGCGTCCCTGCACCACCCCGCGAAAGAGCAGTTCCTCGCCGGGCCCGATGACGAGAATCGAGGCCGGAATCAGCAGCAAGAGCACCTCCGGGTTCGAGCGACCGAGCTCCGCCGCGGCGTTGTTCCCGGTCTGGAGCGGCTGGCCGCGGATGTTCTGAATGACCGTCATGATGATGCCGGAGAACATGACCCAGACTATCGCCGCGGCGTAGCCGCCCAGCACGATTCCCGCCTGCTTCAGGGTCGGAACTCCGGCGGGGATGCCAAAGGACTTCCCGTCACCGGCGAGGTCGAGCAGCGAGCGGACCCGCGGTGCGATGGCCGGTCTGAGCTTGTAGTAGCTGAGCGCGACGCCGGCACAGCCGACCCCCTGGATGAAGACGAGGCTGAGAACGAGAAAGGCGAACCCGGAGACGATTGTCCCCGTGACGAGCCCGATACCCGCGACCGTCAACAGTAACAGCGCCACGCCAAAGAGCAGTCCGCCGGCGCCGAGCCCGAAGGCGGAGACGAGCGCGATAGCCGACTGGAGCACTGGTCGCTCCTGTGAGGCAGTTGCCATACGGTTCGTTAGCAGCGAAGCCCTGAAAACAGTTCCTTCATGTGTTCCAACGGTGAGGGGTCACGCCGTCCGCTCGCCGGCCTCGACGGCCACGTCCAGCCAGTTCGCCTCCGGCGGGAGCGGGCAGGAGAACGTCTCGCTGTACGCACAGAACGGCGCGTACGCGAGGTTGAAATCCAGCGTCGCGGTGTCGCCGTCTGTCAGTTCCGCGTCGCTCTCTAGCTCCATGTAGCGGCCCGCCTCGTAGGTCTGCTGACCTGTCGTCTTGTCCCGGAACGGGACGAACAGCTGTCCGGGGTCGTCACCGGCCTGCCGGTACCCCTGCAACTCGGCGGCCTCGCCGTCGACCTCGAACGCGAAGGTGACGACGTGGAGATAGCGGACGACGCGGCCGTCGGTCGTCTCCATCTCGACGGGGTCGGGGTCGTCGTGGCGGGTCACGGTCGCCTCGACGCGGTAGCTCGGGTCCGGCTCGAAGTACGCGAGCCCATCGAACGACCCGCGCTCTTCCGGCGGAACCGGTGACTGCGGGTGGTCGGCGAAGAAGTCGTCCTTCTCGGCGCGGTTCCGGCGGAGCCGTTCGGCGTAGTCGTCGGTCATGCGCTCCGTACCGGGGCGAGCCGTTTCAGTGCAGCGGTCGTGCGGGGAGACGGCCCGGCGGCGCCCGGCTCACGAGCAACAGGGGCGCCGCCGGGCTAGGTCTCATCGTAGATGGCGTCGACCTTCGACTCGAACGCCTCCTGAATGTTGCGCCGCTTCTTCTTCATCGACGGCGTGAGGAGGTCGTTGTCCGTGGTCCACTCCTCGGGGACCAGCTCGAAGGCCTTGATGCGCTCGGTGCGCTCCAGTTCGGCGTTGGCGTCCTCGATGGCGGCCCGAACCCACTCCCGGACCTGCTCGTGGTCACATCGGGCGTACGGGTCCTCCGGCAGGTCGACGCCCGCCCGCGCCGCGAGCCGCTCTATCTCCTCGAAGTCGGGGACCACGAGCGCGCCCACGAACTTCCGGTCGTCGCCGACGACCATGACCTGGTTGACCCGGTCTACCGTCGCGAACAGGTCCTCGATGGGCTGGGGCGCGACGTTCTTGCCCGTCGAGAGGACGATGAGCTGTTTCAGTCGGTCGTGGTAGACCAGAAAGCCGTCGTCGGTCAGTTCCACGATGTCGCCGGTCCGGAACCAGCGGCGGCCGTCCCGTTCGACGAACCCGCGGTCCGTCTCGCCGGGGTCGTTCCAGTACCCCTCGGTGACGTTCGGACCGTCGACGAGCAGTTCGCCAAGACGCCCGGTCACGTCGTCGAACTCCGTGTCGTCGACGACGTGGGTGTCGATGTGATAGTCCAGCTCCGTGACGGGGTAGCCGAGCGTCCCCGGCCGGAGGTCCTCGGGCGGATTGATGGCGATGACGGGCGCCGTCTCGGTGAGGCCGTACCCCTCGACGATGTCGATTCCCATCCCGATGAACGTCTCACACAGCGACTTCGAGAGGCTGCCCCCGCCACTGACCATGAACTCCACCTCGCCGCCCAGCCCCTCTCTGACGGTGCTGTAGACGAGGCGGTCGGCCAGTCGGTGCTGGAGCGACAGCACCGGCCCCGCGTCCTCCGTGCGGGCGTAGCGTCGGGCCACGTCCAGCGACCACTCGAAGAGGCGCTCCGTGACGGGCGAATCACCGGCCTGCTCGCGCATTCGCCGGAAGATGCGCTCGTAGACGCGGGGGACGCTCGCGCCCATCTGTGGCCGGAGTGCGAGTAGGTCCCCGGTGAGCGTCTCCGGGCTCTCGGCGTAGCCGACGGTCACTCCCGACGCGTACATGAAGAAGTGGCCGGCCAGCCGCTCGAAGACGTGCGCGAGCGGGAGAAAGGCGATAGAGCGCATCCCGGCCGAGACGACGGGGAGCTCCGGCGACTTGTCGGGGCGGGGGCCCAGCCGGCGTCGCGTCTGGTTGACGTTCGCCCGGAAGTTCCGATGTGTCAGCCGGACCCCCTTCGGTTTCCCCGTCGTCCCGGAGGTGTAGATGACGCTCGCCAGGTCCCCGGGCTGGCGGTCCGCGAGCCAGGACTGGTAGGCGGACTCCTCGAAAACCGCCTGCCCACGCTCGTACACGTCCGCGAGCGTCACGACGTCCGCTCGGTCCGGCGCGCAGTCGTCCATGGTGACGATTGTCGACAGCGCCAGCTCGTCCGCCACGGCCAACACGCGCTCTAGCTGGTCGCCGGTCCCGACGACCGCCACCTCGGCACCTGGGTCGTCGAGCAGATGCCGGACCTGCCCGGTCGAGGAGTCGGTGTACACCGTCGTCACGACGCCGCCGGCCGACAGCACGGCGAAGTCCGACAGCGCCCACTCCATCCGCGTCGAGGCGAAGAGGCCGACGCGAGTGTCGGCGGCCACGCCGAGGTCCCGGAAGCCGGCGGCGAGGTACTTCACGAGTTCGTGCATCCGCTCGTAGCTGATCGTCCCGTACTCGCCGTCGGGCGGTGCCGGCACGACATCGTCGGTCAGCGAGCGGTCGTAGACGCCGCCCTTGTACTGCTGGGCGTCGCGGTCGGCGTTGCGCCGAGCCGTCGCCGCAAACAGCTCACCGAGCGTGTCGGTCCCGACGACCTCGTCGGTGTACTCGGCCTCGGTCTCGAACCACCCCGGTGTGGCGCCCATACTGCCGTAGTTGACCACAGACGGTCAAGTATGTACGGGATGATAACACGAAACACGTTCTAAACTGTTCACTAGCGGGATAGCAACCGCCGGCGGACTCACTCGATGTGGATGTCCGTTCCGTCCGCCGCGTCGTCGGTCTCGACCACGAACCGGACTTCGAGCACGCCGTTGTGGTAGCTCGCCGTCACGTGGTCCGGGTCGACCCGGGCCGGGAGGTGAATCCGTTCGCTGACCCGTCGGCTCCGGTAGCTCATGCCCTCCCCGACCTCGTGTTCGCCGCTGAGGTGGAGGTGCTCGTCGCGGAGCCGAATGGAGAGCTCGTCCCGGTCGAACCCTGGGAGGTCGGCGAGGACCACGAAGCCGTCGTCGGTCTCCTCGATGGTGACGCCCGCGTCCCAGCCGCTCTCGTCGTACTGCGGTTCCCGGACGGCCGGTGTCTGGCCCCAGTTGTCGCCGGACTGACGGCCGTCACGCGACCCCTGAACGCCGAACATCTCCCGGCGCATCTGGTCGAAGAACTGCTCCATGCTGTCGAAGGGGTTACGCTGTTCTCTCATAACGACCTTATATTGGCTCGGAGAGCATATAAACAGATATGGACACGTGATAGCAGTGGGCCGCCCTCGCTATCGAGACAGCGCCTCGGCGGCGAACCGGGTCACGAGGTTCCCCTCGGCCCGGTGGAGGATATCGCTACACGTCGCCTTGGAAATGTCCAGATGGGCCGCGACCTCGGTCAGCGTGGCCTCGCGGGGCGTCGCGTAGTACCCCATCTCTAGCGCGGCCAGCAGCACCTCCCGCTGTCTGTCGGTCATGACGCGAGCGGCCCATCGCCCGTCGATATCGCGGGCGAACGTCAGTTCGTAGTCGATACCGGCCTCGTCGAGGGCCTGCCCGAGGGCCGCGAGTCGGTCTGCCGAGGTCAGCACCGTCCACGTCACGTCGCCGTTCCGGACGGAAAACGGCAACTCGACGGGCACACCGGCCTGCCAGAGCGGTACCACGAGCGCCGGGCTCGTCGTCTCGACCTGCAACAGGACGCTGTCCTCGCGCGTCGCCAGAAGGTCCACGTCGGCGACGTCCGCGTGGTCGTCCAACGCCGAAAGCGCCGAAACCGGGTCCGCAGTCGTCAGTTCGACGACGGCAACGCCCACCTGTGCGTGGGCGAGCACCGTGTGGACCTTGACCGTCAGCTCCGTGTCGGCCGTCGAGACCTCGTGGACCCAGCTGTCTTCGGGGACAGCGAGGGTGAGTTTCGCCCGTGGCATACGAGGGCCCTAGTTTCGCCCCCCACGCTTCTAACGTGTTCGCCCCGGCCAGCGATGTTCGGGGGCGGCTGAGCGGTTCGGCCCCGTGGCTATCCCGCCGTCGACCGTAGGACCACCGTGTTCTCGATGCGCTCACGCACGAATCCGTTCGTTCTCGTAGCCGGCGTGTATCTGACAGCCGGGCTCGTCGCGCTGGCGACGAGTATCGCCGTCGCCGCGGGCCTGATAGACGGGCTCCCTCGGCTCCGCTGGGTCACTGTTCACCTCGTCACTATCGGCGGGCTGACACAGGCGGTGTTCGGGCTCCTTCCGTCGCTTCTGGGCGGTGACGTTGCGTCGACGACCGGGAGTCGGTGGACGCAGTGGCTCTTCCTGAACGCCGGCTACCCGCTGGTCGTGCTGGGGATGGTGACGGGGTCGGCGACTACCGCACTGGCGGGTGCTGCAGGTGTCCTCCTCGCACTCGCGCTCCTCCTCGCCACCGTCCTCGGGACGACGGGCAGCGGCCCGGCTGCCGAATACTACCGGACTGCGCCGTGGTTCCTCGTCGCCGGCATCGCCGCGGCGGCGGGACTGTTGCTGCACCGTTACGGGCCCGGTGGGTACGTCGGACTCCTCGAGGCACACGTCCACGCCAACGTCTGGGGACTGCTCGGACTCGTCGTCGCTGGGGCCCTGCTCACGTTGCTCCCGCCGATGCTGGGGGCATCGCTGCGCTACCCCCGCCTCGTGCCGGTCACCTTCTGGGGGCTGACCCTCGGTGCGCTCGGCCTCGTCGCCGGGCCGCCGCTCGCCCTCGCAGCGCTCACCCTGGCCGGGCTCGCCGGCTACCTGACTGGCACCGTCGCGCTGCTCGCGAACGTGGTCGGGACGGCCCGCACGAGCGGCTGGACACAGCCCAGCAGACTCGCGCTGGTGGTCGGCGCCTACCTCTGGCTCGTCGCGCCGATACCCGTCGCCCCGTTCGTCCTGCTCGCGCCGACCGCCGTCCCGGTCGGAGCTATCGAAGCGGCCGCCATCACCGCGCTGGTACTCGGGTGGATGCTCCAGCTCGCGATGGCGTTCCTGCCTGTCATGGTGGTGGCGACACAGCGACCCGCCGAGGAGTCACTGGTCGAGCGGACGGCTTCGGCCGCGGCGCGGGACGCTCCCTCGTGGGTGCAGGTAGCGACACTCAACGTCGGGGTCGGCCTGCTGTGGCTGCGGGCCGTCCCGCAGCTATCGGGCTCGGTGGCGGACCTGACCGTCGGCGGCTCCGCGCTGGTCGCGGTCGCGTGGCTGCTGTTCGTCCGCTCGTTCTGGGGCTCGTTGCTGACCGCTGGCGAGGGGCGACGCAGCCGCGTGGCCCGGGACTCGCCGTAACCGCGGCCGTTTCGGGAACGCATATACAACGAGGCCCAGTAGTACGGCCAATGACTGACACGAGCGAGCAGGGCGGCTGGTTCGCGGGTCTCGACCCAGACGACGAGGCCGCCGCCGTAGAACGCATCGCGAGCGGCAGCGCCGACGCCCCTGACGATTGGCCCGCTCGGGCCGTCGAATCGGGATTCGCCGCGGACGCCGACGAGTACTACGACCGATTGCACGCCGCGACGACGGCAGCCACCGAAGCGGCCGTCACCGAGGCCGAGCGCGCCGACGACAAGCAGCTCGTCCACGCGGTGCGCGCGATGAGCGATTGCGAGCGCACCGCCAACGAACTGGCCGAACGCGTCGCCGAGTGGGGCACGAGTCGGTACGACGAGGACGGCAGCGGCGTCGGCTACGCCCGACGAATCGCCGACGGCGAGGTCGGGGACGGCGACGAGGGCGGCGACCGCGCGCTCCGGTCACTCGCGGAGCGCGTCGTCGCGGTGGCGGCGGAGGCCGACGAGCTGCGGGCCTACATCGAACGCACGGCGCCGGCCGTCGCCCCGAACCTATCGATGCTCGCCGGGCCGGTCCTCGCGGCACGCCTGCTCTCGCTCTCTGGTGGCCTCGAATCGCTCGCCAAGCAGCCAAGCGGCACCGTTCAGGTTCTGGGTGCCGAAGACGCCCTGTTCGCGCATCTCAGTGGCGGGACTCCCTCCCCGAAGCACGGCGTCATCTTCACCCACGAGTACGTCAGCGGGACGCGACGCGAAGAGCGCGGGTCGGCCGCCCGCGCCCTCGCGGGGAAGCTCTCCATCGCCGCGCGCATCGACCACTACAGCGGCGACCGGCGGCCGGACCTCCAGCGGGAACTCGACGACCGCATGGAGCGCATCCGGTCGCGAGGGGGTGAGGGCGAATGACGCCGTCGCTGCCCGAAGGCGTCGAGCGTCACGACTTCGACGGGACGACGAGTATCGCCACCCGGGGCCACCCCGAGTACGGCGAGCGGACCGACGGCGAGTGGCGCCGGTGGGACCCCCACCGCTCGAAGCTCGGCGCGATGCTCGCCCTGGGGATGGACACCGGGCTGGAAGCGGACCTGAAAACGCTGTATCTCGGTGCCGCGGCCGGGACGACCGTGAGCCACGTCGCCGACTTCGGCGGGCCGACCTACGCCGTCGAGTTCGCCCCGCGACCGGTCCGGGAGCTGCTCGACGCCGCCGACCACCGGCCGAACCTCTTTCCGCTGTTGAAAGACGCCCGCCGGCCCGAGAGCTACGCTCACGTCGTCGAGCCCGTCGACGTGATCGTTCAGGACGTGGCCACCCGCGGCCAGGCCCGCGTGGCGGCGCTGAACCGGCAGTTCCTCGACGGCGACGGCCGCCTGCTCGCGGCCGTCAAGGCCCGCAGCGAGGACGTGACCGCCGACCCCGAGGACGTGTTCGACGAGGTGGTGGCGGAGCTTTCGACGTCCTACGAGGTGCTCGCGAGCGAGGAGCTCGACCCCTACCACGAGGACCATCTGGGCGTCGTCGCACGGCCGCTGGAGTGAGCGTCGAACCGGGACGGAAGGCTTTAGCGGGTCGATTGCGACGTTCCGTTCAATGGACGAGACGGGGTCTCCCGAGAACTTCACCCGGATGGGAACGCTCGGTATCGAAGAGGAGTTCTACGTCGTCGACGAGTACGGTCGGCCCACGTCGGGCACGGACGAGCTCGTCTACGAGGGCGAACCGCCGGCACTGCTCGACGGCCGGCTCGACCACGAGCTGTTCAAATGCATCGTCGAGACACAGACGCCACTCATCGAGGCGCCGGACGACGCCCGCGAGCAGCTGCTCGCGGTCCGCGAAGCGCTAGTCGAGTACGCCGCCAGCGAGGGGTTCGGTATCGCGGCCGCCGGGCTCCACCCGCTGGCGAAGTGGCGCGAGCTCGAACACGCCGAGAAACCCCGCTACCGCGCCCAGCTGGACCGAATCAAGTACCCGCAACACCGCAACACGACCGCCGGCCTGCACGTCCACGTCGGGGTCGACGACCCGGACAAGGCGGTGTGGGTGGCCAACGAACTCCGCTGGCACGTCCCGGTGATGCTGGCGCTGTCGGCGAACTCCCCGTACTGGAACGGTTTCGACACCGGGCTCCAGTCCGCCCGTGCGAAGATTTTCGAGGCGCTGCCCAACACCGGCATTCCGACGAGGTTCGAGGACTACGCGGCCTTCGAGACCTACGAACGCCGGATGGTCGAGAGCGGGAGCATCGACGACCGCGGCGAGCTGTGGTTCGACGTGCGACCGCATTCGGGCCACGGCACCGTCGAAGTCCGCGCGCCGGACGGTCAGGCCGACCCCGACCGCGTGCTCGCCTTCGTCGAGTACGTCCACGCGCTCGTCGAGGACCTCGCGGCCCGCTACGAGGACGGCGAGTCCGGGACTGACATTCGGCGGGAACTGCTCGACGAGAACAAGTGGCGCGCCATCCGCAACGGACAGTCCGCGTCACTGCTGGCGCGGGACGGCGACGGACTGGTGTCGCTTGCCGACATCGTCGAGGCGGAGTGTGACCGACTCGGCGTCGGCGGTATCCGGCGACTTTTCGAGGCCGAGAGCGGTGCCGAGAAACAGCGCCGCCTTCGCACCGAGGCGGGCGTGCAGTCGCTCGCTGCGTCGCTCGCAATCGAGCACTGACGCCCAGTCGAAGGCGGTGGAAACTTTGGCTGCCACTACCTCCCCGTTCGGTGTTTCTCCGCTTCCCACCCGTTCGTCTGTCGCGTCACGGACCCGACAGCGTCGCCGCCCCCACGGCGACACAGCAGATATCGGAAACCGCGTGTAGACGGCGTTCAGCTACGCCTCGCGACATCCGTTGATAGTGAGTACGACAATAAAATACCAGAGGGTCGCTCTCACGGGCGATAGCAGTCGCCGATTTTCCGGACTATTTAAATATTATATTACTATCGCTACAGGAAACTCGTCACTCCGGGGGGTGTCTCGCTCGGTCACCGTGGACGGGCGACGCGGTGAGTTCGGTCGGCACGAGCCAAGGTTTTTTATTCACCAATCGCTTTCGTCCCCGCAGAGACAACACATGTCTGCAGATGACCCACACGACGACAGCCTCGACGAGTCGGGGGACGTACGCGACCGTATCGAACAGGAGGCCGACCGCGCCGTCGAGCAGTTCGACGAGGGCATCGTCGATATGCTCGCGTGGGTGCTGGACACGGAGACCCGCGCTCGCATCTACGTGAGCCTCCGGCAACACCCCGAGAGCACGAGCGACGAGATCGCTGATTCGACGGGACTGTACCCGAGTACCGTTCGGGAGGCGCTCGCCGAACTCCACGACGAGGGGAAGCTGACACGGCAGAAACGCGAGAGCGACGGCGCCGGCAACAACCCCTACGAGTACAGCGCTATCGCGCCGAGCGAACTCGTAAACACCATCGTGGGCGACGTGCAGTCGGAGCTGAACACGGTGTTCAATCTTGACGCTCATCTGGACGACGTGGGGCCGGAGAGCGACGCGGCCGAGCCGGTCACCATCTCCGTCGAGGACGCCGACGAAGACGACGAGTAGTCGGCCCCGCCGCCGGCGACAGCGGCGTGTGACGCGCTGACGAGGCCTGCTGCAGACGACACGCCTAAATCGGGCGCAACCGTTAGCCGGGGTATGAATGTGGCGCTGGGGGGGACGTTCGACCCCGTGCACGACGGACACCGCGCGCTGTTCGAGCGCGCGTTCGAACTCGGTGACGTGACAGTGGGACTCACCAGCGACGAACTCGCACCGAACACCCGACACGACGAGCGACACGTCCGCCCGTTCGACCGGCGCCGTTCGGACCTCTCGGCCGAACTGGAACGACTGGCCGAGCCAAACGGGCGTGAGTGGACCGTCCGGGAACTGTCGGAGCCGACCGGCATCGCGACCGAACCGCAGTTCGACGTGCTCGTCGTCTCACCGGAGACCGAAACCGGCGGCAAGCGGATCAACGAGATCCGCCGCGACCGCGGGCTCGAACCGCTGGCCCTGGAGGTCGTCCCCCACGTGCGAGCCGACGACGGCGATATCATCTCCTCGACGCGTATCGTCAACGGCGAAATCGACGAACACGGCAACGTCACGCCCGAGCGCGACGGCCGCGAGAAACCCACGTGATACCGCAGGCTGCTCTCTCTCGAACGCACAGCATCCCGGTAGTGTCTAGTTTCGCGTGAGACGATTCGGGGAGTAGAAAGCCCCGGCGAGCTGAACTCGGGGGACTCGTTGCGCGCTTCACTCACTGCGTTCGTTCCAGTGCTTACGTCGTCCGCCTTCGTTTAGCCCGCCGCCCCTTTCTGGCTGTCCGCACTCTCAAGCACTTACCGAAACACTGCCAGAATCACGGACCGATCAGAAAGCGAGCCGTCGGTTTACCACTCAGGCGCGTCCAGCCCGACGTGCTCGATGAGTTCCTTCCAGCGCTGCTGTATCGTCAGCCGAGAGACGTCGGCGGCCTCGGCGACGGCCGTCTGGGAGCGTTCCTCGCCGGCGACTAGGGCCCCAACGTAGATGCTCGCAGCCATCGAGGCCCGCTTCGAGCGCTCCTCCTCGGGCAGCGTCGAGAGAAACAGGTCCACCGCGTGTGACCGCGCCTGCGTGCCGAGGTCCAGCGTCTCCGCTGTGGCCTCTATCTCTCCCAGCCACTCGTCCTGCTCGACCCGGTCACTGGCCCGGTACATACACGGGAATCGGTCCCGAGGACCGTAAACACTCGCCCGCAAGCGACGGGTTTTTAGACGACTCCCGGATACGATGGAGTGCGCGCGGGTAGCCAAGCCAGGAAAAGGCGTAGCGCTTAGGACGCTATCCCGTAGGGGTCCGCCGGTTCAAATCCGGTCCCGCGCATAGCGAGACGCGAACGGACGTGAGCGTCTCGGACAGACGAACGGCGAGCGCAGCGAGCCGTGAGTCTCCGCGAACAAACCGTGAGCGGAGAGTGCGCAAAAGAGGATTTGAAGCACGGAACGAGCGAACGGAGTGAGCGACGTTCAGGCGGTTCAAATCCGGTCCCGCGCATAGCGAGACGCGAACGGAGTGAGCGCCTCGGACAGACGAACGGCGAGCGCAGCGAGCCGTGAGTCTCCCCGAACAAACCGTGAGCGACAACAACCGACCGGAGCGGATTTAATTCCGGAAGGAACGCACAGCGAGCAGCCCAACCGGCCGTGACGTCACTTGTGCGTAAAGAGGACCACGCGGTCGTCGTGGGTGGTCGTACAGAGGTCCATCTCGAAGTCGAGATTCAGCGAGGTCGTCTCCTGTTTGCAGACGACCATATCGTCGAACGGTTTCTCACAGGCCGGGCAGGCGACGGCCGTCGTGTTCTGGTACGACTTGATCGCGTCGTTGTCCTCACGCGGGGTCAGCGAGGAGATGAGTTCGTCGAAATCCTCCATACCTGTCGTGGGCGACGGCGTCGCTTAAATCATGGGTCCTTCTAGCTACGCGAGTGCCGACTGTCGCGAGCTCTCCCACGGCGGCAAAAATAACGACTGTAGCTAGCCGACCGGTGCGTTAAAGTGCGGTTGCAGTAACCCAAACTAGTATGACACGGTCCCCAGAGACGACGCGGTTTATATTGGTCGCCGGGACGACGGAGACAGCACAGCGGGACGGGCTGAGCGCCGCCGGGGCGGACCCGGAGCTGCTGTCGACGACGCCGGGCGCCGACGCCGAACTGCTCACCTACGGTCGGCCGGTCCGGACCGACACGGTGCCGGTGAGTCCGAGCGGCTGTCCGACGCCGGCGCTGGTGACGCGGGCCGTCAGGGAGCTGCTGGGGTTCGACGTGGCGGTGGTCGACGGCGGGCTGACCGAGCCCACCGGCGCGCCGACGGTCTCGGTCGGTGCGGGCGTCGGGCGGGATATCGGCGACCAGGACCCGGTGCCGACGGCTTACGGGGCCTTCGAGGCGGCCAGACAGTACGGTCGCAAGCTCCCGACCGACGAGCTGTGGCTGGCCGAGACGATTCCGGGCGGGACGACGACGGCACTGGGGGTGTTGCGGGCGCTGGGCGAGGAGGCGATGGTCTCCTCGTCGCTCCCGGAGAATCCGGTCGAACGGAAGGAGCGGGTCGTCAGCGAGGGGTTGGCGGCGAGTTCGATGCAGCCGGGCGACGCCGCCGGCGAACCGAAGCGGGCGGTCCGGCGGATGGGCGACCCGGTGCTCGCGACGCTGGCCGGGCTGACGACCGGCGCCGTCGAGACCGACACCGCGGTGACGCTGGCCGGCGGGACACAGCAACTCGCCGTCGCGGCGCTGGTCCGCCACGGAGGGTACGAGGGGTCGCTCGGGCTGGCGACGACGAGTTACGTCGCCGACGACGGCACGGCCGACCTGCGTGCGAGCGCGGGGGAACTCGACCTCGACCTGACCGTCACCGACCCCGGGTTCGACGCGAGCGACCACGTCGCCATGGAGCGGTTCGTCGCCGGGGAGGCGAAGGAGGGCGTCGGGATGGGCGGCGCGCTGGCGCTGGCCGACCGTGCCGGGCTGGGGATGGCCGAGGTCCGTGACCGCTTCGCCGCGGTGTACGACGACCTCGTCGACCCCGAGCCGACACCGGGTGAGCTGGCGTGAACGGCGTCGTCCTCGCCGGGACGGCCTCCGGTGTCGGCAAGACCGTCGCGACGCTGGCGACGCTGCGGGCACTCGACGAGGCGGGCCTGGACCCACAGCCGGCCAAAGCCGGCCCGGACTTCATCGACCCGAGCCACCACGAGGCCGTCGTTGGTAAACCGTCGCGGTCGCTGGACCCGTGGCTCGCCGGCGAGGACGGAACGGTGCGCACCTACCACCGGGGTGAGGGCGACATCTGCGTCGTCGAGGGGATGATGGGGCTGTACGACGGAACGAAGGTATCGACCGCCCGCGTGGCCGAGGTGCTCGACCTGCCGGTCGTGCTCGTCGTCGACGCGAAAGCCGGGATGCAGAGCGTCGGCGCGACGGCGCTGGGGTTCCAGCAGTACGCCGGCGAGGCGGGCGTCGATATCGAGGTCGCGGGTGTCATCGCCCAGCGGGCCCACGGCGGCCGCCACGCCGACGGCATCCGCGAGGCGCTCCCCGACGGCCTCCGGTATCTCGGTCGGATTCCGCCGACCTCTGACCTGGAGATCCCCGACCGGCATCTCGGGCTGGAGATGGGGACCGAGTCGCCGGTCGACCCCGAGGCGCTCTCGGTGGCGGCCGAACACGTCGACGCCGAGGCGATAGCTGAACTGGCCCGCGAACCGCCCGCGGCGACCCCGGCACCGCCGCCCGAATCCGGACGCCGGCTCGCGGTCGCCAGCGACGCGGCGTTCTGTTTCAGCTACCCAAGCGTCGCCGACCGGTTCGAGGGCGCTATCGAGCAGTTCTCGCCGCTCGCCGGTGACCCGGTTCCAGCGGCGGACGCGGTCTACCTTCCCGGCGGCTACCCGGAGCTCCACGCCGAGGTGCTCGCGGCGTCGTCGACGCTCGATGACCTCGCTGCCCGGGCGGCTGACGGCCTGTCGATATACGGCGAATGCGGTGGACTGATGGCGCTCTCGGAGTCGCTGACGACCGCCGACGGCGACAGCTACGACATGGCCGGCGTGCTCCCCGCGGCGGTCGAGATGCGCGAGCGGTATCAGGCGCTTGACCACGTGGAACTGCGGGCCAGCCGGGACACGTCCGTCGCGGCGGCCGGGACCCGGCGTCGCGGCCACGAGTTCCACTACTCCTCGGCGACGGTCGCCGGCGACGCGACCTTCGCCTTCGAGGTAGAGCGGGGCGAGGGCATCGACGGCGACCGCGACGGTCTGACCGAGTACGCGACGGTCGGCACCTACTGTCACGCCCACCCATCGAGTGGCGCTTTCGACGCGCTGCTGTCCGGCTGAGCGGGGCGGCCCACGCGAGTTGTCAGACGGAACGCTGACGTGCGGCTGACTGCCCATAAGGTTTTTTCCTGTTTGCAATCGTGGTAGGGACAATGAACGAGCTGCGCGACCTCTCCGAGGAGCTGGTCGCAGATATCGACGCCGTCTTCCTTTTCTCGCCGAGTATGAGTAACTTCGAGGAGCTCGAAGCGGTCGACGGGACGGTCGTCGTCGTCGGGCCGGAGAACACCGTCGGCGCCGACGAGTTCGTCGAGCTCCCCATCGACTTCACGGATCTGGAGGGCCGGATTCGCTTCGGCATCGAGGGCGCGCTGGAACAGGAACTCGTCGAAGAGGGCGACGAGGTGGCCTGCGTGAGCGATTTCATGGGCGGGACGGCCAACGCCTTCGCGCGCATCCAGACCAAGGACTTCTCGCCCTCGGGCGTCTACGACCTCTTTGTCAACTCGCGGGCCGAACCCGGCGTCGTCCGGGACGTCTTCGAGGTGGCGGTCGAACTGGGCAAGAAGGGCCAGAAGGGCAAGCCGGTCGGTGCGCTGTTCGTCGTCGGCGACGCCGGGAAGGTGATGAACAAGTCCCGCCCGCTCAGCTACAACCCCTTCGAGAAGTCCCACGTCCACGTCGGCGACCCCATCGTCAACGTGATGTTGAAGGAGTTCTCCCGGCTCGACGGCGCCTTCGTCATCTCCGACGCCGGCAAAATCGTCTCCGCCTACCGCTATCTCGAACCCTCCGCCGAAGGCGTCGACATCCCGAAGGGGCTGGGCGCCCGGCATATGGCCGGTGGGGCAATCACCCGCGACACGAACGCGACGGCTATCGTCCTCTCGGAGAGCGACGGGCTCGTCCGCGCGTTCAAAGGCGGTGAACTCGTCCTGGAGATCGACCCAGAGGAGTACTAACGATGCAGTCCCTACCCGACTGGCCGGACCTCGTTCGGACGCTGTTCTCCCCACAGGGGACGTTCGTCGTCTCGCTGCTGGTCCTGGGTATCGGCCTCCTCGCGGGCTTTCTGATCTGGCGGGCCTCCCGGCAGTTCATGGAGGAGATGGGCGTCCCCGAAGCCGTCGAAGGTACTCCCTTCGAGCGGACCGCCCGAAGCCTGGGGACCTCGACGGTCGGCATCATCTCGAACCTGGCCGCGCTGTTCGTCTACATCATCTCCATCACCATCGCCCTGAACATCGCCCAGCTCGTCCAGCCCGAGGCGTACTGGACGCGCTTTACCGCCTTCCTCCCCGACCTCTTTATCGCCGTCTTCGCCATCATCATCGGGCTCATCGCGGGCGATAAGGCCCGACTGGTCGTCTCGGAACGGCTCCGGAGCGTCAAACTGCCCGAGGCGACGGTAATACCCGAAATCGTCAAGTACAGCATCTTCTACCTCGCGATTCTCGTCGCACTGGGCCAGCTCGGTGTCGCGACCCTGGCGTTGCTCATCCTGCTTGCGGCGTACTCGTTCGGTCTCGTCTTCCTCATCGGACTGGCGCTGAAAGACCTGCTCGCGGCCAGCGCCGCCGGGCTCTATCTCCTGCTCACCGAGCCATACAGCATCGGCGACGAGGTCGTCATCGGCGACCAGCAGGGAATCGTCCAGGAAGTGGACATGTTCGTCACGCACGTCGAGAGCGACGGGAAAGAACACATCATCCCGAACCGGAAAGTGATGCAGGACGGTATCGTCCGCGTCCGCGACTAGTCGCTCCCGAGTGGCTCCGCCGGAACCCCGGCCACGGTCTCGCCGGGCGCCACGTCCGCGACCACGAGCGAGTTCGCCGCGACCTGTGCGTCCGCGCCGATTTCGACGCCCGGCAGGACGATAGCGCCCGCCCCGACCATCGCCCGCTCGCCGACGACGACCTCGCCGGTGCGGTACTCGTCCTGCAGGAACTCGTGACAGAGCAGGGTCGCGTCGTAGCCGATGATGGCGTCGTCCTCGACGGTGATGAGCTCGGGCCAGAACACGTCCGGGGTCGACTCCAGCCCCCACGCGACCCCCTCGCCGACGGTCACGCCGAGACGACCCAGGAGCCAGTTTTTCAGTCTGAGACTCGGCGAGACGCGACAGACGAGGATGACCACGTAGTTGACTACTATCTGCAGCCGTCCCTTCGCGTCCGGCCAGGGAAACAGCGAGTTGCGCGGCCCGGGGGTCGCGACGCGGTCCAGTCGGTCGTGCCTGCGCTCGGCGTCCGTCTCTGACGGTGTCTCGTCCGGCTCTGTCGCGTCGCTCACGCCCGCCCGTAGAACTGGGACCGTCTTGAACGCCCCGCTAGTGACTCCGTGAACTGTAGTGACGACTGACCGCTCGACAGCCAGCCAGGGCCGGGCTTTCCGACCGTCAGCAGTCGTGGCGCCCCTGCTGCCGGCAGCGACAGTGAATCCGTAGCAGAAAACGACTCCGCTCTGTCCTAGTCCCGAATCTCGTCCATGTGGTCGATGCGCTGCTGGACGAGGTCGGCTTTGCCGATGTCGTGGCGCACGCGCAGGCCCTCGGTACCGGCCCGTTCGAGGGCGCTCTCCGCGATCGCCTCGGCCTCACCGATGGTGTCGGCGATGCCCACGACGGCGTACGAACGGGACGTCGTCGTGTAGATGCCGTCCTCGCGGTCGTCGACGGAGGCGTAGTACAGGAGCGCCTCGCCGGCGTTCTCGGCGTCGATAGTCACTTTCGCCCCGGCCTCGGGGTCCGTCGGGTAGCCGTCGGGGACGGCGTACTTGCAGACGGTCGCTTTCGGCTGGAAGGAGAGCTGGGGAATCGAGACCTCGTCTCGGGCGGCGGTGAGCACGTCGAGGAAGTCGGTGTTCAGGACTGGGAGCGTGTTCATCGCCTCTGGGTCACCGAAACGGGCGTTGAACTCGACGACGCGCGGGCCGGTCTCAGTCAGCATGAACTGGCCGTAGAGCACGCCCTTGTAGCCGTCCAGCGCGTCCACGGTCGCCCGGAGCACGTCGACGGCGTCGTCGTAGTCGCCCTCGGACATGAACGGCAGTTCGAGGCTGGCGTCGGTGTAGCTCCCCATCCCGCCGGTGTTCGGCCCCTCGTCGCCCTCGTAGGCGCGCTTGTGGTCCTGTACCGCCGGCGTGACCCGGAGCTGGCCGTTGGCGACGAACGCCTGGACGGTGAACTCCTCGCCGACCAGCCGCTCCTCCAGCACCACGCGGTCGTAGTCCGAATCCCGGAGGTACGCCTTCGCTTCCTCGGCGGTGCACTGGTCGCCGATGACCCGGACACCTTTGCCGCCGGTGAGGCCGGCGGGCTTGACCGCGAGGTCGCCGTCGTACTCGTCGATGTAGTCGCAGGCCGCGTCCATGTCGTCGAAGGTCTCGAAGTCGGGACAGCCGGGGATGTCGTTCTCGGCCATGAAGCGGCGCTGGAACGCCTTGTCCGTCTCGATGCGGGCCTCGTCGGCCTGCGGCCCGAAGGCGTAGACGCCGGCCTCGTCGAGCGCGTCGGCGACGCCGGCCGCGAGGGGGGCCTCCGGACCGACGACGGCCAGCGTGGCGTCGACGTCCTCGGCGTAGCTGGTCACGGCCGAGGGGTTCGTCGTCTCCAGCGTCTCGAACCCGTCGGCAAGGTCGACGATACCGGGGTTGCGGTTGCCGGCACAGGCGTAGAGCTCCGCGTCGGAATCGGCGAGCGAGCGCGCGATAGCGTGTTCGCGGCCGCCGCCACCCACGAGCAGCACTGTCTCTGTCATACCTCAACGCCTGACTGGCTTCGACGTAAGTATTGTCTTTCAGCGGCTCAGTGACCGCCGCTGGGGCGTCGGGTGCGGGCGCGGCACCGCCGCGGGCTACTGCTCGTCCCGGAGCTCGTCGAGCGCTTCTTCTTGCTCGCTGCGGGTCAGGCCGCCCGCCTCAGCGAACCGGCCGTCGTACTGCCAGCTGGGGATGGCGGCCCACGTCGCGTCGTCGTCTCGGCCGCCGACCCTGCGGACCCACAGCGACGCGAGCACGACCCAGCCGCCGACGGCGACCAGCCAGGACTCGGGGACGGGGACGCCGGCCAGCGAGAGGAGCCCGCCGATGACCGGCACCGCGAAGAGACCGACGAACACGACGGCGACGAGGTACTGCATCGTTCGAGTCGACAGTGACACGTTCACCGCCTTGGTCATGACATCTGGTCATCACGTCCCGGAATAGCTCTTGTGGTGGTGCCGGCTGTCGCGTGTCAGGACACACCGCTTTTGAGTCCGGGCCGCCGAGGACGAGTCATGAGCGACGACGCCGACCCCACGTCCCGAAATCGACTCGACGAGGCCGAGAGCCCCTATCTGCGCCAGCACGCCGACAACCCGGTCAACTGGCAGCCGTGGGACCAGCGGGCCCTCGACGCGGCGAAAGAGCGCGACGTGCCTATCTTCCTCTCTATCGGCTACGCCGCGTGTCACTGGTGTCACGTCATGGAGGAGGAGAGCTTCCAGGACGAGGATATCGCCGCGACGCTCAACGAGAACTTCGTCCCCGTCAAGGTCGACCGGGAGGAACGGCCCGACCTCGATAGCGTCTACATGAGCATCTGCCAGCAGGTGACCGGGGGCGGCGGGTGGCCGCTGTCGGCGTGGCTCACGCCCGAGGGCGAGCCGTTCTACGTCGGGACCTACTTCCCACCCGAGGAGAAGCGCGGCCAGCCCGGCTTCGGTGACCTGCTCGACCGGCTCTCGGACTCCTGGTCGGACCCCGAGCAGCGGTCGGAGATGGAGAACCGGGCCCGGCAGTGGACTGACGCGATCGAGAGCGACCTCGAACAGGTGGGCGACCCCGGGGACCCCGACGAGAACCTCGTTCAGACGGCGGCGAAGATAGCCCACCGCGGCGCGGACCGCGACCACGGCGGCTGGGGGTCGGGCGGGCCGAAGTTCCCCCAGACCGGGCGGATTCACGCCCTGTTGCGCGCGCATGCGGACGGCGAGGCGCCACGCGCTTCGGGCACGTCGAGCGGGGCGCGAAGCGACTCGCGAGAGGAGGGGCACGAGGACTATCTCACCGTCGTCGAACAGACGCTGAACGCCATGGCCGACCGGGGGCTGTACGACCACGTCGGCGGCGGGTTCCACCGCTACTCGACCGACATGCAGTGGGCGGTGCCCCACTTCGAGAAGATGCTGTACGACAACGCCGAGATTCCCCGCGCCTTCCTCGCGGGGTATCAGGCCATCGGCAACGAGCGGTACGCCTCCGTCGTCCGGGAGACGTTCGACTTCGTCCAGCGGGAACTCCAGCACGAGGACGGTGGCTTCTTCAGCACGCTCGACGCGGTCAGTCGACCCCCGTCCGACCCCGATGGGGACACCGAGGAGGGCGCCTTCTACGTCTGGACGCCCGAGCAGGTCCACGACGCCGTGAGCGACGAGCGGGCGGCGGACATCTTCTGTGAGTACTTCGGTATCACCGAGCGCGGGAACTTCGAGGGGGCGACGGTGCTGGGCGTGCGCAAGCCCGTCGACGTGCTCGCAGAGGAGCACGAGATGGACGAGGCGGGGGTCACTGAGACGCTTCAGACAGCGCTCGACGAGGCCTTCGAGGCCCGCGAGGAGCGCCCGCGGCCCGCCCGGGACGAGAAGATTCTGGCCGGCTGGAACGGGCTGATGATATCGACGCTCGCGGAGGGGGCCGTCGTGCTCGACGACGCCTACGCCGACGTGGCCGCCGATGCACTGGGGTTCGTCCGCGAGCAGCTGTGGGACGAATCCCGGCAGCGGCTCTCCCGCCGGTACAAGGACGGCGACGTGGCCATCGACGGCTATCTGGAGGACTACGCGTTCCTCGGCCGTGGGGCCTTCGACCTCTATCAGGCCACCGGCGATGTCGACTACCTCGACTTCGCGCTCGACCTGGCCGACGCCGTCACCGAGGCGTTCTGGGACGCCGAGGCGGAGACGCTGTATTTCACCCCGACGGGCGGCGAATCACTGGTCGCGCGGCCACAGGAACTGACCGACCAGTCGACCCCGTCGAGCACGGGCGTGGCCGCCTCGCTCCTGCTGGAACTCGACCACTTCCGCGGGGACGACCGCTTCGGCGAAGTGGCCGAGAAAGTCGTCCGGACCCACGCCGACCGCACCTCGGCGAACCCGCTGCAACACGCCTCGCTCACGCTCGCGACGGACACCTACGAACAGGGGTCGCTGGAACTCACGCTGGTCTGTGACCCCGCCGACCCGCCGGCCGAGTGGACCGCGACCCTGGCCGACCGGTACGTCCCGCGGCGGCTGCTGGCGTGGCGACCGGCCGACGAGGGGGCCTTCGAGTCGTGGCTCGACACGCTCGGGCTGGCCGAAGCGCCGCCCATCTGGGCCGGCCGGGACGCCGACGGCGAGTCTACCGTCTACGCCTGCCGGAACTTCGCCTGCTCACCGCCGAAACACGGGCTCGAAGCGGCGCTGGACTGGGGCGAAAACTAGGCCATCGCCGACTCGATCTGGTCGGCGAGATGGACCGCGATGGGGACCGGTTCCTCCTCGACGAAGCGGGCGATCTCCTCGACTGCTTGCGACGTGTCGCCGCTCCGTGGCGCGTACTCGACGACGACAGTCGGGATGTACTCGATACCGTACTCCTCGACGCCGGGACCGGTCTTCGAGCCGTCGTCTTGCTTCTCGGTCGGGTAGTGGTGAATTCTGGCGTCCGGAACCTCCGCAGCCTCCAGCGCGGCGCCGAAGTCGGGGAGCTGTGCGCGGCAGTCCTTGCACCAGTCGCCGCCCCAGATGTGGTAGTCGAGTTCGGTCCGGTAGCGGGCGAGGGTGTCCACCGTATCGGCGTATGCGTCTCGCACCCACACCGGGTTCGGTTCCATCGTTTCGAGGCGTCCGGTCTCGCTCATGGCAGCCAGTAGCGGTGCAACTGGCTTGAACCTCCCGACTGTCGCACGTACGGTCGTGACTCTGGACCGGTAATCGCCCGTCCGGGAGTCGGCGATACGGGTGCGAGACTCCGACAGCCCGTCTCAGGCCTCGTCGATCCGCTCGCGGAGTCGCTCCTGCAGCAGCGTCCGGTGACAGCGCTTTCGGTCCCCCTCGAAACAGACGAGGGCGACCGTCTCACCGCCCCGAACCCGCGCGGCCAGCTCTTCGACCGCCCGCTGTGCGTCGTCGTCTCGGGTCAGATACGTCCCGTAGCGGCGCTCGAACTCCGTCTCGTCCCAGGCGGCGTTGTGGGCACCCTCCTCACAGAGCCCCTGCATCTGCAGGTCCTCGGCGCGCTGTTTCGTCTCGTCGAGCAGCGGTTTCGGCGGTCCGAGTTCGGGGACGTTCTCGTCGACGGCGGCGTGGAACCAGCCCGTCGGCTCGCGGACCACGCCGACGAGCGTCTCCTCGCCGTCGAGGTCGGTCAGGTCGTGCTGTATCGCCGCGGCGTACGTCTCGCGGACGGCCCCGCTCATGGCTGTCTGTTCGCCGCCCCGCCGGAAAGTACTGCCGGGACCGCCGACTCCCCCTCGGCTTTGGCGGTTCCACTGGGGGTTTTAACCGACGACGGCGTACGCGCCGCCAATGCACGAGACAGTTCACGATTCTATCGCCGACGCCATCGGCTCGCCGCTGGTGTCGGTCGCCGCTCCCGAGGGCGCGACGGTGGCCGCGAAGGTCGAGTCGTTCAACCCCGGCGGCTCCGCGAAAGACCGCCCGGCGCGGTTCATGATAGAACGCGCCGAGGCCGACGGCGTCATCAACCCGGGCGATACGCTCGTCGAGCCGACCAGCGGCAACACCGGTATCGGGATGGCGATGGTCGCCGCGGCGAAGGGGTACGACGTGGTGCTGGTGATGCCGTCCTCGAAGTCGCCCGAACGCCGCCAGATTATGAAAGCCTACGGGGCCGACATCGAGCTGGTCGAGGGCGACATCACCGCCGCCAAGGACCGCGCGGACGAGCTCACCGACCGCGACGGCGCCGTCCAGCTGCGCCAGTTCGAGAACCCGGCGAACCCGCGGGCCCACTACGAGACCACCGGCGAGGAGATCATCGAACAGGTCGGCGACCGGACCGTCGACGCGCTGGTCGCGGGCGTGGGCACCGGCGGGACGATAACGGGCACCGGCCGGCGGCTCCGCGAGGCGTTCCCGGACATCGACGTCGTCGCGGTCGAACCGGCCGGCAACGCCGTGCTCTCCGGGATGGAGCCGGGCACCGGCGAGGACAGCTTCCAGGGGATGGGGCCGGGCTTCGTCAGCGACAACCTCGACGTGGACCTGCTGGACGACGTGAAGACCGTCGAACTCGACGACGCAGAGGCCGAGTGTCGCCGCCTCGCCCGCGAGGAGGGTATCCTCGTCGGGCAGTCCTCTGGCGCGTCGAACCTCGCCGCCCGCGACGTCGCGGGCGAACTGCTCGATGCGGGCGTGACGGACCCGCTGGTCGTCACCGTCTACTGGGACAGCGGCGAGCGGTACATGTCGACCGGGATGTTCGACTAGTCGACGCGGTCGGCGTTCCGTTTGAACGCCGCGTACTTCGATTCCGTCCACTCGTTCATCGTCTCGGTGTCGTTGTGAATGGCGCCGCGGACGCCGTTCTCCGTGTGGACGATGATGCCGCTTACGGTCCCTTCGGGTTTCTCGGCGATCCAGAGCGCGTACGGCATCGTCTCGTCGGTGACGTACAGCGCCATGTTGTCGGCCGCCGAGAACTCCCCGCAGATGTCGTCGTACGTCGAGGAGAACGCCTCGAAGACCTCGGTGGTCAACACCAGTTCGGTGTCGTCGTCGTCCTCGACGAGTTCGGCGACCTCGTCGATGTACTGGGGTGTCACCGAGGGACCGGTCGCCCGCAGCGTCGTCGCGCCGGTGCCAAGCGCCGTCGCCGCTTCGATGGGCGCTTGCGGGGTCGCCATCGTCGACTCCACGACGGTCGCACCGTGGAGGACGGCGGGGTCGATATCGATCTCCGGGGGCAACGCATCGAGGACTGGCTGGGCCCGCGTGAGCGCGTCGAGGCGGTCGAGAAACCCGTCGTAGGCCGAGAGCGCCTGTCGGCCGGCGTAGGTGGTCACGTAGGCACTTCCCTCCCGGGTGACGAGTGAATCCGCGGTCAGGTCGTCGATCGCTCTGTCGACTGTCGAACGGGAGATAGACAGCTGCTCGACGAGCTCGGGCTTCGTGAGCGGTGTGGAGAGCACCCGAAGGACGTCACGTCGCCTGGCGACGATGTCTGCAGTGTCGGGTACCGAAACCATTGTCGGTACACAACGGGACGTGGATATATAGTTTGTTTTCGGCGTTCCCGACTGCGGTACACCGACCCGGTCACAGCGCGGCCCGCTGGCCTCGACTCGGGGGACTGCTCAGGAGGTGGGAATTCTCCCGCTCGTTTGGTATATATCTCTCAGCACGCTATTGTCGGTGTGGGCCCGTTATCTAGGGAGTGGGGTGGTCCACAACGGCACCATCGGTCGCAGCGACCACACCTCTGACACGCGGTCGCGCGACCGACCTCTGACATAGTCTTCTCACCGCTGCTCAGGCACCGAACTCCGCCTCAGTGACGCGCACGACCAGCGTGTCCGCGACGTCCCGAAGGTCGTACTCGGGGATGGTGTCGCCCGTCCGCGTCAGGAGCATCGGCTCGACGAGCGCCGGGGGCCGCGCGGCGGGCGAGTCCGTCTCGCTGTCACCGCCGGCGTCCTCGACGACCCCGTACACCTTCAGGAACCGGCCGGTGTCGTCGGGCGCTAGCTCGTCGTCGCGGATGGCCGCGGCGAGCTCCCGAGAGAGCCACTCGCTCCCGCTGATAGAGGGGACCTTGACGAAGGCGGCGTCGGTGTACCGAACCAGATACCAGTTCAGGTCGTTGAGGAGTGCCACCGCCGCGCCGAGGCTCACCGTCTCCAGCTGGATGGTGTTCTCGAACGGTTCCCGCAGGTCGTAGGTGACCAGCGCGTTCCGAGCGGTCTCCCGGGAGAGCAGTTCGTACCGGAGGTTCACGTCTTCGCTCCCGACGAGACAGACCTGCGCCATGGGACGACAAACTGCTGCCCCCGAGATTTACCTTTCGATAGGGACGACCTCACGGGCCGTCGCACAGGTCCGGGCGCGCTCGAAGAGGTCGTCCGGTTCGGCCGCCCGGACCGCGTCGAGGTCCGCGTTGGTCTCCGGTAACTCGGGCGCGACCCGGTTGCAGCCGGTGTCGACCGTGGCGTCCTCGAAGGTCCCGATGTCGCGTGCGAGGTTCGTGATGTCGGCCTTGTCCATCGTCAGTAGCGGCCGGTGGATCGGGAGCGTCGTGGCCACGTCGGTCACGGCGATGTTCGCGCTCGTCTGGCTCGACTTCTGGCCGATAGCTTCGCCGGTGACGACGCCGACGGCGGCCTCCGCCTCGGCGACGGCCTCGGCCGTCGCGAGCATGAACCGGCGGAGCGAGAGCATCCGCAGGTCCGCCATCGCGGCTTCGAGGTCGGCCACCACCGCGCCGGCGTCGACGACGTGCAGCGACATCGGCTCGCCCGGCGCGTAGCCGGCCAGCGTCTCCACCGTCGCCCGGGCCCGCGCTCGGTGGTCCGGGCCGCCGTAGTCGCCCAGGTCGACGTACACCGGGACGACGGGACAGCCCCGCGCCATCAGCTTCCAGGCGGCGACGGGCGAGTCGATACCGCCGCTGACCAGCGCGACGACCGGCCGCTGGGTGCCCAGCGGGAGCCCGCCGGGGCCCGCTCGGCGTTCCAGATAGACGTAGGCCTCGTCGGGGCGACACTCGACGCACAGCCGGAAGTCGGGGTCGTCGAGGTCCACGGCCGGCTCGGCGCCCATCGACTCGACGGCGTCCCACACCGCGGCGCCGCATTCGGACTCGATCTCCGGGCTGGTAAACGGATGCGCCGAGGCCGGCCCGGCGCGGTCGGCGTCGACGGCGAAGCTCCCTCCGTCGTAGTGGGCCTCGGTGGCGTCGACGAGGGCCGAGCTGATGGCTTCGAGCGTCGGCTCGACGGTCTCGGCCGGCGACGCCGAGACGACGCCGAAGGTGTCGGCGGCCGCGTCCGCGACCGCGTCGGGCTCGTCGGTGTGGACGAACAGTCGGTTCCGACGGCGCTCGATGTCGCCCGTGAGCCCCCGGGCCGCGAACATCGCCCGCAGGTTCTCGGCCAGCCGGTCCTCCATCTTCCGGCGGACCTGCTCGCTCTTGACGCCCAGCTCGCCGTTCCGGACGAGGACGACGTCGGGGTGCATACCCGCAGTTGCCCGAAGGCGAATAAATGGGTGTCGCTCCCCGTGGTCCGTCTCAGTCCTCGCTCGCACCGTGCATCTCGGTGGCTCGCCACAAGTGTGGCTGTCAGTCCGCCGAGCGGGTAGATGTGTGTCTCCACACCGCGTCCGGTCGGCCAGCCGCCGGTTCAGAACGTCGAGAGCTCGCCGTCGATGACCTTGCGAGTAATCTCGGTCACGTCGTCCAGCTCCGCGTCGATAGCGTCTCTGACCGCCGCCTCGATGTCGCCGACGGCGACGCCGTCCTCGGTGACGACCATCGCGTCGGCGACGTGGGGCTGGTCGATAGGCGAGCCGATCTGGGAGAGCAGCCGGACCTGAATCTGACGGATGCCGTCGACCTCGTCGACGACGGACTTGGCGGTCTCGGTCGAGAGGAGGTTGTAAATCTTCCCGATGTGGTTGACGGGGTTCTTCCCGGACGTGGCCTCCATGCTCATCGGTCGGTTGGGCGTGATGAGGCCGTTGGCGCGGTTGCCACGGCCGACGGAGCCGTCGTCGCCCTGTTCGGCGCTGGTACCGGTCGTGGTGAGGTAGATGGACTCCTCGTCGTAGTCGTCGGCGGTGTTGACGTGGACGGTCACCTCGCGGTCGGTGTACTCCGTCGCGAGCGCGGTGACGTACGTGCGAACGTCTTCGACGGCTCGCTTGTACGCCTCCAGGTCGGCGACGTGCTCGTCGACCATCGCGACGGCGACGGTCACGTCGATGTGGTCCCCCTCGCGCTTGCCCATGACCTTCACGTCCTGACCTACGACGGGGTTCTCGTCGGCGTACTCGCCGGTGAGCTTGTGCTCGGTGTCGGCGACGATGCGCTCGGTCTCCGAGAGCGGCGCGTGGCCGACGCCGTAGCTCGTGTCGTTGGCGTTGGGGACGGTGGCCTCCTCGCCGAAGACGGTCTGGAGGTCGCCCGACCCCTCGCCGAACTCCACGTCGACGACGATGTCTGTCCCGAGGTCGAGATGCGGGAACTGCTCGCCCAGATACTCGCGAGCGGCCCGCAGCGCGATGGTCTCGGCGGGGATGCGCTCGCCGTCGTAGCTTTTCGTCGCCCGGCCGACGACGAGGAGATAGATCGGTTCGAGCACCTCGCCGCCGCCGTAGGCCGGCGCGGCCGTCCCGGCCACGAGCTGGGTCTCGTCCGTGTTGTAGTGGAGCACCTTCCCGAACCGGTCGATGTAGGTCCGTGCGAGCGCGCGGGAGACGCTCTCTGCGACCCCGTCACAGATGGAGTCCGGGTGGCCGATACCCTTTCGCTCGACGATTTCGACGTTCTGGTCCTCGACAGCGAGCCCGCTCTCGGGCGCGACGTGGATGTTCCGCTCTGTCATTGGTCGCTCTTTGCTGTGCCCGCTTCTATAACTTACGGGAACCGCTCGGCACACAAAGATTACTATCAGGCATTTTCGAGCAGCATACCGAGATACGACGTGCGGGTCTGGTTCTCGGGGTCGAGGCCCAGTTCGCGGAGCACGGCGAAGGCGCCCTCGCGGGCGGCCTCGACACCGCTCTCGTCGGTTTCGGTCTCCACCTCGACGAACTCGCCGACGCCCTCGACGGCGTCGAGCGTGACCGTGTAGCCGTCGTAGCGGTAGAACCGCCGGTCTTTCCGCACCGTCGCCGCCGGCTCGAACCCGAGGCGCTCGAAGATGGTATCGGCCGTCTCGCCGTCGCCGACCGCGGTCTCGTACTCCTCGCGGGTCTTCGACTCCGCCTCTACCAGCGGTCCCTTGTACGTGATGCGGGCCGCTGTCTCGCCGTCACGGGTCTCGCGTCGCACCCGGAGCGCCTCGTCGGTCTCGGCGAACTCCCGGTGTGGCGCGTCGTAGTACGTGTCGACCTGCACGACGTCGCCCGTCTGTGTGGCGCTCAGTTCGTCGAGGCGCTCGGCGACCGCGGCCAGGTCGGCGGCGACTTTCACTTCGACTTCGTACATGTCTCTGTCGTGGTGGTGACCGGTAAAAAACGGTGCTATCGCTTCGACGGCGGCGGTCCGACAGGGCCTCAGTCCTTCCCGGTGAAGTGGCCCTGCTCGTCGCGTTCCTGCTCCTGTGCGGAGTGTTTCCCACCGCGGGAGCGCGCTTCCTGGGTCAGGCCCTGGGTGTTGCCCTGCTGGTTCTCCTCGTTGCCCTGCTGTTCCTCGTGCTGGCGCTGCTGGTGCCGTTGCTGACCCTGTTGCTGGGGCTGTTGACTCTGCTGGCCGCCCTGCGAGACGAACTGGCCCTGCTGACCGCGCTGCTGTTGTTGTTGTGGCTGCTGGCTCTGCTGGCCGTACTGCTGTTGCTGGGGCTGCTGGCCCTGCTGGCCGTACTGCTGTTGCTGGGGCTGCTGGCCCTGCTGACCGCCCTGCTGTTGCTGGGGCTGCTGGCCCTGCTGACCGCCCTGCGAGACGAACTGGCCCTGCGGACCGCGCTGCTGTTGCTGGGCCTGCTGTCGGTGTTCCTGCCGGAACTGCTGGGAGTGGCGCTGGTCGGCCGCGCCCTGGTCGGCGCCGCGGCCCTGCTTGCCCGGCCACCCGGCCTGCTGACCACTCGGCTGCTGCTGGGCGGAGAGGTACCCCTCTCGCTGCTGCTGGGGCTGCTGGCCTTGCTGGCCGTACTGCTGTTGCTGTGGCTGCTGGCCCTGCTGGCCGTACTGCTGCTGCTGTGGCTGCTGGCCTTGCTGGCCGTACTGTTGCTGTGGCTGCTGGCTATACTGCTGCTGTCGCTGTTGGCTCTGCTGCTGCCCGTACTGCCGTTGGTGTGGTTGCTGACTCTGCTGTTGTCTCCGCTGGGGAGACTGCTGTTGCTGTGGTTGCTGGCCCTGCTGTTGCCCGTACTGCTGGCTCTGCTGGCCGTGCTGTTGTTGCTGACGGTGCTGCTCGCCCTGGTTCTGATTGTGATGTGGCATGATACGAGTTCGAGGTAGTGTCTTGTGACTCAGCGATGCCTGGGGCTGCCGAACGTCCCCGTCTATTGACACACCGCCCAACCCCGGCTAGGTTGTGCCTGCATATGCAGCAGCGCTCAGGGATGGGCGAGCGCCACGCTCACGAGCGTCCACTCGTTCGGCCGGTCCGCGAGGCCGAGCAGCGCGTCGACGGCGTCGTAGCGGAACCCGGCGTAGGGGCGCGAGCCGATGCCGAGATGGTCCGCGGCGAGCTGCATCGCGTGGAGCACCGCGCCGGCCTCGACGAGCGTGAACAGATACCCCCGTTCGCCGTACTTCGCCGTCGACCGCGACGGGAGGCCCGTGACGAGGAGCATGACGCTGACGGCGTGGTCGGTGTCGAGATGTGTCCACTGCTCGCCGACGAAGCGGTTGAGGGGGCCGAACCGGTCGTCGACGTAGTCGGGGTCGGCCGGGCGCTCCAGTGTGTTCGCCGCGGGATTGTAGTGATAGAGCCCGGAATCGAGGTCGACGGCGTCGACGACGAGCGGATAGATTTCGAGGGGGTAGCGCTGCCCGGCCGAGGCGACGGGTCTGGTCCCCGACGCCGGGTCCACCCGGTACGCACTGGTGAGGACGGTGAACAACTCGTCTCTGGTCACCGGCCGCGGCTCGGTCGGGTCGTCGAACGAGGACCGCGAGCGCAGCTGTCGCAGGAAGGGAGTGTCGTCGGGGTCGAACGACGCGGACGGCGTCTCCGACTCCAGCCGCGTGTACTCCCTGTACCCGCCGGTCGGCCACGACCGGTCGTCCACAGCCACCGCGTCGGCGTCGACGAGGTCGTGCTGGTTCCGGTGGTACAGCCGATACAGCGGATACAGGCCGTCAGGCAGTTGGCTCATGGGAACGGGTGTGGGCAGTCGTTCAGGTCTGTGGGCGCCGGCGACGCCGAACTGTACCCGCGGTCGACCGGCACCGTCGAGAGGCGGTCTCCGCCCCAGTATCGGTGGGCCCCACTGAGATACAGCGGCTGGGCGGCCGGCGCGAGCACGCGGACCACGGTGAACCCGGCCGCCGCCACGTCGCGCGTCGTCACGTCGACGGTGTAGACGTCCCACGTGTCAGTGACAGTCGGTACTACGTCGCTCGCATCGAGGGGACCTGTCTCGGCGTCGATTTCGGCGGGCGTCGTGGTGGACTCGGTGTCGGTCCAGGCGGGGAGTTCGGCCGCCGCCCCGCGCTCGCTCCACGCCAGCAGCCGCTCCTCGCGGCCGACTTCTGCGGGCGACAGCGCCGACAGCGACGGCCGCTCCTCGGTCCGGGCACGCAGGTGCTGCTGGTAGCGACGAGTCTGTATCGCCTCTTCGAGCGCCGACTGGGCCGCTCCGCTGGCGTCGACGGCCGCCGCCGCGGCGACGGAGACCTCGGGCAGCCCGTGGCGGTCGACCAGCACCGCGACGACGACCGGAATCCCGAGGTCGGTGCGCGCGTCGAGCAACCGCCAGTCGATGCCGGCTCGGTCGAGCCGGTCACACAGCGTCCCCACCGGACCGTCACGGTCCGGCACGCGAACGCTCGGTAGCGGGCTCTCGGTGAGATAGTACAGCATGAACGCGTCGCGTTCGACGACCTCCAGCAGCCCGCGCCGGACGGCGCCGGCCCGTTCCAGTCCGGCGGCCAGCCCCGTGCTGATAGGAGCGCGGACGAACGGCCTGTCGCGCGTGTCGTACGAGAGATACACCAGCTGTGCCGGGACCTGTACCGTAGTGCCGTCGGTCGCCCGCTCGCCCGCGACCCAGCGGAGTTCGTCGCCGCGCTCGTAGCACGCCGGCGGAACGGTCCCCGCCGCTCGCTGTTCGGGCGCAAACGTCACCACATCGGCGGGGTCGACCGCGTTGTCGAGGGCGCCGTAGGCGTCCTCACGAAGGTCCCGGTCCCGGTAGATGGCGGCGCTGTACCGTTCGACGCCCTCGCCGATAGCCGCTGTGAGGGCCGCCCGAGGGGTCAGTGCGGCACCGCCCTCGCTCGGCGGCACGAAGACGCCGTCGGTCATCGCAGCGGGATGGGCGCGGTCGACAGCGGCGGTGTGGAGCCGGGGCTCGTCGGCTGGTGTGGCCCCGGTTCGGACGCGTCTGAACACGCCGACGGATGGGTCTGTGAGGGTTCGCCCCGCCCGCACCACCCGGTCAGTCGCGTCCGTCACACGCGTCACATCCCGGGACTCCGAACAGTCTGGCCTCGCCGTAGTCGAGCGTCCGAAGGTCGAACCGGAACAGCCGGCCGACGAGGTCGGCCGGCAGCCGGGCCAGTCCCGCCCGGAGCGTCAGCCGCGTCAGGACGTGCGAGCACAACTCCGTCTCGTAGGTCGGGCCCGGAGCGAGGGAGCGATACGTCAGCTCCCGGCCGGCGTCGTTCAGTTCCTCGCGAGTCGTGAGACACGCCAGACACGACTCGCTCGACGGCGAGAGCACCGGCCCGATTTCGACCTCTGTGCCCCGCACCGCCGCTCGAACGAGCGTCGCGTCCGAGTCGAGCCACGCGCGGTTGACCGCTTCTCGGTCGGTGGTCGCGTCGCCCTCGACGAACACCAGCACGTCCGGGTCGCTGTCGGTAGTCGTACAGCCGAACGCCCCGAACGCGTCGCCGAGTTGGCCCGTGGTCGACGGCTCCCCGTGCAGCCCCACGGTGAGCGACCGTACTCGGTCCGCAAAGCCCGGGCGGCTGTCGGCGTCGAGTCCGAGCAGCAGCGTTTCGAGCAGGCTCAGGCGGTTGTCGTCCACGTCGAAGCCGTCGAGCAGTTCGACCGGGTACACGAGTCCCGCGGCAGAGAGGCGCTCGGCGATGGCGAGCGCAGTCGCTTCGTCACCGATGGCCGGCACCACGTCGCCCAGCGGGGTCTGTCCGTCGCTGGCCGCGAGGAGGTCGCCGCTCAGCTGTGCCGCCTCGCCGGAGAGTGTCCTGGTGCCGGTGGGACCGGTGACGACGATCGCGTCGCCGTACTCGGCCATGGCAGTGCCGTTTGGCACTTTGAACCGCGTCTCGACAGTCAGTTCGGTGGGGCTCTGTGGTGTGTCCATGACTCACTCGTCGTGTCCCGGCGCGGCCGCGCTGCAGCCGCCGCTGCCCCCACCGCCACAGGAGCCGCCGCCACCGCCGCCGTAGGAACCGCCGCCGGCGGGACTGCGGGGCTCGTCAGCTTCGTCGGCCGTCTCCTCGTCGTCTTCGTCCCGGAGTTCCGGCGGCAATCCGTCGGTTATGTCCAGGTCGATGTCCGTGTCGTGTGGAGACATAGCACCAAAATCGCCAGCGGTTGGTAAAAATCTGGCCCGGACGTGCGCGCCAGCTGCCGTCTCGCTTCGTTTCCCGGCCGTTCGCGAACTCTCTCGCGTCCCACAGTCGACCGACGGGAGACCGCGACTTTTAGTGTGCTTGCGACCGGGGGGGCTGTATGGACGGTCGCTACGAGCCCGTCGAGTCGCCGGACGAAACGACCGTCTTCCCGTATCACGACCTGACGCCGCCGACGACGGCCGACGTGGCCAGGGCACGGAAGGTCGTCTCCCGCCATCTCCCCGAGACGCCGCTGGTCCGCAGTGAGACGCTTTCGGCGGCGCTCGACGCGGACGTGTATCTGAAACGCGAGGACACGCTGCCGACCGGCGCGTTCAAAGTCCGGGGCGGCGTCAATCTCGTCGCCTCGCTCGACCCCGAGTTCCGCGAGCGCGGTCTCATCGCCGCCAGCTCGGGCAACCACGGCCTCTCTGTCGCGTGGGCGGGCCGGGAGTTCGACGTGCCGGTCACCATCGGGGTCCCCGAGAAGGCCAACGCGGGGAAGGTCGCGGCGATGGAGCGACTCGGCGCCGACGTCGTCAGCTACGGGCCGGACTACGACACCGCCCGGGAACACATCGAATCGCTCGCCGTCGAGAACGGGAAACGGTACGTCCACTCGGGCAACGAGCCCAAGCTGCTCTCGGGCGTCGGCACCGCCGGGCTCGAAATCGTCGAGGAGCTCCCGGAGGTCGACCGGCTGTACTGTCCCATCGGCGGTGGCACCTCCGCCGTCGGCTACTGTCTCACCGTCGGCGCGCTGACCGACGCGGACGTCGTCGGCGTCCAGTCGGCCGCGGCGCCCGCGATGTACCGTGCGTACCACGAGGACACGCTGGAGCCCCACGACCGGATGGAGACCAGCGCCGAGGGCGTGGCCACCAGAGTTCCGTTCGCGCTCACGATGGGCGTCCTCCGGGACGGACTGGCGGATCTCCAGCTGGTCTCCGAAGACGCCATCCACGAGAGCGTCGCCCGGCTGTTCGTCGAGGAGCGTATCGTCATGGAGGGGGCCTGCGGGACCTCGGTCGCGGCCGCGCTGCGGGCCGGCGACGATATCGCCGGCGAGACGGTCGTTATCCCCGTCTCCGGCCGCAACATCGACCGTGCGAAGCTCGACGCCGCCCTCGCCGACTACGACGGCGTGGCGTGAGGGCCGGCGGGAAACGTTGTTCTTAAGAGTGCCACGGCTTACCTTCGGGGTATGAGCAACGACTCCGAGGCCGACGACGCAGAGGCAGCCGTCGAGGAAGAGACGGCCGACGAAGAGACCGAGAGCGGACTCCAGTCGGGCGACGTCATCAAACTCGCCTACACCGCACGCACTGTCGAGGAGGGGAGCCTCGTCGACACCACAGACGAGGACGTCGCCGAAGACGAAGGCGTCGACACCGAGGGCCAGGAGTTCGGCCCGCGAACCATCGTTCTGGGCGAGAACCACATCTTCCCGGACGTCGAGGAGGACATCTTCGGCAAGGAGGTCGGCGACGAAGGGACCGTCACCATCGCCGCCGCGGACGCCTTCGGCGAGTACGACGAGAGTCAGGTCCGAACTATCTCGAAGGACAAGATTCCGGAGGACGACCGCTACCCCGGCGCACACGTCCAGATAGAGAACGAGCAGGGCCACATCGAGACCATCATCGGCGGCCGCGCGCGAGTCGACTTCAACCACCCGCTCGCGGGCGAGGACGTCGAGTACGACTACGAGATCGTCGCCGAGGTCACCGACCGCGAGGAGAAGGCACAGGGCATCCTCCAGATGATGCTCGACGTCGAGCTGGACCTCTGGTTCGAGGACGAGACCGTCGAGGAAGAGCAGCTGGTCGAGTCTGACGACGACGAAGACGAAGAGGGCGAGCCCGAGTACGAGACCGTCGAGGTCGAGAAGGACACGCTCTACATCGAGGCCACGCCGCAGCTGACGATGAACCAGCAGTGGATGATGGGCAAACAGCAGATCGCCCAGCAGCTCACCCAGCTGCTCGGCGTCGACCGCATCATCGTTCAGGAGGAGATCGGTGGCGGCGGCATGGGCATGCCCGGCATGATGGGCGGCGGCATGGGCGGCCTCGAGGAGCAGCTCGAAGACGCCGACGTCGACGCCGAGGAGATCGCCGAAGAGCTCGAAAACGCCGGCGAGTAGCCGACCACCGCTGTCGACGGAGATTTCTACCCTCGTGGTGGACCAGTGGTCCCGTACGGGAGAACTGGGTCCGTCACGACTCCGCGCGATACAGCTGTCAGATGTGGCACCTTCGTGGCCAGTAGTGGCTGCTTTTTCCCGTGGTCCGCTCCGGCGCTTCTCACGGTTCCGACGGGAGGCAAAATTCAGGATAATGCGGAAAAAATTATAATAAATAAACACCTAACTATGGGCGGATGTACAATGTTCGGGACCACTACGATAGAGAGACGCTACTCGAAGAGGCGGAGTCCTTCGTCAGGGAGTGTTACGCGGAACTAGACAAGGAGGGAGAGATAGACGACCGGGTCGCCGAGATCAGAGCCGAAGTCCGAGAGCGAGGCCACTACGACCACACCTACGAGGAGCTCGAACACGGCGCAAAGATGGCGTGGCGCAACAGCAACCGGTGTGTGGGCCGCCTGTTCTGGGACAGGCTCGAAGTCGTCGACGAGCGCGGTCTGGAGACGCCCGAGGAGATACACGAGGCCTGCTGTCGGCACATCCGGCAGGGACGCAACGACGGCGATATCGTGCCGACGATAACGCTGTTCAAACCGCAGATCAGGGGGGAGACACAGGTCCGTATCTGGAACTACGAACTGCTCCGGTACGCGGGGTACGAAACCGAAAACGGGGTCGTCGGCGACCCCGCGGAGACCGAGTTCACGAACTACTGTCTCTCGCGGGGGTGGGAGCCGGACCGGACCGAGTTCGATATCCTCCCACACGTCATCCAGGTCGGCGAGGACGAACCCGCGATGTTCGACGTCCCCGACTCCGTCGTCGAGGAGGTCGAACTGACACACCCCGACTACGAGTGGTTCGGCGACCTCGGCCTGAAGTGGTACGACGTGCCGATAGTGTCGAACATGTGCCTGGAGATCGGAGGGATACGGTACACGGCAGCGCCGTTCAACGGCTGGTATCTCTCGACGGAGATCGGTGCACGCAATCTCACCGACAGGGACCGCTACGACATGCTCCCCGAGGTCGCACGGCGACTGGGGCTTGACACGAGCGAGGACCGTTCGCTGTGGAAAGACGAAGCGACCCTGGAGATACACCGCGCGGTCATCCACTCGTTCGACGAGGCAGGCGTGCGGATTACCGACCCGCACACAGTCACAGACCAGTTCGAACAGTTCGAGCGCAACGAGAACGCCAACGGGCGCGACATCACCGGCGACTGGTCGTGGTTGATACCACCGACCAACCCAGCGACGACCCAGACGTTCCACACCACCTTCGACGAAGACGTGAACACCCCGAACTTCTTCTATCAGGAGGACCCGGACCCGATGTCCGGGTGAAACCGGTTCCGTGGTGTCCTCACCGGCCCCTGCTTGTCAGTGACTCGCCACGTATCGCTGCCGGCAGACGGGCCTCGGTCGTGCGAACGGACCGCGCAAGCCGCTGGGACCGCTGGTCAGGCGATATCCCGACTCGTGTCGATGCTGACCTGTTCGACCAGGTCGAGCTTGATGATGTCGTTGGGGGCGCGCCCGCCGCGGAACTTCGGTATGGCCAGTTTGTTCTCCACCTCGTCGCCGGTCGTGCGCGTCTTGAGCTGGAACACGACGTCGGCGAAGTGTTCGGTGGTGTCGCGCAACATCGGGACGTCGTGGCCGTCGAGACAGTGCAAAATCGCGAGGCTCCCGGTGTTGACGATGTGGTTCTGGAGGTCGTTCATGAACGCCCGGTACCGGGAGTGGGGCTCCTGGGCCTCCAGTACGTCCAGCGGGTCGACGATGAGATTCGAGGTCTCGGGGAGCGCGGAGACCAGCTTGCCCGCGTTGTCGAGTGGCGCTTCCCCGGAGATGTGCCGGACGGTCGGGTCGCCCGTGTTGGCCGGCGTCTGCTCGATGCTGGCGACGACCGATTCGGCGGTGCGGTCGAGCGAGAGCCACAGCGTCCCGCGCGTGGCGGTGAGTTCGTAGAGGAACAGCTCCGCCTGGCTCGCCGGCTGGGCCGTCAGCGCGACGATGCTCCCCGCCGGGATGCCACCGTCGAGCTTCCGGTCGAGGACGTCGATGCCCGTACGTAGCCGGTTCACCATGCTACTGTGCGTATTTTAATCCCACCCGATTAAATATTCCGCTTGAACAGGCTTTTCGCGCACTGCAGGTGCCGAGCCGCCGATTCCTCCGTTTCGAGTGCAGGTTCCGACAGCTCCGGAATATGGACGATTTCCCGGCAGTTCAGCAGCGCTGACGGGTCCGTCCGGCCGTCGCTGCGGACCAGTACCACGGCGGCCGGTGGCGCGTCGAGCTGGCGGGCCATCGCCGCCGTCTTCGCCGCGTCGCGGAGGCTCCGCTCGCGGGGCGTCGAGACGACCACCGTGCGGTCGGCCGCTCGCAGCGGCGCTACCGCGTCGGCACTCGCCCCGGCCGGACAGTCGAGCAGGACGGGCTCGGTGTCGTCGGCGAGGCGCTCGTACAGCGCGGCCGCGGTGGCGGTGTCGGCCCCGCCACAGGGCAACACGTCTACTCCGGGGAAGCGACCGGCGGGCTGTGCGACGGTTCGGGGGTCTGGGCGTTCGACCGCGGCGGCGACGCCGGGCGTCCGGTCGACGCCGGTGCGGTGGTGCAGGTCCGGCATGTCGAGGTCGCCGTCGACCACGAGCGGGCTCGCTCCGAGCGATGCCAGCGCCCGCGCGAGCCCGACTGCCGTCGTCGTCTTCCCACAGCCGCCCTTCCCCCCAGCGATTGCGAGCATAGTGGGTGTGGGTGCGGCATCCGGTTTGAATGCTCGGCCAGCTGCGGGGGCGTGCCTGATAACACGACTGCGAGTGCGGACAGTCAGAAAGCCACGGCCTGCTAACCCGCGGGACTTTCCGGCCGTCTGCAGTTCTGTTCTCCGGACCGTCGGCACTCGATTCGCCACCGACTGCGGCCCGACCAGTCCTCCCTAGTCGGCGTGTCGAGAGATTCAAGAGCGTCGGGAGCACGAGTGCGAGTAAGATGCGGCACGACCACATCATCAGCGCCAAACAGCTGTCGCGGGCCGACATCGAGGCGGTGCTCGACCACGCGGCCGACATCGCGGCGGACCCGGCTGCCTACGCCGACCGGCACGCCGACACGCTGTTGGGGCTGCTCTTTTTCGAGCCGAGCACGCGCACCAAGATGAGTTTCACCACGGCGATGAAACGGCTCGGCGGCGACATCGTCGACATGGGGTCGGTGGAGTCCTCGAGCGTCAAGAAAGGCGAGTCGCTGGCCGACACCGTCCGCGTCGTCGAGGGGTACGCCGACGCGCTGGTCCTGCGACACCCGATGGAGGGGTCGGCGAAGATGGCCAGCGAGTTCGTGGACGTGCCGCTGGTCAACGCCGGCGACGGCGCCGGCCAACACCCCACACAGACGCTGCTCGACCTCTACACCATCCGCGAGAACGCCGGCTTCGACGACCTCACCATCGGTATCATGGGCGACCTGAAGTACGGCCGGACAGTCCACTCGCTCGCTCACGCGCTGACCAACGTCGACGCCCACCAGCACTTCATCAGCCCGGAGTCGCTCCGGCTGCCCCGGTCGGTCCGCTACGACCTCCATCAGGAGGGCGCCGAGGTCCGGGAACACACCGAACTGGAGAGCGTGTTGCCCGAACTCGACGTGCTCTACGTCACGCGCATCCAGCGCGAGCGGTTCCCCGACGAGAGCGAGTACCGCGCCGTCGCCGGCCAGTACCAGATAGACAGCGAGACACTGGAAGCGGCGAAAGACGACCTGACCGTGATGCACCCGCTCCCGCGCGTGGACGAAATCGCCCACGACGTGGACGACACCGACTACGCGACCTACTTCGAGCAGGCCCACAACGGCGTCCCGGTGCGGATGGCGCTGCTCGATATGATTCTCGGCGGTGAACCAGCATGACCGACGACCAACAGCTCCGCGTCTCGAAGATCCGCAACGGCACCGTTATCGACCACATCACCGGCGGGCAGGCGCTGAACGTCCTCGCCATCCTCGGTATCGACGGGACCAGCGGCGACTCCGTCTCCGTCGCGATGAACATGCCCTCGGACCGGCTGGGCAAGAAAGACATCGTGAAAGTCGAGGGCAAGGAGCTCTCCCAGAACGAGGTCGACGTGCTGTCGCTCATCGCGCCCGCGGCCTCCATCAACATCGTGCGTGACTTCGAGGTCGTCGAGAAGGCCCGGGTCGAGCGCCCGTCGATGGTCGAAGGGGTACTGGAGTGTCCGAACCACAACTGCATCTCGACCGAGGACGAGCCGGTCCAGTCCCGGTTTGCCGTCGTCGACGACGGCGTGCGCTGTGAGTACTGCGACACCATCATCCGCGACGACCTCCCGGCGCACATCCTCGCGGAGTAGCCCGGCCCGTCACTCGGGTGCGCCCCCATCGGTCTGGACCGCTCGCAGACGCGCTTCCGTATCGATGCTCGTGAGCGACCGCGCCGGAACCGTCTCCTCGACGTAGTTCACGTCGAGTCCGTCGAGCAGTGCCCGGAGACTCCGCTCGCCGTCCCCGAGCGTCGCCCGCGCCGCCGAAAGCGTCGGTTCGACCCGATACACCGCGTGGAGCGGTTCGGGGCCCCCGTCGGTCCGGGGGACGACGGCGTCGTGGTCTCCGAGTCGGTCCAGCAGCGTCCCCAGTGTGGCCGCGTCGGCCAGCGGCATGTCACACCCCAGCACCACCGCGCGGTCGGTGTCGGCGGCCGCGAGCGCGGTCGCCAGACCCGCGAGCGGCCCTTCGTCTGGACGCTCGTCCAGCGCCCACGCGATATCGGTGTCGTAGCCGGCCAGTGCGTCGGCGAACGCGGCCCGCTGGTCCGGCCGGCAGTTGACGACGACGCTGTCGGCGACGGCCGAAAGCGTCGCGACGACGTGGGCGAGCATCGGCCGCCCGTCCAGTTCCGCCAGGGCCTTCTCGCGGTCACCGAATCGGGTGGAGCGGCCGCCGGCGACGACGACGCCGGTCGCGTTCATGTGTGACCGAACCCACGGCACGGAGTTACCTGTAGGTATCCCCGACAGTTTTGCCGCGCGCGGCCGCTGTCGAGGGTATGAGCGACCACGACGACCACACACACGAAGCTGACGACCACGACGACCACCACGCACACGACGAAGACGCCGTCGCCGTCGCCGTCGTCACCGTCTCCTCCTCGCGAACGCTCGCGGACGACCCGGGCGGCGACGTCATCGAGGCGGCGCTGACCGACGCCGGCCACGATGTGACGGCGCGCACGCTGGTCGACGACGACCGGGTCGCTATCGCCGACGCCGTGACGAGCGCTCTCGAAGGGGGCGCCGACGTGGTCGTGACGACCGGCGGCACTGGCCTCACGGCCGACGACGTGACCGTCGACGCCCTCGACCCGCTGTTCGACCGCGAGATTCCCGGCTTCGGCGAGCTGTTCCGCTCCGTCTCCTTCGAGGAAGTCGGGCCGATGGCGATGGCCTCCCGGGCGACCGCCGGTGTCGTCGCGGACCGGCTCGTCTTCTGTCTCCCCGGGAGCGAGAACGCCGCCCGAACGGGGAGCGAGCAACTGGTCGCGCCCGCGGTCGGCCATCTGCTCGGACTCGTCAGACGTTGACGCGACCCGCAGGGTTTTGGGGGCAGTTCCGCTACGGACTGCCATGACAGAGGAGTTCTCACATGTCGACGCCGAGGACGACGCACAGATGGTCGACGTCGGCGAGAAGGCCGACAGCCGGCGCCGGGCGGTCGCCAGCGGGGAGATACGGCTCTCCGACGCGACGCTCGAAGCCATCGCCGCCGACGAAATCGGGAAGGGCGACGTGTTGACGACGGCCCGAATCGGGGCGATTCAGGCCGTCAAACACACCTGGGAGACGATTCCGATGTGCCACCAGATTCCCGTCACGAACGTCGAGACCGACTTCGAGGTCGGGGACGCGGCCGTCGCACTCACCGTCGCGGTCGAGACGGTGGGGAAGACTGGCTGTGAGATGGAGGCACTGGAGGGTGTGACGACGGGGTTGAACGTCGTCTGGGATATGGTAAAAGCCAGCGAGAAAGACGACGACGGTCAGTACCCGACGACGGCTATCGAGGACGTCCGCGTCGTCGAGAAGTCGAAATCAGTGCCACAGGAGTAGCCCGACTACCCGGGCCCGACAGCCCGTGTCGGTGCTCCCCGAAACCAGCCATGCTGTAGAGTGGTCCGCGGCCGAACCTGCGCTATCGGAAACAACTACGTATGGGCCGCGGATTAGGTACGTACATGCAGGTTCTGGGCATCGTGGGGCACTCCGACACCGGGAAGACGACGCTGGTCGAGCGGCTGGTCGAGCGGTGTGCGGGGCGCGTCGCCACGGTCAAACACTGTTCCGAATCGCCCGACGTAGAGACCGACGGGAAAGACACGGCGCGCCACCGGGCCGCGGGCGCGGCCGAGACGGTCGCACTGACCGACGACGGCGAGTGGTTTGCCACCGGCGAGTCCCGCACGCTCGCGGAGACGCTGGACGCGCTTGCGCCCGACTACGACTACGCCTTCGTCGAGGGGTACAGCGGGTCGTCGCTCCCGAAGGTGGTGCTCGGCGACCGCGAGGCCGCCGACCCCGTCGTCCACCGCGCCGACCGCGGGAGCGAGGCGGACCTCGACGCCGTCCTCGACGCGCTGGCCGAACGGGACCCCTACATTACGCTCGAAACGCTGGTCGAATCGGTCAAACGGTCCCCCGACGAGGACCGCGCGGGCGCTATCGCGACGTTCACCGGACGGGTGCGCGCGAAGGAGAGCCCCGAAGACCGGCCGACCGAACACCTGGAGTTCGAGCGCTACGACGGCGTCGCACAGGAGCGCATGGCCGACCTCCAGCGCGAACTCGAAGCCCGCGACGGCGTCCACGCGGTCCGGCTCCACCACAAGACCGGGGTCGTCGAGGCCGGCGAGGACATCGTCTTCGTGGTTATCCTCGCCGGCCACCGCGGCGAGGCCTTCGCTGCCGTGCAGGACGGCATCAACCGGCTCAAAGACGAAGTGCCGCTGTTCAAGAAAGAGGTGACCGTCGACGAGGAGTTCTGGGCCCACGAGCGGGAGTGTTAGCTGCCTGTCTCGCACCGGCGAGACGGTCACGGCGAAATCGGCGCCGGCGCTCCATCGGCGCTCGAACTGTCGGTTCAGTGGGGATATGCGCCCGCGTTAGTCGACGGTCGCCGACTCCCGGCGGAGTCGGTTCGCGTCGATAGTTCTTTAAGAATAGCTGTCATACTGTGAAACGATGTCAAAGAAGATACTCCTCCTGATTGCAGTCGTCGCTGCCGTCGGCGCGGCGTACGTGGTCAAGAAGTGAGGCCGGCCGCCCTGTCGTATCGTTTTCGACCACCCTTTTCAGAACGCTTACCCGACCTACCGACCTAGCCGCTGCCATGTACGGCGTCGTCACGCGCAACGAGGAGGAGACCGAGTGGTCGGAGTTCGACCGGGCGTTCTACGAGGTCAAGGACGTCACCGGCCGGGCGGTCGAACCCATCGCCGGCGCGGTGAACATGGTGTCGTGTTTCGGGGACAACGCCGTCGAGGGCGAGGAGGAACTGCTCGCGTTCGACGACGAGGGCACCGCCGCCACCCGGAACGAGCCCTACTTCGACTGGACCTACGTCTGCCCGACTCACGACCGGTATCGGGAGGGGCTCCTCGACATCATCGAGGAGGCCGCCGCCGTAAACGGGGACGTGCGCCTCGACGACGTGGGGTTCCCGCGTGAGGAGTACTGCCACTGCGAGCGGTGTGACCAGCGGTTCGCCGACAGCGAGTTCGAGGAGTGGGGAGTCTGGCGGACACAGGTCATCACGGAGTTCGTCGCCGCGGCCCGCGAGCGCGTCCCCGGCGACCTCTACCTGACGCTGTACCCCGACCCCTACCCCGGCCACCTAGAGGCCCGGACCGGCGTCGCCGTCGACGACATCGAACCCTACGTCGACGAGTTCGTCGTTCCGATATACGATATGGCCTACTCGACGACCTACTGGCTGGAGATTCTGGCGAAGGGGTTTCGCGACCGGCTCTCGACGCCGTTCAGCATCGAACTGTACGCCGTCGACGTCGACATAGACGACCTCGCGAAGGCCGTCGAGGTGGCGGAGGCGTACGGCCGCTCCGTCCTCTTTGGCTACGACGCCAGCAACGCCCGGGCGACGATTCGCCGCCTCGGCGCCGACGCTCGCGACGGCCGCTCGTTCGGCCCGGAATAACGGCCCGGCAGTCGCCACGTGGGTTTTTACGTCCAAGCGCCGAACACTGTGGTATGCGAAACCGAATCAAACGCGCAGTTAGCCGTGCCAAGTACGCAGCGACTGGCGGGGCTGTCGGCGGAGCCCTCGGCGGACTGTTCAGCCCGAAGGCCGCGAGCACTGGCGCCGGTATCGGGGCGTTCGTCGGCGCGATGGTCGGAGAGAAGTGGGCCGAGGCCGAGCCGGTCGTCGAGCGGGCCAAGGAGTCGGCGAAGGCCAGGGCCGGCGACCGCCTCGGGAGCGCGGAGAGCTGACGCGGTCACGGCGTCGTCCCCGAAGACGCGACCCGCTACGACCGCTCGCGCCAGCGCTGAATCTCCTCGCGGTCGCGCGTGTCCGCCGGTAGCTCGTCGAACCAGCGGGCCTCGCTTATCTCGTTGTCGGGGTCCTGTACGGCGATATCAGTCGTCTCTGCCCGCGCCTCGAAGACGGGGAGCACCCCCCACGTGTTGTTGTTGTCGCAGTAGAACTCGATGCGTCCGAGCATCCCCAGCCCGTCGATGGTGGCCTCGATGCCGCTCTCCTCCCGGAGTTCGCGCAGCGCGGCGTCGCTGAACGTCTCCCCCGGGTCGAGCTCGCCGCCGGGTAACACCCACATGTCGACGCCGTCGTGGCGCACCAGCAGGAGCTCGCCGGTCGGCCGGAAGGCGAGCGAGTGTGCGCCGAAGGGCGCGCCGTGGTCCCGGGCGTCCTCGGCGACAGTCCGAAACCGGGGCCGCTGTACCCGCCGGTGGCGGGTGAACTCCACGAACCCGTCGTACTCCTCGACCAGGTCGTGGTAGGTCTGTTCGGCCTGCTGACTGGCCACGTCGGCGAGATACCACAGGTCGTCGACAGTGGTCATCTGTCTCCGGCGAGCGCGTCGTAGCTAACGGGCGCAGACGGGGAGGCGAGAGGGTGAGAGAGACCGGTCATGCCCGCCGGTACGCGAGAGAATCACTATAAGCCTTCGACACGCGGGGCTGAATCAGTCCCTTTTTGAACAGCCATCGAGTACCCAGCCCTATGGCATTCGAAGAAGACGACACGGTCATTCTCCACGACGAGCACAGCGACTACGACGGTGAGACGGGGACCATCACGCAGGTGGTCGATACGATGTTCGGCGACGCGAACTACACCGTCTCCTTCGAGGACGGCCAGGAACAGGGCGTCCCCGAGGACAACCTCGAAGCCAGCGAGGAGTAAGGTGTCGTCGGTTCCGTTCCACTACGTCGACCTCCGCGCGTTCTGTTACGCGACGGAGGACGAGAAACGCGTCGAGGCGGCCCTCCGGACGTATCTCCCCGAGGAGTACGACCTCGACCGGGCGGAGAGCGAGGGCCACTACGGCGACCGCATCGTCGTCTACTCGGCGCGCGTCGAGAACGCCGACGACGTCCGCCACGTCCTCTCACAGGTTGCGACGCTCTCGGATATCGACGCGGTGCGTGCGGAACTGGACGACAGGGTCGACGACAACTGTTCGTTTTTCCTCACGCTGGACAAGCAGTCGGCCTTCCGCGGCTCGGTCGAGCGCGGCGACGGGCTGACGCTCCGCGCGAAGGTCGAGGCCTACCCGGCCAAACGCGAGAACGCCGTCGAGAACGCTCGGGACCTGCTCGCCGAACTGTGATGTACGAGGCCGTTCACGCCCGTCCGGACGGCCCGAGCACGGTCGCGAGACAGGCACGGACGGCCGCGGACTACGGGTTCGACGGCGTCGTCGTCCGCAACCACGGCGACGCGGGGACGCCCGACGATATCGACGCCGTCGCCGACAGCCTCGACGTGGACGTGGTCGAGGGCGTCGAGATTCGAGCCGACGACCCCTCCCAGGCCAGCGGGCTCGTGGGCAACCACCGCTCGAAGCGGACCATCGTCGCCGTCCACGGCGGGGACAGAGCGCTCAACCGGTTCGCCGTCGAGAACTCCGCCGTCGACGTACTCGCACACCCGATGGCCGGAAACGGGGATTTCAACCACGTGCTGGCGAAGGCCGCCGCCGACAACGGCGTCCGTATCGAGTTCTCGCTCCGGTCGGTCGTCCACGAGAGCGGCGGCAGCCGCGTGCGCCAGCTCGGTGCCCTCCGGAAGCTCCGGGAGCTCGTCGCCGATGCGGACGCCCCGTACGTCGTCAGCTCGGACCCGCGGAGCCATCTGGAGTTCCGGGCGCCCCGGGAGCTGTGTGCGCTGGGCGAGCAGATCGGCTTCGACGCCGACGACATCCGCGCGGGGCTGGTCGAGTGGGGCCGGCTGGCCGACCGCAACCGCGACCGGGCGGGCGATTCCTACGTCGAACCCGGCGTGAGGCTCGACGAACCGGAGTAGTGCCCCTGAATCTGGTGTCTTTATTTATCACGAGGGCCACAAGAGTAATATATGGCTGACACGAGTCCGAGGTTTGGTGGTCTCGTGGTCGCCTCGCTCGCGGGCGTGGTGGGCACAAAGTATCTCTTGGGGGGAGCACTGGCGGGGGCCGGTGTCTCTGTCGTTCAATCCGTTCTTGTCACGGACAGCCTCGCAGTGACCTTCGCCGTCGGCATACTGCTTGGCATCGTCACCGGTGCGCTCGCCGGCGGGTTCATCCTGGCCCGAGTGATGACAATCGTCTCGTTCCTGACCGTCATGGCGCTCAGTGTTCCCGCGCTCCGGATCGGCGACCCCGTCATCGTCGCCGAGAGCGTCGGGATGGGGCTGGCGCTGCTCTACCTGTTCGTCCGGAGCCCGATAGAGCGCGTCGAAGCGGCCCATATCGACGACACAGACAGCGCCAGTCGGACCGGGTCGACGCTCCGGTGACGGCCACGACGCGACGATGACATCCGTTTTCACCCCGGCGCGCCAAGCGGTCGTATGACCGACGGCTCCCGGGGTGTCCCATCGTGAAGCACCTCCCGAAACATCTCCAGCCCCGCTGGCGGTATCTCGCCGTGGCCATCGAGACGTGGCCCGACGCCGACCTCGACCGTCGCTCGTTCCAGCGCGAGGCGTGGTACGCGGCCCAGAATCTCCTCGGTGACACCGGCAGCGCCGAGACGGACATGACCGTCGTCAGGTTCGACCACGACGACGGCCTCGGCCACGCCATCGTCCGGGTCCGGCGCGGTCACACAGACCAAGCGAGAGCGGCGCTGGCCTGTATCGACGGCGTCGACGGTGACCCGCTCGGGCTCCGTGTCAGTGGCACAAGCGGGACCGTCCGTGCGTGTGAGGAAAAATATATACGCGGCCCGGCAAAACCACCGGAACAGAGACACGTCGTGTTCGACAACCGGAATCGGCGTGCCGTCGCTCGCGACGGGCGGGTGGACGTGCACACCGACGGCGGGTTCGTCGGCGCGACAGACCTCGACATCTAACACTATGCAGGGACAAAACCAACAGCAGGCGTACGACCGCGGGATAACTATCTTCTCTCCGGACGGGCGTCTCTATCAGGTCGAATACGCCCGCGAAGCGGTCAAACGCGGCACGGCGAGTATCGGCATTCGGACCAGCGACGGTGTCGTGCTGGCCGTGGACAAGCGCATCCGCTCGCCGCTGATGGAACGCTCCTCCGTGGAGAAAATCCACAAGGCGGACGACCACATCGGCATCGCCTCGGCCGGCCACGTCGCCGACGCCCGACAGCTCATCGACTTCGCCCGGCGGCAGGCACAGGTCAACCACCTGCGCTACGGCGAACCGGTCGGCGTCGAGACGCTCACGAAGGAGATTACCGACTACATCCAGCAGTACACGCAGGTCGGAGGGGCACGCCCCTTCGGCGTCGCGCTCATCATCGCCGGCATCGCCAACGGCGAACCGCGGCTGTACGAGACGGACCCGTCGGGGACGCCCTACGAGTGGAAGGCCCTCGCGGTGGGAGCCGACCGCGGCGACATCCGGGACTACCTCGAAGAGCACTACGACGAGACGATGACCCTCGACGAGGGCGTCGACCTCGCGCTCGAAGCGCTCGCTTCGGTCGCCGAGGACGGCCTCGCCCCGGAGGGTATCGGCATCGCGACCATCGACGTCGAGACGGAGGAGTTCGGCGAACTGAGCGACGAAGTGAAGAAAACGCATCTCGAAGCCACCGACCTGCTCGCCGACGGCGACGCCGGCGACGACGCCGACGACGCCGACGAAACCGACGAGGAGTAAGCGGTTTCATTTTTCCACACGTCCATAGAATTAAGCCCCGGAGTGGCCAAGCCGTGTGTATGATGTGTCCACGGTGTGGGGGACGGCTCACGCGGTATCGGCTCGACGAGCGGGAGACTGTCGGCTGTCAGGAGTGTGAGTACGTGGGCGTCTCGGTCGACCACACGGCCGAACACGGCCGACCGGAGTCGTGGGACGACGCGATAGACCGGTTCCAGGAACAGGGCCAGTCGGTGGTGACGGTGACCCGCGACGACCTGCCGGCCGACGTGCCGGTCGCCGAGTCGAACGATACGGCGCTCGGAAACGGGGTCGACGGCGAACGAGCCGCGGACATCGAGGACTTGGTGTTGCCGGTTTTCGACGAGGCGGACGCTCACGACGACGCAGGCGACGCGACGGTGACCGACCCGAGCTAATCGACAGCCCGTGACCGAACGAGAGAATCGACCGGGGATTCGGTCAGTCGTTGGCTTCGACTTCTTCCTCTTCGTCCGTGGCCGCTGCCCCGTCCGCGCTGCCGCGCCCCTCCTCCTCTTCCTCGGAGCGGGCGGCGACGAGCGAGCCGCGCGAGACGCTGTACATCGGCTCGTCCGCGTGTTGGACGTCGCTGATGGAGAACGGAATCGAGGCGTCTTGGAGGTGCTGCTCGAACAGCTTCTTGAAGCCCTTCGGCGAGGAGGTGCCGCCGGTGACGACGACCGGCACGTCCAGCCCTTCCTCGATGTCTTCTTCGTCGACCTCTTCCTGAATCTTTCCGATGACGTAGTCCAGCAGGTTCTCGTAGTAGATCGAGAGGGCGCCCTCGACGCCGCCCACGTCGGTCTCGAAGTCGAGCTCGAAGTCGTCTTCCTTGATAGAAGTGACCTTATCGACCGGCTTGCCCGTCGCCTGGGCGGCCTGCTCGTCGACCCAGTCCCCGCCGCGGGCGACGGAGAACTTCATCACCGGCACCGCGTAGTAGGACAGACAGACGTTGGTCATCCCGGCACCGAAGCTGATACCCAGTCCGGTAAAGTCCCTGTCGGCGAGGTCGGAGTAGATGACTGCCATCCCCTCGTTGATGGGTTCCGCGTCGTACCCCATGTCGTTGAGGAACGACTGGATGGTCTTCTGGTGATACAGCGTGCTCAGGTCCGAGTCGATGGGGTCGGCCGGCGAGGAGAAGTACAGCTTCTCGTCGGGGTGGTTCGGTGAGCCCACGACCTGCTCGATGATGAGCTTCATCATCGGAATCGCGGACTGCTCGTCCGAGGAGAGAATCCCCTGGGACATCGGCCGGCGTGTCTCCTGATTGAAGATGTTCGCGAAGTTGAGCGCGTCGTCGCCGAGCACGTAGACGTCGTCGTCCTTTCGGATATGCAATACGTCAGACCGAGAGAGCATCCGTTCGGCCATATCGCTGTACTCGATCTCGACGAACGAGTTTCGCTGCTGAACGAATACGGTGTCCGTACCGTCTTGCTGTGCCGAAATAAGGTTCATCGTCCCAACGTCAAGTCCTTTTGCCATGAGTAGTTCACTAATAATTCCCGCATACTCCACATAAATGTACGTATCTACCTGATTCGTTATTGTTTTTAGCTGACTAAATGTGGAATGTCGGCATGAATATTCAACTAGGTTCCGGAACGATATATATCAACAGCCGGACGGGAACGGTCTCCGGAGTGGCCCGCTCAGTTTCCGCGGCCGAGCATCGTCGCCACGCGGTCCAGCAGTCCACCGAGCACCGTCTCCTCCTCCTGGTTCTCCGCCTCCTCCCGTTTCTGCTTGCGGAGCTCCGCGAGCGCGTTCGTCTGGTCGTCCACCGTGGACTCGGAGCGGTCGGTGGTCTTCTGGCCGCCCTTGACCATCGCCAGTCCGGCGACCTGCTCGTCGACGCCGCTGCGGTGGACTCGCTCGGCCTCCACGTCCAGTCCCGTCACGTCCATATCGGCCTCGCTCTCGCTGGTTCGGATGTTCAGGTCGCTCCCCTCGGAGCGCTCGACGCCGCCCCATGTGAGGTCCACGTCCTCCATCGCCGACTCGATGTCGGACTCGATCTGTTCGTCGGTGATCTCCTCGCCGGCCTCCGCGTCCTCGGCGGTGAAATCGCCCGGTCGCGGCTTCGCCCGGTCGATGTGGTAGGCGACGAGCGCGCCGCCGGTCGCGGCGAGCAAGACGGCCAGTCCGACCCCGTAGACGAACAACACCTGAATGCTGTAGGTCGGTCCGGAGCCGACCGCCCAGTTGTAGGGGTACGCCCAGACGAACAGCCCCAGTCCCACGAGCGATATCGTCGAACCCGCTGCTGCGCCGTACAGCGCCCGCCTGCTCACCGGGAGCAGGACGACCACACTCGACAGGGTCGCGGGCAGCGCGAGCATGCCCACCGCGATGGCCGCCTCGCGGTAGATGAAGTCGGCCGACGGACCGCCGGCGCCCGTCAGCTGGCCGGCGGCACCGATGACGAACGCTGCGATGCCAAAGCCGATGCCGGCGAAGAACAGCGCGAACCCGAGATAGACGTCGACCTCGCGGTCCGGCTCGCCAATATACGTTCGATACCACTCGAAGAGTCGTCCGTCATCGGTCCCGTCTGTCATAGTTGTTCGTTATTTCGGCCACTGTGATAGCTACATTATCCAAACGCTCTGTAATCAGTCTTTCCCGAAACCCGCAGTAAGGACTTTAACTGCCCCACCGTTACCGGCTGATATGATATCGCTTGACGAGGCGGTGACGGCGCGCCTCGAATCCCACGGACAACGGTTCGAGGTACTGGTCGACCCCGACGCGGCACTGGAGATAAAGCGAGGGGAGTTCGACGGCGACCTGGCGGATGTCATCGCGGCCGAGGACATCTTCGAGCACGCCGACCGCGGTGACCGGCCACCGGAGAACATGCTCGAAGAGGTGTTCGAGACGACCGATCCGATGGAGATCATCCCGGAGGTCATCAGGAAAGGGGAGATTCAGATTACGGCCGACCAGCGCCGCGAGATGCAAGAACAGAAACACAAACAGCTCGTCCAGCGCATCACGCGCAACGCCGTCAACCCCCAGATGGACGACGCGCCCCATCCCCCGGAGCGCATCGAGTCGGCCCTCGAAGAGACGGACTTCCGCATCGACCCGATGGAGCCCGTCGAGACGCAGGTAGACGACGCTCTGGACGCCTTGCGGCCGGTCATCCCGATCCGCTTCGACGAGATAACCGTCGCGGTGCAGGTGCCCGCCGACTACGCCGGCAGCGCTCAGGCCAAGATTCGGACCTTCGGCGAACTCGAACGCGAGGAGTGGCAGGCCGACGGCTCGTGGGTCGGTGTGCTCACCTTCCCCGCGGGGATGCAGAACGATTTCTACGACGTGGTCAACGAGCACACGAGCGGCGAAGCCGAGACCCGTATCATAAAAGACGAAGACGAAATCGGCACGCGGTAGCGCCGAGCCGCGGTTATCCCTGCTTGAAGCCGACGAAGAAGCCGCCGGTGAACCCGGCGCTGACCGGCAGCGCCGAGAGCAGCGACGTGACCCACGACGGCGGCTGGCTGGCCGCCGACCCGGCGCTGCTCGTCGTGTTCCTGGCCGCGCCCCCGATGGCCTGCCAGTTCACTTCGAGGATGCCCCGCGTCTCGAGGAACTTGAACAGCGCCAGTTCCAGACCGACGATGACGGCGATGAGCTTCGCTATCTTCTTGGCTGCGAAGCCGATGATACCACCGATGACCGCACCGGTTCCCAGTTCCAGTCCCATCTTCTGAAGACTGAAATCCAGTTGTAACGCAAACTCGACCATACTGGGTACCTTATTGTGCCGCTGTATATCCTTTGTGGGACTCGGACCGGTGTCCGGTGGTTTTCGGAGCGACCCTGCAGACTAAATAATCGGACGGCCTACGTGGTGGTGAGTGACGGCGACACACACCACAGACCGTGCAGTCGTGGCGAAACGCGTCGATAGCGGCGAGGCCGACACCGAGGAGATACGCGACCTCGCGCGGGCGGCCGGCTACGACGTGGTCGGCGAGATAACGCAGACCCGAACTGAGGACCCGGCCTACCACCTGGGCGAGGGGAAGGTGACGCGGCTGGCAAACACCGTCGCCCGCGAGGAGGCGACGACGGTCATCTTCGACAACCAGCTGGGGCCCTACCAGACCTACAACATCGGCAACGAGCTCCCGACGGGCGTGACCGTGATGGACCGGTTCCGGCTCATCCTCGAGATATTCGGCCAGCGCGCGCGGACCCGGAAGGCCCAGCTCCAGGTCGAACTCGCCGAGTTACGCTACGAGCTCCCGCGAGCGGAGGCGAAAGCCAGCCTCGCGAAACGCGACGAGCGCCCCGGTTTCATGGGTCTGGGCGAGTACGACGAGTCCCGAGAGGAGGACATCAAAAAGCAGATAGCCAACATCCGGGACGAGCTCGAATCCATCGAGGAGACCGAGCGACACCGCCGGAAACAGCGCCGCGAGTCCGGTTTCGACCTCGTGGCACTCGCGGGCTACACCAACGCCGGGAAGTCCACCCTCCTGCGACGGCTCGCCGCGGACCTCGAAGTCGACGAGAACGAGGACCTGCATCCCGACCTCGACACCACCGCCGAGAGCGAGGACCGCCTCTTTACCACGCTCGGGACGACCACCCGCCGCGCGGAGGTCGGGAAACGCGAGGTGCTCGTCACCGACACCGTCGGGTTCATTCAGGACCTCCCCCACTGGCTCGTCGAGTCGTTCAAGTCCACGCTCGATTCGGTGTACCGGGCGGATCTGGTCTTGCTCGTCGTCGACGTCTCCGAGCCCGTCGAGGAGATACGCGAGAAGCTGGTGACGAGCCACGACACCCTCTACGAGCGCAACGAGGCCCCTATCGTGACGGTGCTGAACAAGACCGACACCGTCGACGACGAGGAGATACGGCGCAAACGGGAGGCCCTGTCGGCGCTGGCACCGAACCCCGTCGCCGTCAGCGCCGCGGAGGGGCTGAACATCGACGCGCTGGCCGAGCGCATCGACGCGGAGCTGCCCGACTACGAGCGCGAGCGCCTGGTCCTCCCCATGACCGAGGAGACGATGAGCGTCGTCTCGTGGATTCACGACCACGCCCACGTTGAGACCGTCGACTACGGGGACGAGGTCGTCATCGAGTTCGAGGCCCGGCCGGCCGTCGTCGAGATGTCGCGGTCGAAAGCCGGCGACCTCGTCGGCGCGTCGGCCTGAGCGGGCTGACGAGAGCCGTTGGCACTGCCCTGACCCGAAGGAAGATATACGGGCGGAATCAACGGTGGGGCAATGCGGGTATTCGAGACTGAACTCCCCGGCGTCGGCCGCCGCTACACCGTCAGGTTCGGCGACGGCGGCGAGTTCGTCGTCCTCATCCACAACGACGGGAACCGAGAGACGTTCTGGCGCGACGACCCGGACGGAGACAGCGACCGGCTGTTCCAGACGACCGAGCCACAGGCACGGAAGCTCGCCGAGATATTCGACGGCACCTACTTTCACACGGTGGCGGAGGACCTCGACGACGCCTTCGAGAACGCCCGGATTCGGTGGATAGAAATCGATTCGACGTCACCGCTGGCGGACGAGACGTTGCGCGGGACCGGACTCCGGACCCGGAGCGGCGTCTCAGTGCTGGCAATCCAGCGAGGGACCGACACCATAGCGAACCCGGACCCGGACGTCGTGCTCGCGGCCGGCGACACGATAGTGACTGTCGGCACCGAGGCGGCGTACGAACGGCTGCACGACCTGCTGGACGGCTGACCGACGGCCGACTCACTCGGCCCACAGCGCGCCGGGCACCGCCTCCACCAGGTCCGTCGCGACGAGTCCGGAGCCGTGTTCTTCGACCGCTGTGTCCCCGGCGGTGCCGTTGGCGTAGGCCGCGAGGGCGGCGGCGTGGCGCGGTTCGAGTACACAGGCCAGCGCGCCTGTGACACCGGCGAGCACGTCCCCGGTGCCGCCGACCGTCATTCCGGCGTTGCCCGTTCGGCTGATTCGGGTTCGCTCGCCGTCCGATATCACGTCGTAGGCCCCCTTGACCAGCAGCGTCTGACCGATGTCGGCTGCGAAATCCTCGACCAGTTCGGCCCGCTCGCGCCAGTCGTCGCTGGTCTCCCCGCCCATCCCGACCAGTTCGCCCTGATGTGGTGTACAGACGAGGTCGGCCTCGGTCTCGACGTCTGGGACGACCTGCAGGGCGTCGGCGTCGACGACGGCGGTGCCGTCGAAGCGCGCGAGCAGCGACTCGACGGCCGACAGCGTCTCCCCGGCGCCGCCGAGTCCCGGCCCGAGCACCAGCGTGTCGTGGTCGGCAGCGAGGTCGGCCAGCCAGTCGACGTGGGCCGGGGCCAGCCGGTCGCCGTCGTACTCGCGGACGATGAGGTTCTCGCTGTACCCCTGTATCTCGCGAGCGACGGTGTCGGGGGCCGCGACGCGGACGAGGTCGGCCCCCGCCCGCAGCGCCGCCCGGGCGGCCAGCGCCGGCGCGCCGGTGTAGGGGCCGCCGCCGACGACCAGCACCTCCCCGTTGTCCCCTTTGTGACTCGCGGGGTCCCGCGAGAGCCGCCGGCGGTCGCCCCGTTCGACGAACCGCTGGGCCGCGTCGGGGATGCCGATGTCCGCGACGGTGACCGACGCCGGGAGGTCGGCGAGCCCGGGTTTCGTGTCGTGGAACGTGACGACGTGGTCGGCGGCGACGGCGTTCTCGGCGAGGTCGCCCGTCTCGCAGTCCAGCCCCGAGGGGACGTCCACGGAGAGAACCGTCGCCGCCGAATCGTTCATCGCGGCGGCGGCGGTGGCGGCCGGCTCACGCAGCGCGCCGCTGATACCCGTGCCCAGCATCGCGTCGACCGCGAGGTCGGGGTCCCCCAGCTCGAACGCCGACGAGTCACCGACCTGTTCGGTGGGGTAGTCGGCCGACTGGAGCGCGTCCCAGTTCTCCCGGGCGATGTCGGTGGTGATCGTCTCGGGGCGACCGAGCAGACACACCCGGAGCGCGAACTCGTCCAGAAAGCGCGCCGCGACCAGCGCGTCGCCGCCGTTGTTCCCGCGCCCGGCGACGACGACGACCTCGTCACCCGGGTCGGCGTGGTCCCGGACGGCCCGCGCGACGCTGTGCCCGGACGATTCCATCAGCTGCTTTCGCGGGACGCCGAGCGCTTCGGCGTTCGCGTCGACGACCGCCATCTCGGAGCCAGTTAGCATACCGGCTCTGCGGGCGCCACCGACCTAAAAGCTACCAGCGGACCTCGAAGCCATCGAGTCCGTCGGGGGCCTCCTCGCTGACCTCGACCGTCGAAACATCCGCCATCGACGACCCCTCGTAACAGAACTCGATCATCTCGTCGACGGCGTCCGGGTCGCCCTCGAAGACGGCCTCGACGCGGCCGTCGTCCAGGTTCCGGACCCAGCCGTCGACGCCCTTCTCGATGGCCCTGTCCCGCGTCGTCGCTCGATAGTACACTCCCTGTACCTTCCCGGAAACGTGGACGTGGGCGCGCTTGCGTGACATGCGTCAGTGTAGACACACCGGTCAGTTATGTCCGGTGGTCCCGCCGGTTCTCGCTCAGAGCTCCCGCCCGCCCGAACGCAGATAATGAAAGAGATACGTCTGCGTGTAGCCGGCGTACTCGCCGCCCAGCGTCTCCCGGATGGCGGCCGAGGTGTCGCCGTAGCTGCCCCGGTCGCAGTCGGGGTAGAACTCCGCGATGACCGTCTGAATCCAGGTGTCCAGCGGAACGGCCTCCAGGTAGCCAAGCGAGAACAGCAGGATGCAGTCGGCCACCTTGTCGCCGACGCCGACGAACTCAGTGAGCGCGTCGCGGGCCGCTTCGTAGGGGAACTCGGCCGCGGCCGCCGGGTCGGACTCCCCCTCGGCGACCATCTCGGCCGACCGCTTGACGTAGGGGGCGCGGTAACCCAGACTCAGCTCCCGGAGGTCGGCCTCGCTCGCGCCGGCCAGCGCGTCCGGGGTCGGAAACGCGTGATACGTCCCGCCGTCGAACGAGACCGGCTCGCCGAACTCGCGGCGGAGCGCCTGTTGCATCCCGTGGATACGACCGACGCGCATCTGGGCCGAACAGATAAACGAGACGAGCGTCGGAAAGACGGGGTCCCGGACGATACGCATCCCCCAGTAGGCGTCGAACGCCTCGTCGACGACGGCGTCGGGCGGGGCCGTCTCCCGGATCGCCGGCAGGTCGTCGTCCAGTCCGAGCAGGGTCCTGAGGTGGGGCTCGGCGTCGACGGAGCTCTCCCACTGGAGTTCGCCGTCGGTCTGGCGCACCCGGACGACCTCGGGCTCGCCGTCGACCCGCAGCGTCGTCCAGTACCACGCCGACCCGCCGCTCGCGGCCGTCCGCTCGTACATCCGGCCGTCCTCGCGGTCCCAGAGATACGACTGGCCGCTCTCGACGGTTGCCTGCAGGTCGATACCGCCCGGGAGCGCTCCCACGTCGAACTGTCCGCGATGCATTGGTTCCGGGAACGGCGTGGAGGCGTATCGGGGTTTCTATCCGCCACTGTGCGGGGGCCGGCGGCTCAGACCGCCGAGTCGGCCTGCCGGCGCAGCAGCGCGATGGCGCCGACGACGCCGAACACCGCGACGGCGGCGGCCTGCGGGGTCGTCACCGGGACGCCGAGGACGGTCCCGAGCCCGGAGACCAGCGTAAAGGCGAGAAACAGCGGGAGGACGACGGCGACAGCGTAGTACCACGGGAGCCCCATGATTCTGGCGAGTCTGCCGGCGCCGTTCCGGTACTCGTCGAGGGCGGCCTTTCCGAGGACCCACCCGTCGAACAGCAGGAAGCCGAGCAAGCCGGCGGTCAACGCGAGGTTGGCGACGGTGTCGGCGAGCAGCGTGAACAGCGACGGCGACAGCGCGGCCCCGCTCCCGGTGACGAGGAAGAGGCCGCCGACACCGGCCGTCGCCCGCGAGCGCGTGGTGTCGCGTTCGTCGACGAGGTAGGCCACGAGCACCTCGAAGATGCTGATCGCCGACGAGAGCGCCGCGAGCAGGACGACGCCGAAGAAGACGAGGCCGACGACGCGGCTGTACGGCAGGTCGGCGAAGGCGCCAGCGAGGCTGACGAACAGCGCGCCTGGGCCGCCCTGTCCGGGCGAGATACCGAGCGAGAACAGCAGCGGGAAGATGACCAGTCCCGCGAGGACGCCGATGCCGGTGTTCAACACCGCGATGATAGTCCCATCGGCGGCCAGCGAGCGGTCCTCGCCGATGTAGGAGGCGTAGGTGAGCATCGCCCCGGCGCCGACCGAGAGAGTAAACAGCGCCTGCCCCGCCGCGGCGACGAGGACGTCGAGGAAGTTCGCCCGGAGGTAGGCCACGTCCAGCGAGAGGTAGAACTCGTAGCCCTCGGCGCTCCCGGGCAACGTCACGGCCCAGAGAGCCAGCGCCCCGAAGAGGACGACGATGCCGGGGACCATCACCGTCGTCGCGAGTTCGATGCCCCGGTCGACGCCGGCGTAGACGACGGCCACCGTCGCCAGCAGGAACAGGGCGTGGAAGCCGGCGGCGCCGACGCCGAAGTCGATGGCGGCGAAGTACCCCTGTGGGTCCGCGAAGTACGCGCCGGAGGCGCTGGCGACGGTGTACCGGAGGATCCAGCCGCCGACCACCGAGTAGAAAGAGAGGACCACGACGGAGGCGAGCAAGGCGACGCCGCCGAGGGCACGCCAGCGGCGGCCGCCCAGCGCGCCGAAGGCGCCGACCGGATTTCGGCGGCTCCGACGGCCGATGACCATCTCGCCGAGCAGTCCGGGGACGCCGACGAGCACGATTACGAGGACGTACAACAGGAGGAATGCGGCGCCGCCGTTGGTCGCCGTCAGCCAGGGAAACCGCCAGATGTTTCCGAGGCCGACGGCGCTGCCGACGGCGGCGAGGAGGAACCCGAGCCGGGTCCGCCAGGTGGCTCTCGTCATCGTCTCACGGTCTTCCCGAGCACCAAAAAGCGTGTCGAGTGTCGCGAAGACACGTCAGAACGGCTGGAAGAAGCCGGCGTCCTCGACGAGGAACATCTCGTTGATACCCAGCGCGAGCGTGAGGACGATAGCGGCCACGACGACCACCCGGACCGTCCAGAGCCACACCTCGCCGCCCGCGCCGAGGCCGCCGGTCCCCTCCCGCAGCTCCGCGACGGCGTCACGGCCGAGCACCCACCCGACGAAGACAGCGGTGGCGAGCACCGACAGCGGGAGGAACACCTGGTAGGCGAAACTGTCGAACCACGTCAGCCACGCCGTGTCCAGCGCCGACGGGAGGCCGAGCAGGAACAGGGCCACCCCGATGGCCGGGGCGAGATAGTGCCGGGGCACGTCGTAGTTGTCGTTGGCGTAGGCGACGGCGGTCTCAAGCAGGCTGATGGCCGAGGACAGCGCCGCGATGAGGACGACGCCGAAGAAGACGACGCCGAACAGCCGGCCGAACGGCACCGTTCCGAACCCGGCGGCGGTCGCGACGAACAGCGCGCCGGCGCCGCCGGTCCCGGTCGTCACCTCCGCGCCGATGGTCAGCAGGATGGGGAAGACGACCAGTCCGGCGAGGATGCCCACGAGCGTGTTCGTCACGACGATAGCCCCGCCGTCGGCGACGAGGTTGTCGTCGCCCCCGACGTACGAGGAGTACGTCACCATGATGGCCATCCCCAGCGAGAGCGTGAAGAAGGCCTGACCGACGGCGAAGGGGATGATGGTCCCGGCGTTTGCCACCATCGCGCCGGGGTCCGGCGAGAGGAAGAAATCGTAGCCGGCGGCGGCGCCGGGGAGCGTGGCAACCCACGCCGCCAGGGCGACCATCAGGACGACGATACTGGGGACCATCACCTTCGTCGCCTTCTCGATGCCGTCTTCGATACCCAGCGCGACGATACCGACGACCAGGGCGAGGAAGACGGCCTGAGCCACCACCGCGTCGAGGCCCGCCGAGACCGACCCGAAGTAGCCCGCGGGGTCCGAGAAGTACGCCCCTCGGGCGCTCCCGAGGATGTAGCGAAGCACCCACCCGCCCACGACGTTGTAGTACGAGAGAATCCAGAACCCGGTGAGGACGGCCAGGCCGCCGACGGCTCGCCACTTCCGGTGGCCCAGCCGCGAGAAGGCGTCGACGGCGTTGACGTGGGTCCGCCGACCGAGGACGAACTCCGCGAGCATCGCCGGGAAGCCGACGAGCGCGACGGCCACGAGATAGAAGACGACGAAGGCGGCCCCGCCGTTGGTCGCGGTCTTGAACGGGAACTGCCAGAGGTTCCCGAGACCGACTGCGCTGCCGATGGCCGCGAGGACGAATCCCGGTCGGGTCGCCCACGTTTCTCGGTCCGACATTTTTCGTTCGGACCTACTCTCGTGTGGCTGTTAACAACTGCGGTTGTTCTGTATTTTCGTCTCTCGACGGAACAGTGTCTCTGCCCGGTACGAACGCTTTTGTCGGTAGTAGTGACGAGTTGCAATCACCGTTGTGCGCGTCTCGCGGTGTGTCGGGCCGTCTCTGTCAGCGTGGTCGACGGCCGGTCCGATCCCGGACCAGCAGCTTGCCGCCTCTGCTCGGTCTCACCCGTCCCGGCTCTGCTCGGTCGCCGATGGGACGGCGACCGGGGCGCCGGGACGCGTCGTGCGCTACGCTTCGCCGTAGACCGGGACAGCGATTCCTTGCAAGCGGCGCCGCCTTTGCTCGGTCTCACCCGTCCCGGCTCTGCTCGGTCGCCGATGGGACGGCGACCGGGGCGCCGGGACGCGTCGTGCGCTACGCTTCGCCGTAGACCGGGACAGCGGCGCCACTAGTAACCCCCGCCCCGTCCGAACAGAGAAACAGCATAACGGCGGCGATATCTCTGGGCTCGACCCACTGCTCGAAGTCGGCGTCGGGCATCATATCGCGGTTCATCGGTGTGTCGATGACGCTCGGCAGCACGCTGTTTGCCCGTACGGAGCCGAGATTCTCCTCGGCGATCGTCTCGGTTAGAATCCGGACCCCGGCCTTGGTCGCCCGGTAGAGCCCGTCGCCCTCGCCGCCTTCCAGTGAGGACCGCGCCGAGACCGAGACGATACTCCCTTCGGTCTCCTGTAGATGGGGCAGGGCGTGTTTCGAGGCCAGAAACATCGTCTTGAGATTGACGCCGAAGAGGAAGTCGAACGTGTCGGCCTCGGTCTCGTGTATCGGGTCGCCGCCGCGCCACGTCCCGGCGACGTTCAGGAGGTAGTCCAGCCGACCGTGTTCCGCGACGACAGCCTCGACAACGTCGGCCACGTCGCCCTCGTCGGTGAAGTCTCCCCGGTGGAACTCGATGCGGCCGGGGTCGGACAGCTGGAAGTCGTCGCTGTCTGGCTCGACCACGTCGGCACCACAGACAGTCGCCCCCGCCTCGATGAAGGCGTTAGCGACCGAACTCCCCAGCGCCCCGCCGACGCCGGTGACCAGTGCGACCTCGCCGTCGAAATCGAAGCTGACGGACATGTTCGGGGAGAGGTACGGGGCCAGCAAAAAACTCCGGGCCACCGCGGTCGGCGCTCTGTCCGCTGACAGTCACAGCCCTGGTAGCACACCTGCGCGTCGAGTAGGTAAAGACCGACTGAGGCGAAAAAGGGACGGGCAGTCCGTCCGGTCGTCCGGACCGGAACGCCGGTTGCTCAGTGGATGCCCATCGCTTCGATCTGTTCCTGGTACCGGTTCCGGATGGTGACTTCGGTCACCTGCGCCACGTCGGCGACCTCGCGCTGGGTCTTCTTCTCGTTGCAGAGCAGCGAGGCGGCGTAGATAGCGGCGGCGGCGTAGCCGGTCGGGGACTTGCCCGAGAGCAGGCCCTGCTCGGCGGTGGTGTCGATAATCTCGTTGGCCTTCGACTGGACCTCTTCGGAGAGGTCGAGTTCGGAGGCGAACCGGGGGACGTACTGCTTGGGGTCGACAGGCTCCATCTTCAGTTCGAGCTCCTGGGCCACGTAGCGGTATGTGCGCCCGATTTCCTTTTGCTCGACGCGTGAGACGTCGGAGACTTCTTCCAGGCTCCGTGGGATACCCTCCTGCCGGCAGGCCGCATAGAGGCAGGCCGTGGCGACACCCTCGATGGAGCGGCCACGGATGAGGTCCTCGTTGAGCGCGCGTCGATAGATGACCGAGGCGACCTCCCGCACCGAGCGCGGGACACCCAGCGCGGAGGCCATGCGGTCGATTTCAGAGAGGGCGAACTGCAGGTTGCGCTCGCCCGCGTCTTTGGTCCGGATGCGCTCTTGCCACTTGCGCAGCCGATGCATCTGTGAGCGTTTCTCGGAGGAGAGCGAGCGACCGTAGGCGTCCTTGTCCTTCCAGTCGATCTGTGTCGTCAGCCCCTTGTCGTGCATCGTCTGTGTCGTCGGGGCCCCGACACGCGATTTCGACTGCCGTTCGGAGTGATTGAACGCGCGCCACTCCGGCCCGCGGTCGATGTTCTCGTCCTCGATGACGAGGCCACAGTCCTCGCAGACGAGTTCGCCACCGCCATCGCTGGTGATCGACTCCGACTCACACTCGGGGCAGGTCTGCTGGCCCGTGCTCTCGGACTCCTGCTCACGCTCCTCTTGGTCCGTGTCCCGCTGGCGCGTCGGCCGTTCCATGTGTTCTTTTACGGAGAACAGCTAATTACTTATAAATGTTTGGGCGAAATCGGTCGTTACTCGGGGTACGCCCTTCCTACGAGGCGGCCCGACGGCGTCGAACAAAGCCTTAACCCATGGGCGTGCGGTGATACCGGGATGTATGAGGTCGCTCAGGGGGCCGGTTGTGGCGGTCGCACGTCCGCGCGACACTGTCCCGAACCGCGAGCGTCGCCCGACCGAGGGGTCCGAAGCGATGGCTAGCCCCGCACGGTCGACACCAGCGCGGGCGGGTTGGCCGACCGATGAGTGACGGGCCACCGCCCGGAAAGGATGGTATCGGGGAGCTGTTCGACGAACTGGAGGAACTGGAAGACATCGTCGACGGCGAGGACGAGAAGCGACAGGTCCGCGAGGCGATGCGGGCCGCGACGGAGGCACAGGACGGCGAGCCTGCGGTCTTCGGACGCGTCATCTGGGGGTTCGACCGCGAGGACTTCGCCGAGGCGGTGCTCGGCTCGCTGCTGTTTGGCATCCCGATGGCCGTCGAGAGCGGGACGCGCGACGCCGGACTCCACATCGCCCAGCACCCGCTGTATTTCCTCGGGACGCTCGCGACGGCGGTCGCGATAGTGGTCGGCATCCTCTACGTCGCCGACTTCCAGGACGTGCGCGTGGCCCACCGTATCCTCGGCGTCGTCCCGCGCCGGCTGGCCGGCGTGACGACGACGGCGCTGTTCACCTCGGTCGCGCTGTTGACCGCCTGGGGGATGGTCGAGTGGTCGACCGACCCACAGCACGTCTGGGAGTCGCTCTGTATCTGCAGCGTGGCGTTCGTCCCGATGTCTATCGGGGCGGCGCTGGGCGATATCCTCCCCGGGAGCTAGGGAGAGTTCGACCACCGGGGAGTCCGGAGCGGAACGGCTCGAACGCGAACAGGGAGGGATATCCGGTCTCTGGCGGTCGGGACGGGCTGTCGCCCCGACGACGGTGCCGTGAGCGTAGCGACCATGGGGCCAGCGAGCGTGCGAGCGTCTGGTGAGGGGTTCGCGCCGTCGAACCGGCGCGTGACACCGGCTGTCACGGGCCGACGGCGTTTGACAACCGTTAAAAGCGACGGTCGGGTACGGGGTGGTATGAGCGAGAGCCAGCAGAAACGAGCGCAGAAATGCGTCTCGTGTGGCATCAACATCGCCACGACGAACGCGGCCGCGTTCAAGTGTCCGGACTGCGGACAGCAGATCTACCGCTGTTCGAAGTGTCGCAAACAGAGCAACCTCTACAAGTGCCCCGACTGCGGGTTCACGGGACCATAACGATGGGGAAAGTAGCAGCCAAAATCAAGATCATGCCGCAGAGCCCGGAAGTCGACCTCGACGCGCTCCAGGACCGTCTGGAGGGGGCGCTTCCCGAAGGAGCGAAGATCAAGGGATTCGAGCGCGACGACGTGGCCTTCGGCCTCGTCGCGCTGTTCCCGACGGTCATCATCCCCGACGAAGCCGGCGGCACGGACGCCGTCGAGGACGCCTTCGCCGACGTCGACGGCGTCGAATCCGTCGATGTAGACACTGTCGGCCGTCTGTAACACGGCTTTCGTTCTCCGCGATTTCCCGCCTCGTGAGCGACAGCACCGCGCCACCCGGTTTCGGACGCGACCGCGGAACGCACGTTTTATATGGGCGAGTAGACAAGCGATGAGCAAGAATGCCTAGTTCGAACGGCCCCCTCGAAGGAACACGGAACAAGCTGAAAAACAAGCCACGCAACCGCGGCACGTCGCCGCCCCAGCGCGCCGTCGAGCAGTACGAGGTCGACGAGAAAGTCCACCTGAAAATCGACCCCTCGGTCCCCGAAGGCCGATTCCACCCGCGGTTCGACGGCCAGACCGGCACTGTCACCGGCGAACAGGGCGCGGCCTACAAGGTCGAAATCGTCGACGGCGGCAAGACCAAGACGGTCATCGTCAAGCCGGCACATCTCCGCCGTCAAGAGAACTGAGCGATGACGATCTTCAAAGAGAAGATCTCGGAGGAGTATCTCACCACCGCCGAGACCAAGGAGATACTGGCGGACCTGGAGATGGAGCGTGCGGCCGACGAGGACCGCGAGATGCGCTACGAGCTCAAGCGCTCTATCGAGCACGTCAACCACTTCGCCATGCTGGACGTCGAGGAGTCCCTGGAGTTCGTCGACGAACTGCAGGACCTCGAGAAGGTCGACGAGGCGACCGCTTACAAGATCGCGAATCTGCGGCCGCTCGACCGCGACGAGCTGCGTGCCATCTATGCACAGGAGCGGTACTCGCTGTCGGGCGACGAACTGGACGCCATTCTCGCCGTCGTCAAGCAGTACGCCTAACTCTGCCGACAGGTCCGTGCTGGGGCGGCCGACAATTTTAGCCGTCCGGCGTTTGCCGACGGGTCCGGCCGTCCAGCCGTGCGGTCATCCAATGCATTAAGTGTACTCTCGTCATACAGTTCCGCATGAGCAGCACCGAGAGCGGTGGTGAGGATTTGGTCGCGGCAGTGCTCGACGTTCTCCCGCACGGCCGGAGCGACGACGACCGCCCGCAACACCAGAAAGAGCCGCTCGCGTACGCCCTCGGAGTCGACGAGTTCCACATCTACGAGCTCTCGCTCGACGAGGACGACGACATCGCCTTCGGCGACCGCATCGACCTCACGGAGTTCGGTCGGTTGACCGAGGTGGCGTTCGAGGACCTGCCAAGCGGTGCCCGGCAGGAACTGGAGTACGCCGTCGAGGAAATCGTCGAGGCCGACGAACGGCGGTTCGTCGACTTCTACAACGACGCCCAGCCGATTACGCTGCGACTCCACCAGCTGAACCTCTTGCCGGGTATCGGGAAGAAGCTCCGCAACACCATCCTCGACGAGCGCAAGCGAAAACCGTTCGAGAGCTTCGAGGACCTCGAAGAACGGGTCAACGGGCTCCACAACCCGAGGGAAGTGCTCGTCGAACGTATCCAGGAGGAGCTGCGGGACGACGACCTGAAGTATCGGATCTTCGTGCGACGGAGTGAGCAGGGCGAGGAGACCTGAGCGTCGCGGGTCGCCTCGTAGCACAGAGCAGGGCGAGGGTGCGCGACCCGAGCCCCGGAGGCGAGTAGCCGACTTTTTCACGTCCCGACCGTCTACGGAGGGTAATGACCGAGTATGGGAACCGCGACCCGGACGCGCTCGTCCGACGGGCGGGCAAGCGGGCCGACACCAGACAGGACCAGCATTTCCTGGTCGACGACCGCGTGCTCGACCGGATTCCGAGCCACGCCGAGGGGATGGACCTGCGCCACGTGCTCGAAATCGGCGGGGGGCCGGGCGCGCTCACCGACCGGCTGCTGGCCGTCGCCGGCCGGGTGACCGTCGTCGAGCGGGACCCCGACTTCGCGGCGCACCTGCGCGAGGAGTTCGCCGACGCCGTCGCCGCCGACCGGCTGACCGTCGTCGAGGGCGACGCGCTCGACGTCGACCTCCCCGACTTCACCGCGAGCGTCTCGAACCTCCCCTACGGCGCCTCCTCGGAAATCGCCTTTCGCCTCCTCCCCGAGGGGAAGCCGATGGTCCTCATGTTCCAGCAGGAGTTCGCCGAGCGGATGGCCGCCGACCCGGCGACTGACGACTACGGCCGGCTGTCGGTGACGGCGGGTCACTACGCCGACGCGGAAATCGTCGAGACCGTTCCACGCGGTGCCTTCGACCCCCAGCCCCGCGTCACGAGCGCGCTGGTTCGGACCACGCCTCGCGAGCCGGACTACGAGGTCCCCAGCGACGAGTTCTTCATGGCCTTCCTGAAAGCGGTGTTCACCCAGCGACGGAAGACGATGCGCAACGCCGTTCGCAACACGGCCCACATCTCCGGGCTGAGGGACCCGGACGCCGTCGTCGCCGCCGCCGACGAGTCCCTGATGAGCGCCCGTGCCGGCAAGCTCACGCCGGCCGATTTCGCGGACCTCGCGACGCTCTCCTACGAGGTTGGCGAGCCGGAGCACGGCGATGACTGAGGAGGACGCGGATAGCGGTCGCCCGGCGCTGGCCGACGAGCGCGGCGTCGAATCGGTGTACCAGCCGGCCGAGGACTCGGACCTGCTGGCCCGGACGGCCGACGAGCGCGTGACCGAGGGCGACCGGGTGCTCGACGTGGGAACCGGGTCGGGCTACGTCGCCGCGGTGGTGGCCGAGGCGGGCGCCGAGGCAGTCGGCGTCGACCTGAGTCCGCTGGCCTGCCGGGAGGCCGCCGATAACGGTGTTCCGGTCGTCCGCGGTGACCTCGTCGCTCCGTTCCGGGACGCCGCGTTCGACCTCGTGGCGTTCAATCCGCCCTACCTCCCGACGCCGGCAGAGGCGGAGTGGGACGACTGGATGGAACACGCGCTGTCGGGCGGCGAGGACGGCCGCCGGCTCGTCGATCCGTTTCTGGAATCGGTCGGTCGGGTCCTCGCGCCCGGCGGCGAGGCGCTTTTGCTGGTGAGCAGTCTCACCGCCCCCGACGCAGTTCGCGCGTACGCCCGCGAGCGGGGGCTCGCCAGCGAGGTGCTTGCTACCGAGAAACACCCTTACGAGGAGCTCGTCGTCTTGCGGTTCTCCGAATCGTAATTACCGAAGTGCATTTTTACGAATGGAAAATATTAAAGCTCGTCATTTCATAGCCTCAGCTAATGCCAGAGATAGTTGCGACGACACCTGGCCTGTTTCCGCTTCCGGACTGGGCCAAGGACGAGCTGTCCCACCTGAAAGGACACCAGAAGACCGATCTCATCAGCGGCGACGAGGGCGAGGCGATTCTCGACGCCTACGACCGCGCCCGAAGCGAGGTCGTCGACGTACAGACCGACGCCGGCCTCGACCGCGTCAGCGAGGGCCAACTGCGCTGGGACGATATGCTCGCGCACCCGCTCGCTGTCCACGACAGCGTGGAGACCCGCGGCATCGTCCGGTACTACGACAACAACAACTTCTACCGAGAGCCGGTCGTCACGGACGACCTGACCGCCGACGGCGACGTCGCGGCCGAACTCGACGCCGCCGCCGAGCTGGTCGACTCCGGCCTGCAGGCCGTCCTGCCGGGCCCCTACTCGCTCGCGGACCTCGCGACCGACGAACACTACGGCGACGACGCCGCGTTCCTCGACGCCGTCGCGGAGTTCCTCGTCGGCGAGGTCGAGCAGTTCCCCGACGTGGAGACGCTGTTCCTGCTGGAGCCGTCGCTCGTCGAGACGCCGCCCGGAGACGGCGCGGACGAGCGCGCCAGCGAGGCCATCGACGCCGTCGCCACGGCCATCGACGCCGAGGTCGTCACCCACACCTACTGGGGCCCCATCGAGGAGAAGACCTACGCGCACCTGATGGACGCAGACGTCGACGCCATCGGCTTCGACCTCGTGGCCGACCACGACAAGAACGTCTACAACGTACAGGAGTACGGCACGAAGGACGCTGTCGCACTGGGCCTCGTCGACGGCCAGAACACCCGCGTCGAGTCGCCCGAGACCATCCGCGACCGCATCGACTGGTTCGAACAGCAGACGAACACGGTCTACGACACCGTCTACGCGACCACGAACACCGAGACGTTCTACCTGCCGGTCAACAAGTTCGAGGACAAGATTCGCTCGCTGGCCAACGCCGCGACCCTGGAAGCCCCGGAGGCAGACCAATGACAGGACCACGAGAGCAGTTCCGACCCGAGGACCACGACAACGACCACTTCCTGCTGACGACCGTCGTCGGCTCCTACCCCAAGCCCAAGTGGCACGACCGCGCCCGCGAGATGTTCGAGGACGACGAGGCCAACTTCGGCACGAAGGAGTGGGAAGAGTCGAAAGACGACGCCTCGCGGCTCATCACCCACGAGCACGAGCGCTGTGGCATCGACGTCGTCTGTGACGGCGAGATGCGCCGCAACGAGATGGTCGAGTACTTCGCCCACCGCATCGACGGCTACGAGTTCAACGGCCCCGTGAAGGTGTGGGGCCACAACTACTTCGACAAGCCAAGCGTCGCCGACGAGGTCGAGTACGGCGAACAGTGGCTCGTCGAGGAGTTCGAGTTCACCGACGAGGTCGCCGAGCGACCCGTCAAGGTCCCCATCACGGGGCCGTACACGCTGGCCCGCTGGTCGTTCAACGAGGTCTACGACAGCGAGGAACAGCTGGCCTACGAGCTGGCCGAGCTGGTCAACGAGGAGATAGAGGCCCTCGTCGAGGCGGGCGCCCGCTACATCCAGATCGACGAGCCCGCGCTGGCGACGACGCCGGACGACCACGCCATCGTCGGCGAGTGTCTCGAACGCATCGTCGCGGACATCCCCGACGACGTCCGTCTCGGGCTGCACGTCTGCTACGGCGACTACTCGCGCATCTACCCCGAGATTCTGGACTACCCGGTCCACGAGTACGACCTGGAACTGGCCAACGGCAACTACGAGCAACTCGACGTGTTCAAAGACGACGAGTTCACCAAGGACTTCGCGATGGGTGTCCTCGACGCCCACACGGCCGAAGCCGAATCCGTCGAGGAGATAAAGGCCAACATCAAGAAGGGGTTGGAGGTCGTTCCGCCCGAGCGCCTGACCGTCTCGCCCGACTGTGGAATCAAGCTCCTCCCCCGGGAGGTCGCCCAGCAGAAACTGGCGAACATGGTCACGGCCGCTCGCGAAATCGAGTCGGAACTCGACGCCGGCGAAATCGACGTCGTCGCGGACAGCGGTGCGGAAGCGAGCGCGGATGACTGAAACGACGAGCAGTCTCGTCTGCGAGTAGTCAGTCATCCGGGCAGCGGATGACTAGCGTGGTTCGACCGTAGGGAGAACCACGTTATACCGAACGGGGCACGAAGTGGCCCGTGAGGCACGAAACACCGAGCGGCCTTGTCCGCGAGCAGCGAGGTCGCGTCAGCCAGTTCCGCGACTGCACCAATTACCCACGAAAGAACTATTCTGGGAGCGAATTGGCTATAGTGGAGATGATAGTGAAGTGATAGATACTCTCCCTAGATTCGACGATAGTCGAAATACTAATCGACCTTCGCGAAAAATAATACATCGCTTAGAAATCAAAAATAACTGACTGATATTTTTCTGAATGTGGCTTTTAGACCTAATTGACCGACTTCTAGCGCAAATCCTTCGTGTGCAAATATACGTATGCTAACTACTGTCGCTGGGAAAGAGTTTAGTTGTACTCGACAGATATATCGAACGAGATAATCGATGACCGACGATACACACCTTCGGGCGGAACTGTATCTCCGCGGGGACACGTACGGGACCTTCGATGCCCAGCAGCAGGTGTTGAACAGGGTCAACCGGCTCGAAGCCAACGGGGTCTTCACCGAGTCGATGGTGGCCGGCGAGTGGCAGCGAATCAGGACGATGGCCGAAGACACCCGCTCGGGGGCGCTGGCGACCTACGAGGAGTTCGCCGACTGGGCCGACCGCAACGGCTCGTCGCTGGAGCCGGCCTTCGAGCACCGCACGCGGACCTACGTCGGTATGGACCGCGTCGACGAGGTGGTCGTCTTCCCCGTCGTCTCGCTGGCTATCTACGACGAGAAACGCCTGCAAGCCGTCTTCCCCTGTGCCGACGGCGAGTACGTCTACACCGTCGGTGACGCGCTGGAAGCCTTCGAGCGCGGCGACGAAGCGTGGCTGGCCCAGTTCGATACGGTCGGGGTCGACCGGACCGAACCGTGGCTCGACGCCGGCGTCGAAGCGCTGCCCTAACCCCGCAGCGCCTCGACCGGTTCTTCGCTCGCTGCTTTCCACGCCGGGTAGAGTCCACTGAGGATACTGACCATGACGGCGAAGCCGAACGCGGCGGCCAGATAGGCGGCGTTGGCGAGACGGAACACCGCGGTCGCGTCGTCGACCGTGTAGTGATTGATAGCGAGGCCGGCGCCGAAACTGAGCACGACTCCGACGAGGCCGCCGACGACGCCGAGCAACGCGGCCTCGGTCAGCATCACCTTCAGCACGTCCCGCTTCTGATAGCCGACCGCCCGCAGGACGCCGATCTCTTCGCGCCGCTCGACGGTCGACATCAGCATGACGTTGAGAATCGAGATGCCGGCCACGAGCAAGGATATGGAGGCGATGCCGACGAGGACAGTGTTGATGACCTGGAACGTCTGGTTCACCTGGTCGACGACGGAGCCGAGCTCCTGGACGTTGACCCGCTCCTCACGTTCGTTGAGCGCCGACCGGATGTCCATCGCCGTCTGGTTGGCCTGTGTCCCCGACTGTGCGGTGACGTACACCTGCTGGTAGCCCCGGAACTCGAAGGAACTCACGGGCAGGTAGATCCGGTTCTCGGGGTTGAGCTGTGAGAACGAGCCCGTGGATTCGAGGACGGCCCGGACTCGCATCGACGTCCCGTTGACCTGAATGGTGTTGCCCGGCTTGAGGTCGTGCTCCTCGGCGACGCCCTCACCGACGAGGACGCCGCTCTGGAAGGGCTCCGGAATCCGGCCGTCCGTGGCGTTGTACACCTCGGCGGGCTGTTCCAGCCCGTAGACTAGCTCGCTGCTGTTCCCGGAGCGGTCGTACGAGATGGGCTCTACGCGTCGTTTCTCCGGCGAGACGCTCACCCCCGCTCCGGCCACGCGCCGAATCTCCCGGACGTCCCGCTCGGTCAGGTTCTGGACGTCGGCCTCGCGGTTCGGCGAGACCGTCACCTGATTGCCGAGCTCACCGAGGTTCTCGGAGATGGAGTACTGCAGGGCGACACCGAACATCCCCAGGGAAGCGATGGCGATGACGCCGATGACGATGCCCAGCGAGGCCAGCAGCGACCGCATCCGGGTCCGGGTCAGATTCCGCCGTGCCATCAGCACCGCCGGGAACCGGCGGTAGAACGGCTCAAGCATCCACCTTCTCCCGGCCGACGTGACCATCGACCAGATGGACGGTCCGGTCGACGTACTCGTTGACCAGCTCGTCGTGGGTCACGGCGACGATAGCCACGTCCTCCTCGGTGGCGATACGCTGGAACTCGTCGAGAATCTGCCTGCCGGTGTCGCGGTCCAGACTGCCGGTCGGCTCGTCCGCGAGGACGATGGTCGGGTCGTTGATGAGCGAGCGCGCGATGGCGACGCGCTGTTTCTGCCCGCCCGAGAGCTGGTCGGGTCGGTGGTCGAGCCGGTCACCGAGGCCGACGCGCGTGAGCAGCTCCCGAGCGCGGGCCGCCCGGTTGGGGTCGCGGTCGAACAGCCGCGGGATTTCGACGTTCTCGGCGGCGGTCAGCGTCGGCAACAGGTAGAAGTGCTGGAAGACGAAGCCGATGGTCCGCTTCCGGAGCCTGGTCCGCTTGCGGTCACCGAGGTCAGTCACGTCCCGGCCGTTCAGTTCGACGCGGCCCTCGGTCGGCGTCGCGAGCAGCCCGAGGATGTTCAACAGCGTCGTCTTCCCGCTCCCGCTCGGTCCCATGATGGAGACGAACTCGCCGCTCTCGAGCGAGAAGTCGATGCCTTTCAGCGCCTCCAGGGTCTGGCCGCCGGTCCGATATCGCTTGACCAGTTCCCGTGCGTCGATGACGGTCATATTTCGTCGTCGTCATCGCCGCGCCGGTAGCGACGGACGAGGAGCCCGGCGACGACCAGCAGTACAACGGCGCCGAGTCCGACCACCGCAAAGAGGCCGGCGCCCGGACCGCCGCTGCTGCCGGCTTGCTCTACCGGCTGTCCGGTGAGCCCCGGGTCCACGGGCGCGGAGAACTGCTGGCGGACGCGCGTCCCGTCGACGAGATAGCTCACTTCCAGCGGTATCGACGTGACGTTGCCGCTGGCCCGGGCGGTGAGGTCGAAGGAGCTGAAGTCACTGCCGGGCACTTCGCCGACGAAGAAGTCCCTGTTCGGCGCCGCCGGCTCGACGTTCTCGCCCGGGAGCACGCGCACGACGACGCTGCGGACGGTCATCGCGCCGACGTTGCTGGTGCTGCCGGTAATCTGGAGCACGCCGCTTTCCCGTGTGACGTCGAGGCCGGTGAGGTCGATCGAACCGGGCGCGGACCGGAGCGTGGTGGTCGTGTTGACCCGTCGCTGTGCCGACCCGCTCTCGTAGGCCGCGCTGACGAGCACCGTCGCGGACCGTTCCGAGAGCGTCGCGTTCAGCCTGACCCGCTTCGTAGAGCTCGCCGGGACCGAACGCACGATCGTCTGGCTCACGGTCGCGTTCTCGGAGACGCCCGTTACCACGACGTCCTCGGCGGGCGTGTTCCCCTTGTTGACGACGTCGACGGCGAGCGTCTGGTCGGTCCCGGTGCCGGACCGCGACGTGTCCAGTACGACGCCGCCGCGGTAGGCTTCGGTCTCTATCGTGCGGTTCTGGGTCACCGTCCGCTCGGTGCCGCTGGGGAGCGTGTAGGAGACGGTCGCGGTCAGTTCGTGGGTCCCGGCTCGCTCGGGTCGGAAGCGGAACTCCGCTTGTGCCGTCTCGCCCTCGTCGAGCGAGGCGAACACGGAGCGGTCGTCGAGCACTCTGGCGCCGTCGCCGGAGACCGACACCTCGACGTTCGAGACGCTCGTATCGAGCCCGTTCGCCACCGTCACGGTCCCGTTCGAGGCCACGCCGGCGACCGAGTCGTCGGTCTGTACGCCGACCTGTGGGTGGCGCTCCTCCACGGACAGGGAGACGGGGTAGCGCAACTCGACGTCCTTGCCGGTGTTTGCGTTCTCAGCGTAGACGTAGACGCGGAGGTCGCGGGTGCCCGCGTCCTCGAAGGTGTGGGTCAGCGGGAGCGAGACCTCCGCGCCCGGCGACAGCGTCCCGACGTTTGTCACGCGGGCGTACTCGTCGATTCCGTCGCCGCCGACGCCACGGATGGTGACGGCCCGAATCTCGAGGGGGTCGCCGCTGCTCTGGAGGTTCCGAATCGTCGGCGTGAACGTGACCGATTCTCCGGGAGCCGGACTGGTAGGTGCGACCGTGACGTTAGTCACCGACGCGTTGATCTGAGCGCCTGCGACCACTCCGGGAGCGGCCGCCAGTACGACCAGTGTCACCACTAGCAACCGGCGCATCGGTTCGCTCCTATGGGTCGAACAGGTAGTTGTCGGACGAGACGGTTGGAGAGCGCCTCTGCGGGGGGTGTTCCCATAGCGGGTTTGCGGCGACCGATATGATAAATCCGACGAATTTTCACCTCGTCCGGGCGCGGTATTTTAGGCGTGTGGCACGATAGCTGCCTCCATGGACAGGGCCGACCTCCAGCCGCGGGTACGCGACGTGGCCGGAGCCATCGAGACGATGGAGACGCGAGGAGCCGCAAACATCGCCGACGCGGCGGCCGATGCACTCAGGGCACAGGCCGATGGGAGCGAGGCCGAGACGGCCGCGGCGCTACTGGCGGAGCTCCGGGCGGTCGCACGACTCCTGCTCGCGACGCGGCCGACGGCGGTCAGCCTCCCGAACGCCTGCCGGTACGTGTTGCGGCGGACCGGCGGCGACTCCGTCGAGGCGGTCCGGGCGAGCGCCGTCGAGAGCGTCGCGGAGTTCCGGGCCAGACTGGAGACGGCACAGCGCGACCTCGGCCAGGTCGGCGCCAACCGGCTCCGGGACGGCGACACCATCATGACCCACTGCCACTCGACCGACGCGCTGGCCTGCGTCGAGGCGGCCGTCGACGACGGGAAGGCGCTGACAGCTCTCGTCAAGGAGACCCGACCCCGAAAACAGGGCCACATCACCGCCCGCGAGCTGACCGAGCTCGGCGTCGACGTGACGATGGTCGTCGACAGCGCCGCCCGGCGGTACATGAACGAGGTGGACCACGTGCTGGTCGGCGCCGACGCCATCGCCGCCGACGGGAGTGTCGTGAACAAGATCGGCACCTCGGGACTGGCCGTCGTCGCCCGTGAGCGCGGGACACCCGTCGTGGTCGCCGCCGGGACGCTGAAGCTCGACCCGGCGACGATGACCGGTAACGCCGTCGAGATCGAGATGCGCGAGGAGAGCGAGGTGCTCGACGAGACGGAGCGAGAGGCCATCGGCGACATCTCGGTCGAGAACCCGGCCTTCGACGTGACGCCGCCACGCTACGTCGACGCCATCGTCACCGAGCGCGGCCAGTTTCCGCCCGAGAGCATCGTGACGCTGATGCGCGAGCTGTTCGGCGAGGGGCCGACCGAGCCCTGGCAGGAGCCATGAGCGACGAGCCGTTGCGCGTCATCTGTGCCGGCCACGTCAACTGGGACGTCACGCTGCAGGTCGACCGGCTCCCCGAGCCCGACGGCGAGGCCAGCATCGCCGACCAGTACCAGTCCGGCGGCGGGAGCGCGTCGAACGTGGCCGTGGCGCTCGCGGGACTGGACGCCAGCCCGCTCCTGCTCGGAAGCGTGGGCCGCGACGAGAACGGCCTGCTGGTGCGGCGCGAACTGGACAGCGCGGGCGTCGAAACGGCCCTCGTCGAGACCGACGGCGAGACGGCCGTCAAGTACCTCGTGGTCGACGATTCGGGCGAGCTGATGATGTTCGGGAACGAGGGGGCAAACGAGGCCTACGCCGCCGCGGACCTCTCGGCGGCCCAGCTCGCCGGTGCCGACCACCTCCACCTGACCAGCCAGTGCCCCGAGACGGCAGTCGAACTGGCCCGCGCCGCGTCCGAGGCGGGACTGACGGTGAGCTTCGACCCCGGTCGACGGCTCGCGGACCGGGACTACGCGGCGACCATCCGCAACACTGACATCCTGTTCTGTAACGAGCGCGAGGCGACTGTGCTCCGGGACGAAGCCGACGCGGTTGACACGCTGGTCGTCAAACAGGGCTCCGGCGGTGCGACGGCCTTCGACGGGGACCGGGACGTGGCCCATCCGGGATTCGCCGTCGACCCGGTGGACACGACGGGTGCCGGCGACGCGTTCGCCGCCGGATTTCTCGTGGCCCGCGCCGACGGCGACGCTATCGAGCGGGCGCTCGCAGTGGGCAACGCCTGTGGTGCGCTCGCGGCCCGGACGCCCGGCGCTCGGGTCCAGATAGAGTGGCGCGACGTGGACGCGCTCCTCGATATCGGCCCGAGTGAGCCGTGAGTCGTCGCGAGTCGTCTCACTCACCGAACGGTCGCCCCTTTCTGGCCCGACCGAGGTGTCGAGAGCGACTGCCAGCGGCGCTTTTGACGCTACAGAGCGCTCGAAACCCAGCGGTCGTCACTCCGGAACCGCTTCCAGCAGCCGCTCGAACTGCTGGCGGTACTGGGCCTCGGCGCGGGCCTTGACCAGCCCGGAGTCGTCGTCGAACACCGCGTCGAAGCCGGCCATCCGCCACAGGAGCGTCGAGAGCTGGTACAGCGGCCGGCGGTCGGCGTAGCCGTCCTCGAAGTCCATCGGCCGGTGGGCGGTGTACCCCTCGTGGAACTCCGAGCGGAGCGACTCGCGCACCTCGGGGTCGGTGAAGGACGAGTCGATGAAGAGAAACTCCGTCTGTGCGAGGTTGTATTCGGGGAGCGCCGCGAGCACGTCCTGCCAGTCGAGCACCGCCGTAATCGGCTGGTCGGCGCCGGCCTCGAACAGCAGGTTCGCCGGTCGGAAGTCGTCGTGGACGAGCCGGGGGACGCCGTCCTCGGGGACGAACTCCAGCGCGGGCTCGATTTTCGTCACCGCCCGGTCTCTCACGTCCGAAAACGGCGTATCGTCGAGTCGCGAGAGGTGGGCCCGCGTCAGCTGCTCGAAGTACTCCCGCCAGCTCCCCATCCAGTCACGGACGATGAGCCGGCCGTTGTGGAGATCAAGCCGTCCGAACGCCTCGAACCCGATTTCGGAGTGGAGGTCCCCGAGGATGTGGCCCGCCTGGTGCATGACGTGACGGCGGTCCGCCGACGAGAGCGTCGCGAACTCCTGGGAGAGGTTCTCCCCGTGGACACGCTCGGTGACGAAGTAGGGGCGCACGTCGACGGTGGGTTTCTGTTTGAACACGAGGATGCGGGGCACCGGCACGTCGGTCCGGTTGGCGACGTACTCGTGGAGCTTCGGCTCGATGTCGAAGGGGATGTCGCCGGCCGGTTTGAACTTCACGACCACCTCGTACTCCTCGCCGCCGTGGTCCAGTGTCACCATGTAGACATCGCTCTGGTGACCACCGCCCGGCGTCTCGAAGGTGAACCCGTTGTAGTCCGGCCCCGACTCGTCGAGGACAGCGCGGATATCGTCTTCCGGCGTCGACACTGGGAGCGGCTAAGAGGGTTGGCTAAATAAAACTGTCAGTGTCCGGCCGCCGGCGGTGTGTCCGACACCTACCGCGGCGTCTCCGTCCCCCACTGCTCCAGTGCGACGGCTAGCTCCGGGGTCTCCGCCGCTGCGTCCTCGATGTCGCGGCCCGCGGCCACGGCGTCGACGGCGGCTCTGAGCGCTTTCGCGCCGGCGTGGGTCCCGTCGGGGTGACCGTGGACCCCGCCGCCGGCCTGCACGCCGATGTTCGTCCCGCAGCGCTCGACGAGTTCGGGGACGAGCCCCGGATGCAGGCCGCCCGAGGCCATCGGGAGCACGTCGGTGAGCCCGTGCAGGTCCGAGTAGAGCCACTCGTTGATGCCGACAGTGTCCTCGTTGGCCAGCTTCCCGAGGTCCGCGGTCCCGGTGTGGATCTGGTCGACGCCACAGAGCCGGGCGACCTGTGCGACGACGCGCATCGAGACGCCGTGGTCGGGCAGGCGGTCGAAGGCGGCGTGCATCGCGCGGTGGGCGTGGATGGCCAGCCCGTGTTTCTCACAGCGCTCGCGGACCTGCTGGACCGCGGCCCACCCCGTCGTCACCACGTCGACCATCACGTACTCACAGCCGTGTTCGGCGGCCAGGTCCACTCGCTCCAGCATCTCGCCCCCCGCGGCGGTGACGTTCAGCAGGTAGGACTTCGTCTCGCCGGTCTCGTCTTCGGCCCTGTCGCGCATCGCCAGCGACTCGGTCAGGCGGTCCTCGAAGGGGTTGAACGACTGGTCCGTGAGGTTCTCGTCGTCTTTCAGCAGGTCGAGCCCGCCCGTCCAGGCCTCGTAGCCGATCTGGGCGTGCTGGTCGGTCGAGAGCCCGACCTTCGGTTTCGGGACCGTCGCGGTAATCGGCCGGTCGCCCGCGTCGAAGATGTCGGTTCGGACACCGGTACCGAACTGCGGCCCGGGAAAGGAGGTCGCCAGCGGCTCGGGCCACGTGCAGTCTTGCAGGCGGATGCGGTCGACGGCCTTCATCCCGAGGATGTTGCCGGCGATACAGGACAGCACCTGGGGCATGTTCCCCGGCTCGAAGAGGGCGTCGGGGTAGGCGACGGTGACGCGGTAGCCGTCGCGGCCCTCGCTCACCGTCGCGTCCTCGATGCCACAGGCCGTCGCCGAGAGGTCCGTCACCGACCCCTCGACCTGCAGCTCGGCCCAGGTGCCGTTGGAGGACTCGCTCGCGACCCGGCTGGCCGCGGACTCCGGGGTCTGATCGGCGGCCGGCTCGACGTAGAACGCACAGACGAGTTCGGTCTCGTCGGGCTCGTGGTCCAGGTCGAGGAAGTCCTCGTAGGTAATTCCTACCATGATAACAGTACGCACGCTGGCGTGATAAATCTGGGGCGGTGCTACGAGCCGTCTCCTCTCGCGACTCCCACTGCTTTTGAGAGCCAGCTGTCCCTTTCTGGCTGTTCAATCCGCGGTGGCCGAGTCCGCTGTGAGGGCACCCAGCGGCGACACTCGCTTAGGCGGCGCACCCGAACACCGCCCATGGTGGAACTCAGACTCATCGCGGGCGTGGCCCGCACTGGCGTCATCGGCGACGGCGAGACGATACCGTGGCACTACGACGCGGACGAACAGCAGTACAAGGACCGCGTCGCCGACCACCCGGTCGTCGTCGGCCGCAAGACCCACGAGGGGATGACCCGCATCCGCGGCACCCACCCCGTCGTCGTCACCGGCAGCCCCGAGGAGTACGACGAGGACGGCGCCACCTTCGTCTCGACCGTCGGAGACGCCGTCGACGCCGTCGCCGCCGAGGGCGACACCGGCTGGGTCATCGGCGGCCAGTCGATCTACGCCATGTTCCTCCCCTACGCACACCGGGCGTTCGTCTCGGAGCTGCCCGAGACGGCGGTCGCGAGCCGCGTGTTCCCCTATCTCGGGACGGACTGGTCGGTCGAGGCGCGCCACGAGTACGACCAGTTCGAGGTCGTCGAGTACGAGAACCAGGCCCCGCTCGACCCCGAGAACGCGTCGGCCTGACCCGCCTGACGGCGGTGCCGCAATCACCAACGCTTACCGTGACCAGTCCTTGGTGACGGCTATGCAAACGGTCGACGCGGCAGGGCTGCAGATCGGTGACGACCAGCCACCACGCATCATGGGCGTGCTGAACGTCAGCAAGGAGTCGCCGTACTCGCCCTCGGTGTACGACGACCCGGCGGAGGCCGCAGCCTACGTCGACGAGGAGCTCGTCGGCGAGGGGGCCGACATCGTCGATATCGGGCTGGAGTCGGCCAACAAACGGCTCGACGTGCTCTCCGCCGAGGAGGAGCTCGACCGGCTGGACATCGCCCTCGAAACCATCGAGTCCGTCAGCGGCGACGCCGTCTACTCCATCGAGACCCGCTACGCCGAGGTCGCCGAGGCGGCCATCGAGGGCGGTTTCGACATGGTCAACGACATCTGTGGCTTCGCCGACCCCGAGATGCCCGCGGTCTGCCGGGAGTACGACGTGGCCGTCGCCAAGATGGCGAGCCCGCCGGACCTCGAACGGCCCGGCGCCGTCGAGGAGACCGACTGGGCCGCCCGCCGCTCGCCGGAGTGGGCCGAGTCGGCCGACTACGTCGACCAGGTGTACGAGGCGCTGAAACAGAACGGCCTCACCGAGAAGACCATCGTCGACCCGGCCTTTGGCGGCTGGAGCGAGGCCAAGACGATTCGGGACGACCACGCGACCTTCGAGCGCCTGCGGGAGTTCCGCGGGTTCGGTCGCCCCATCCTCGTCTCCATCAACCGGAAGAACTTCCTCCGGACCATCGCCGACCGCTCGACAGAGGCGGCCCTGCCCGTCTCTCTGGCCGCGACGGCGATGGCCGTCGAACGGGGCGCACACATCGTCCGGACCCACGACGTCGCTGAGACGGTCGACGCGGCCCGCATCGGCGAGGCGTTCACCGAGCGCGCCTACGAAGCGGACGACGGCGTGACCGTCACCGAACTCGACGCCCGCCACTCGGGCGAGGTGTCGCGCCATCTGGAACGGCTTGGCGCGGCGACGGGCGTCAGCGAGGCCTACGTCGGCCGCGTCTTCGAGGTCGCAGGACTGGCTCCCGAGGCCGCCTCGACGCTCGCCGCCGTCGCCGAAGAGACCGGCCTCGTCGTCAGTGCCGGTGACGGCGGGGCAGTCGTCGGCGGCCGGCCGGACACGCTCCGGGCCGTCGCGACGGAGCTGTCGGGGACGGCGGCCTTCGAGCCGCTCGTCGAAGCGATTCACACGACGCTGTCGGAGTGACCGCATGGACTACCTACAGGAACGCATCACGACGCTGCACGACCTGACCGACGAGGTCCCCGAGATGCCGGCGGGCGACAGCGCGGTCGTCGTCCCCATCGCCGGGGAGTGCGAGGCCGCCGTGACACCGACGAACGTCTTCGAGGCTCTATCGACGGTCGGGCCGAGCGAGGTCGTCGTGCCCCTTCGCGGGCCGCCCGAGGTCGCTGCGGCCTTCGAGGGCTGGGTGGAGCGGTTCGACCTCGACGTGACGACGCTGTGGTGTAACGCGCCGACGGTGGCGCCGCTGCTCGACGCGCACGGGCTCGACGGCGCGATGGGGAAAGGCCGGGACGTGTGGCTCGGACTGGGGCTGGCCGCGAGCCGCGCCGACTACGTCGCGGTGCACGACGCCGACGCCTCGACGTACTCGGCCGCGCACGTGCCGCGCCTGCTCGCCCCGCTGGGGATGGGACACGCCTTCGTCAAGGGGTACTACGCCCGCGTCGAGGACGGCCAGCTCTACGGCCGGCTCGCCCGGCTGTTCGTCGCGCCGCTGTTGCGTGCGCTCTCTACTACCCACCACGACCCGCTGCTCGCCTATCTCTCCGCCTTCCGCTACCCGCTGGCCGGCGAGTTCGCGTTCACCGCCGAGGCCGCCCGCTCCATTCGGGCCCAGCGGGCGTGGGGGCTGGAGATAGGCATGCTCGGCGAAGCCTACGACGTGGTCGGCGAGGCCGCGACCGCGCAGGTCGACCTCGGGATGCACCGCCACGACCACCGGCCCGTCGGCGGCCGGGGCGGGCTGTCGACGATGGCGGAGGAAGTCGGCGAGGCGCTGTTCCGCGTCCTCGAAGACCACGGTCTCTCGCCCGACTACGACAGCCTGCCCGGGGCGTACCGGGACGCGGCGGCCGAACTCGTCCGACAGTACGGGGCCGACGCGGCGGTCAACGGGCTGGCCTACGACGCCGAGGCCGAGCGCTCGCAGGTGGCCGCCTACGCCGAGCGCATCCGACCGCCCGGCTCGGACGACCGACTGCCGGCGTGGACGGAGACGACGCTCCCGCCGACGGCGGTGCTCGACGCCTCTCGGGAGGCGCTCGGGTCGCGACCGGGCTGAGCGCCGAGCGACTGCGGCAACGCGAGCCGGGTTGGAATCCGTTTCAACGGGGCCCGATCCGGCGCCCGTGTGATTTTATACCATGGGCGGGCACAGCTATAGCTATGCCGGCGACACGCTTTCGGACTCCGTCACGAGCCGTCTTCACCACAGGACTGTCCCGACTGCGACACGACACCAGTGACCGATGACGGACAGAGACATCTATCTCCCCGTCGCCGCACAGCCGTCCGTCGAGACGCTGGTCGGTCTGGGCCAGCTCGCCGAGGCCCACGGCTACGAGCGGCTCTGGCTCCCGGAAACGTGGGGCCGCGACGCCGTCACAGCGCTTTCGAGCATCGCCCGGGAGACCACCGACGTGGGTATCGGGTCCTCCCTCCTGAACGTCTACTCGCGCTCGCCGGCGGTCATCGGCCAGACCGCGGCCACGCTACAGGAGGTCGCCGACGGACGCCTGCGCCTCGGCCTCGGCCCCTCCGGACCGCGCGTCATCGAGGGGTGGCACGGGGCCGCCTTCGAGCGGCCGCTGCGCCGGACCCGCGAGACCATCGATATCGTGAAACGGGTGCTGTCGGGCGACACCGTCGAGTACGACGGCGATATCTTCCAGCTCTCGGGCTTTCGGCTCCGCTGTGAGCCGCCGTCACCGGCCCCGCCAATCGACGCCGGCGGGCTGGGCCCGAAATCGGTGGAGCTCGCGGGGCGCTTTGCAGACGGCTGGCACGCCATCCTCTTTACCGCCGACGGGATGGCCGACCGGCTCGGCGACTTCGACCGCGGGACCGAGCTGGGCGACCGCGACCGGGGGAGCCAGCGGGTGACGCTGTCGGTCCCCTGCTGTGCGCTGGAGGACCGTGAGCGGGCCCGGGAGCTGGCCCGCCAGCACGTCGCGTTCTACATCGGCGGGATGGGCACCTACTACCGGGACGCGCTCGCCAGACAGGGGTACGAGGCGACCGCCAGCGAGGTGTTCGAGCGGTGGAACAACGGCGAGCGCGAGACCGCCGTGGCCGCGATCGACGAGGAGCTGCTCGACGCGCTGGCCGTCGCCGGCACGCCCGAGGAGTGTCGGGACCGGATCGGCGAGTTCGAGGCTATCGACGGAGTGGACGCGCTCAACATCTCCTTCCCGCGGGCGGCCGAGCGGGCCGACATCGAGGCGACGATGGCCGTGCTCGCGCCGTAGGCGGTCCGGGCGAGCGCCCTACTGGGCCCCGGCCAACGGGCTGATGTCGCCGCGGCGCCCGTCCAGCACGGCGAAGCGCTCGTCGCGGCGCCGTTCGAGCCAGTGGAGCAGCCGCTCGGCCCAGCGGAGCTTCTCGCGTTTGGCCGGGGGCACGTCCGGGTCCTCGAAGTCCCAGCCGGCAAACACCAGCTCGGCGGCCCCGAAGTGGTCGGCGGTAAAGGCCGCCCTGTCGCCGTCGGTGAACCCGCCGAAGTTGTGGACGGCCCCGGTCGGGGCGGCCTGCGTCGTCGGGACCACGAAGTCGGCGTCGTAGGTCGGGACGTGCCGTTCGACCGCCGGGACGTTGTCGCCGTGTGCGTGGGCGAACACGGGCGTGCCCGATTCGGTGAGCGAGCGACCGGTCTCGGGGTTCTTGTCGAGGTCGGTCACCATCGCGTCGACGGTGACGCCGACCGACTGCAGGCGGTCGACCGCCGTCGACGCCGCGAGCACGCGGTCGGCCTCGGCCGCCCGGTCTGCCTCGGCCTCCAGCGAGGGGCCGGCGCCGGCGATAGCGACTGTTCGCCCGTCCAGACCGAGCCGGTCGGGGTGGTACGTCTCCGCGTCGGCCAGCAGCTCACCGAGTCTATCCCGCGCCCGTTCGTCCCCGTCACGGGGGTAGCCAAACGCCGCGAGCAGCCCCTCGTACACCGGTTCCCACGTGTGAAATTCCATAGCTATCGCTGAACGATTCGTTCCAGATAAAGCGGGTTGAGCCGAAATGGCACGTCCGTGTACCCCTACCCGGGTGCCCTTCCGGCTTTCACGCCAGTGTTTTGACGCCTCCGGTATAAGCTTTCTCTTACTCACACCTGCGAACGAGTAGTGCTCACCTCGACACCAGTCGTCTCCGGCGGGCTACCGCGGCTCCGCGGTGGCGCCGCGACAACGCCCGACATCGCGCCCTTTTAATCTCGCTGTCGGCAACACGGGGTATGGGCAAGGTCAACATCGGGTTGCGCGGCTGGCGATTCGACGAGGACGTGCTGGGCGAGGACGGACGCGTGCGGCCGCTGGCGACGATGGAGCCCGAAGACCGCCAGCGTCTGCTCGTGCTCGCAGACCGGGTCGTCGACCCCTGTGACGCCTGCTGGCTGGCCTACGGGGAGGACCGAATCGACGAGTGCAACGTCGCCGAGGCCATCTACGGCGAGCCACGCGGCGAGGTCGTGCTGTGTTCGGCCCACGAACCCGACTTCCTCTACTGGTTCCGTGAAGAGGGCGGGACTGACTTCGCCGGCGAGCTCGAACTTCGGGACGCCTTCCACCAGTGGTTCCTCGACGGCAACCGCGCCCCCGACGGCTACGAGGGGCTGGAACACGTCGACGAGGACCCCACGTCGCTGCCGGAGGCCCCCGGCCGAAACGAGGCCATCCCCGGCTTCGAGGAGGAGATAGCGGGCATCGACGAGTCGGACCTCGACGCGATGGACCTGAACCTCGACGACCTCGACGTATGATATCGGTCGCCGTCGTCGACGCCGAGACGCCGGGCAACGTCGGCACTATCGCCCGGTCGATGAAGAACTTCGGCCTGTCGGAACTGCTGCTCGTGGACCCGCCGGAACTCGACCCCGACGGGGAGGCCTACGGGTTCGCGGGGCAGGCCCGGGAGGACATCCTCCCCGGTGCCCGCGAGGTGAGCTTCGACTATCTCGTCGAGAACTACCACACCGTCGCCTGCACCGCGACGACCAACGAGGACGACTCCAGCCACGTCCGCTACCCCGCGAAGACACCGGCCGAACTGGCCGACTCGCTCCGGGGCGTCGACAGCGATAGCTGCCTCGTCTTCGGCCGCGAGCGGGTCGGGCTCACGAACGACGAACTCGCCCGGCTGGACGAGATCTGTTCGATTCCCGCGAGCGGCGACTACCCGGTCCTGAACCTCGGGCAGGCCGCGACTATCGTCCTCTACGAACTGCGGGAACTGACCGTCGAGCGCGACCAGCACCCGGAAGAGCTCCACGCCCGGGCCGACGAGCCGGCCGTCGAGGGACTCCACGAGGAGTTCTCGACGTTCCTCGACAGCATCGACCACCCCGAGGAGAAGCGCCACCGCGTCCGGCGGCTGTTCCGTCGGCTGGTGGGCCGTGCCCACCCGACCGGTCGCGAGGCCAAGACGCTCAGGGGCGTGTTCCGGCGGGCCCGACAGCGCATCGAGCGGGAGAGGGAGTGACCGCGGGACGGCTCAGTTCCCGGCCCGCTCCGACGGGGTCGCGTCACCGAGATAGGTCGCCGTGAGGTAGGCGTCGATGTCGGCGACGATGTCGCCCTCGTAGGTCCAGAACCCGTCGTACTCGTTGTCGCCGTCGAGTTCGTGGGCCAGCAGGGCCGCCCGCCGGTCCGGGTCCCCACCGCCGTCGTAGACGACGAACCACGAGTTCGCTATCTCCTCGTTGGCTATCTCGTGGATGGTCACGCCCGGCACCGTCGTCTCCGTGTCCGGGGTGCCATAGACGTGCACGTCGACGCCGCTCGCGGCGAGGCGCTCGTAGATACGGGCGGCCCCGTCGTCGCCGACCAGATTCGAGAGCCGCTGGAAGCCGGCGTGTAGCGTGCCGGAACCGGTCCGGTTGGCAAGCAGTTCCACGCTGTGGCTCACGTCGACGAGGAGCCCCTTCTCGGCGGTCGAGGCGCCAAACACCGACCGTTCGAGCTTCGTCAGCAGGTCGCTCGTGTGTCGCTTCCCGAGCCCGTCGGTCGTCGCCGACTCGATGTCGATAGCCCCCCGGAGCGCGGGGACGGATTCGCTGGCCAGCAGATTGTCGCCGTGGTGCAACAGCGCCACCGACCGGGGCTGGTCGACATCGAGCGAGGCCGTCCGAACGTCGACCCCGTGGCGCCCGACGTACCGCTCGACGACGGCCAGCTCCTCCGGCGGGCCGCTGTAGTTGCACACGGTCAGAGTCGGTGCGTCGGCTCGCACGCCGGCCAAGATATCCCGGAGCGAGTCGGCGATTGGACCGTCGGCCGGACGGGTGACACGCGACTGCTCGGTGTCGTCGACGCCCGCCGGGCCGTCGGCCGCGTCGGCTGACTGTCGGCCCGGCTGGAACGGTGTCCAGTCCGTGGTCCCACTGGGGTGGCCGAGCACGCGGAGCTGCGCGCTCTCCTCGGTCTCGCGGACCTCGATAACGCCGTCGACGAACGACCGGAGCTGCTGGAGGTGCTCCTCGTCTATCGTGTCGGCGTGGGCCACGACGAAGCCGACGCCGTCGGCGTCGCTGATGCGGCTGGTGACGACGTGGAGAAAGCGGACGACCTGCTCGGGCGCGGCGTACATCGACATCGTCGTCAGGGAGAGCAGGCCAAAGCGGAGCCGGGAGGAGTGGTCGGCGTAGAGCCGCTCCAGCAGCGTCGTCAGCTCCATCCCGATGCCCGTGAGGTCGGCGGGCGAACTCACGCGGCTGTCGAGCGGCCCGACCCCCTCGGACCCGTGTGAGTCTCCGACGCAGTCCACCACGCCGAGGGGGAGCGCCTCGGCCGGTCCGTCGGTGAACTCGGCCAGCGAGGTCCGCACGTCGGCGGCGCTGGCGTCCGTCGAGACCACGGCCACGCCCTCCTCGTCGAACCCCGCCGCCAGCAGCTCCATGGTGAGTGTCCGTTTCCCGGTCATCGGCGGGCCGACGACGAGCATCGTCGAGCCGGGAGGGATTCCCTCGACGGGCAGTAACGATCCGACAGTAAACATAGCGGCGTTACGAGAGGGTGTATTAGAAGTGTATCGCCCGAAGGTGTCGCCCGGCGTACCTGTTAGGCGCGTTTCTGTATCTCCTCGCGCAAGACGTTACTGACGGTGTCCCCGTCGGCTTTCCCCCGCAGCGCGCCCATACACTCGCCCATCAGCCCGGAGAACGCACCCATCCCCTCGCTCTCGACCTGGTCCGCGTTGCGCTCGACGACGTCGGCGACGGCCTCGCGCACTTCCGCATCGTCGACACCGCCCAGCCCCTCCCGCTCGACCGCTTGCGCTGCGGTCAGCTCGGGGCTCTCGGCCAGCGCCGCGAGCAGGTCCTCGATGCCCTCCCGGGGCACGTCGCCGCCGTCGACCAGTTCGAGCGTCTCGCGGAGGTGGTCGTCGGTCAGCGCCCCGACGGCCACGCCGTCGCGGCGCAGTTCCGTCAGCGTCGATTCGAGCGTCCCGGCCGCGAGCGTCGCGTCGACGCCGCTCTCGACCACCGACTCGAACAGCGGCCACCGCTGTCCGTAGGCCACCTGCTCGGCGAGCCCCGAATCGAGGCCGAACGCCGCCTCGTAGCGCGCGACCTTCTCGGTGAGCAGCTCCGGCGTCGCCACCTCGCTTGGGTCGGGTTCGACCGGCGGCACGTCAGTCTCGGGGTACATGCGGGCCGCGCCGGGCAGGGGCCGGAGGTACCGGGAGGTGCCGTCCTCCATCGCGTCGCGGGTCTCCTCGGGCACGCCGTCCATGGCCGTCTCGGCCCGCTCGACGACCGCGTCGATAGCCAGCTCGGCGGTTTCGGGGTCGTCCGCGACGAGGGCGACGGCGTCCTCGGGACCGGCCCCGACGGCCGCTCGCAGGGACTCGACTTCAGCCTCGGTGACGCCGTAGGCCGGCAGTTCGTCCGTGTGGAAGATGCCGCCGGCACCGTGGCGCTTGGCGTGGTCGGAGAACTCCGTACCGAGCCGGCGGTCGGGCTGTATCTCCCGGCCGACGAGGCCGTCGAACCCCTCCAGCAGGACCGCCTGCACGCGCCCGCCGCTGTCGAGGGCACCGCCGATGACGCCCGAGTCGGTCCCCTCGAACACGTCGGTCACGTCCTGTGGGTCGCCGACCGCGGCGTCGCGCTCGCCCAGCTCCGCCGCGATGTCGATGAGTTCGACCTGCCTGCGGACCTCGTTGCGGACCAGGTCGTCGATGTCGTCGAGGCTCTGGACGCCCTTCAGCTCGATGCGGGCGCCCTCGGCGATGGAGACGTTCACGTCCTGGCGAATCGTCCCGAGGCCGCGCTTTACCTTCCCCGTCGAGCGAAGCAGCATGCCGATGCGCTCGGCGGCCTCGCGGGCCTGCTCGGGCGAGCGGATGTCGGGCTTGGTACCGATTTCGACCAGCGGAATCCCGAGCCGGTCGAGCGAGAAGCGAACGCCCGAGTCGGTCTCCTCGACGCGCTGGCAGGACTCCTCTTCCAGCAGCATGTCCTCGATGCCGACGGGTCCCTCGCTCGTCTGTATCTCGCCGTCGTTGGCCACCAGCATGGACCGCTGGAACCCCGTGGTGTTCGAGCCGTCGACGACTATCTTCCGCATCACGTTCACCTGGTCGACCACGTGCATCTCCATCAGCTGGCCGATCTCCATGGCCGTCTCCATGGCCTCGCGGTCGACCCGGTGGGGCGGCTCGTCGTCTTCCTCGACCAGACAGGTGGTGTCGTAGGCGAGGTACTCGAACTCGCGGTCGACCATGCTCTCCTCCAGGGCGGCGTCGTCTATCTCGCCCAGCTCGCTTTTCGTCGGGTGGAGATATCTGGTGAAGGTGTGGTCGGCGGCCTCCGGCTCCCGCAGCGCGGTCGGACACGCACAGAACAGCTTCGTGGCCGTATCCAGCTGCTGGTGGATTTCAAGCCCGGCTACGAGTCCGAGCGCCTCGTAGTCGAAATCGGCGTCAGTCATTATGGTCGTCTGCGGGACCGGGGGCCAAAAAACGCTCCCTTCGGCTTCCACTCCCGGGACGCGGAACGGTCACAGTCCCGGCGAAAACTGTAAATCGCCTCTCGTATAACTGAGTATACGATGAGTAAAACGATTCGTGTCTCCGAGGAGTTTCACGAACTCGTTCGTGCGCACAACCACGAGGGCGAGACGATGGAGGAGACGCTCCGACGGCTCACCCGCGGGCCGGACCCCGACGTGCTCGCCGAGGTCATCAGCGGGGGTGACGAGCGGGCGGCAGCCGCGCTGCGAGACGCTGTCGAACGGAGACGCGAGCGCGGTCGGGAGCGACGTGATGGGGTTCGTGAACGGTTCGAATGATACTTGACACCTCGTTTTTGCTCGACCTCAAGGACGGCGACGAAGCCGCGTTCGACCGAGCGGTCGCGCTGTACGACCGGGGAGTCGTCCAGCGGGTCGCGATGCCGTCGGTGTGGGAACTCCACTACGGTGCGGCATACACTGACTCGGCGGACGAACGCCGTCGTGTCCGGAATCTCCTGTTGATGTATCCCCACGCCGATATCGACCAGGAGACGGCTCGGCGCGGGGCCGAACTGCTGGCGAGAGCCGACAGTGGGGCTGGTGGCGCGAACGGCGTCGATACCGAGGACGGGCTAATCGGGGCCGTTGCGGACAGACTTGGCGAGCGAGTTCTGACCGACAACGTCGACGACTTCGACCGGTTGGGCGTCGAGTACGAGACCTACTAATCGCTGGTCATCGCTCACGGCTCGCTTCGCTCGCTGCTCGCCATTTCCGAGAGCCCGAGCGAAGCGAGGGGTCCCGCTACTCGTCTCCGAGAATCCCCCGATGGGTCATCTTCTCCGGGTCGAGCACCTCGTCGACCTCGTCCTCGTCGAGGTACCCCTCTTCGAGGACGACCTCACGGATGGTCTTGTCCTCCGCGAGCGCCTTCTTGGCGACCTTGCTGGCCTTGTCGTAGCCGATAGCCGGATTGAGCGCCGTCGCCAGTGCCATCGACTGCTCGACGCGCTCGGCGCAGTGTTCGGCGTCGGCTTCGAGCTTGGCGACGAACTTCTCGGCGAACACCTCCGACCCGTTGGCGATGAGCCGTGCGGACTGCAGGAAGTTCGAGGCCAGCACGGGTTTGTAGAGGTTCAGGTCTATCTGGCCCTCGGCGGCGCCCGCCGAGACCGCGGCGTCGTTGCCGACGACCTGCTTGTGGAGCTGGTTGACCGACTCGGCGACGACGGGGTTGATCTTCCCGGGCATGATGGAGGAGCCGGGCTGGTTCTCCGGCTGGTCTATCTCGCCGAGCCCGTTGCGCGGCCCGGAGGCGAGCAGCCGGAGGTCGTTGGCGATCTTGTTCAGCGAACCGGCGACGGTGCGCAGGGCGCCGTGGGCCTCGCTCATCGCGTCGTGGGCGGCCTGGGCCTCGAAGTGATTGTCGGCCTCGCGGAAGTTCAGGTCGGTCTCCTCGCTGATGTACTCGGCCGCCTTCGCGGGGAACTCGGGGTGGGTGTTCAGCCCCGTGCCGACGGCGGTCCCGCCGAGTGCGAGTTCCGAGAGCCGACTGTGGGTGTCCTCGACGCGGGCGATGCCTTTCTCGACCTGCGTGCGGTAGCCCGAGAACTCCTGTCCCAGCGTGATGGGCGTGGCGTCCTGCAGGTGGGTGCGGCCGGTCTTGACGACGCCGTCGAACTCGTCCTCTTTGTCGGCGAGCGCGTCTCGGAGCGTCTTCAGCCCGGGAATCACGTCTTTCTCGACGGCCTCCAGCGCGGCGACGTGCATCGCCGTCGGAATCACGTCGTTGCTCGACTGCCCGAAGTTGACGTGGTCGTTGGGGTGTATCTCGCGGGTCCCGATGTCGCCGCCGTAGATTTCGGTCGCGCGGTTGCTGATGACCTCGTTCGCGTTCATGTTCGAGGAGGTGCCCGACCCGGTCTGGAACACGTCGACCGGGAACTGGTCGTCGTGGTCGCCGGCGATGACCTCGTCCGCGGCCTCGACGATGCAGTCGGCCTTGTCGTCGGGAATCATCCCGAGGTCGCGGTTGGCCTCTGCGGCGGCCTTCTTCACGACACCGAGCGCGCGGACGAACCGCCGCCCGAAGGTCACGTCGCTGATAGGGAAGTTCTCGATGGCTCGCTGTGTCTGTGCCCCCCAGTAGGCGTCGGCCGGCACCTGCATCTCTCCGAGGCTGTCCCGTTCGGTCCTGAACTCGTCGCTCATACCCGAGGGGTCGGCCGCCCGCTCGTAAAAGCCACCGGTCCACGTCGCCGTCGCCAGTTCTGCCGGCCTACGGGGGAGCTCAGGTCCAGCGGTCCAGCCCGGTCTGGACGACCGACTCGTCGATTCGCTCGAAGCCCCGCCGGACCTCCTCGGCGTCGACCTCCCACTCCTCGGTGACGAACGCGCGGGCGGCGTCGAGGTCGGGGTCGATATCGTCTGGAATCTCGTAGTCGTCGCTCACGGCGGGGTCGAGAAACAGCGAGCGGATGCGGTCGGCGTGGTCGATATGTTCGCCTCGCTCCTCCAGGACCGCAAAGAGGTCTCCGTGTTCGTCGAGTAGCTTGACCGCGGTTTTGGGCCCGATACCCGAGATACCCTCGTTGAAGTCCGTCCCCATGAGGATGGCGGCGTCGACCAGTTGCTCCCAGGTGAGTCCGGTCGCGTCGAGCGTGGCCTCGAAGTCCATCAGCTCGGGGTCGCCCTTCGAGGTGAGCTGGCGCAGGGTGTAGGGCGCGCCAAAGAGCAGGGCGTCGTAGTCCTCGGTGCCGACGTAGTCAACGTCGCCCTGCCGGGCCATGTAGGCGGCCTGCCCCTCCCCTTCGGCTGGGGCGTCGACGACGGGGACGTCGAGCAGGGAGAGCAGTTCGCGGGTCGTCTCGACGATCGTCTGTGTCAGTCGCTGGGTCCGAGAATCGAGCTTCGCGACCCGGACCGAATCGCCGGACTCGCGGGCGTCTGCCAGTTGCTCCTCGTACTTCTCGCGCTGGTCGCGGCGCTTCTGGACCTCGTCGTCCTTGAGCTCGGTGACCGCGCCGTCGAAGACGAACACGGGCGTCAGGTCGTGCTCGAAGAACTTCGGCAGTCCCTGGACGACGCCGATGAGGTTCGCCACTTCGGCGCCGTCGTCGGTGGTGTACTTGTGGTCGCTCGTGAACTTCACCGTCGTCGTGAGATACCGGTAGAGCCAGTTGTGGGCGTCGACCGCGACCACAGTCCCGTCCAGGTCCTCGAAAGCGACGTCTTCGAGCGCCGCCAGCGAGCGCAGGTCAGCGTTTCCCATTGGACGGGCGTTGGGTGGACAGCGATTTGAATCATCCGGGTCCGACTCCGGACGAAGCGTGCCCCGTACTGGGGCGCGGCCGAGCAATCCCGGTCAGGTGGGCGCGTCGAGGACGTCTGGCGGCTCGCCGTCTATGTGCTCGTCCAGGAAGGCCTGCTCCTCGTCGGACAGGTCCCGCTCGCGGAACACCGCCAGTCCCGCTCGGTAGCGTTCCGCGCTCCGGTCGCCGGGCCATTCGAGTGTCAACTCGGCCAGCCCGTGTTCCACACCGGTAAAGGAGAAGCCGGCGCGATAGGCCGCCTGATACGAGAACGGGTTGTTCACGCTGATGGTGACCCGCTCGTAGCCCCGCTCGCGGGCCCGCTCGCGGACGAACCGGAGTAGCCGCGGTCCGAGCCGCTCGCCTCGGCGGTCTCTCCGGACAGTGACGTAACGGACACACAGCGTGTCCGGGTCGGTCCGGTCGGCGTCGAACGCCACCGCGGCCACGACGCCGTCGTCGCCCACGACGGCTTTCCCCGTCGAGGTCATCACGAACTTCCCCGCGTAGGCGAACTGTCGGTGGTCGAGCCGGAGCCGGTGGTCGTCCTCGGGCCAGCCCAGCAGCGCGAACTCCATACGGTGTGTTCCCGCGCGGGCCATGTAGTTCCCCGCGACCCGGCCGGCTTTACCCGCGGCGGGCCAACGTCGGGTATGCACGGCGATATCGGACCGTTCGACCGGTTCGCGCCGCTGTACGACCTGCTGATGCCCCGCGCCCGCGCGAGCACGCTCCGGGCCGGGCTGGCGTGTGCCGACCGCGAGGTCGAGCGGGCGCTGGACGTCGGCGGTGGGCCGGGTCGGGCGATACGCCGGCTGGCTCTCCCCGAGCGTGTCGTCCTCGACGCGGCCCCGGGGATGACCCGCCGTGCCCGGACCCACGGCCTCGACGCGGTGCTCGGCGACGCGAGTCAGTTGCCGGTTCGCTCCGGGAGCGTCGACGCGGTGCTCGTCGTCGACGCGCTCCACCACATGGGGCCCGTCGACGACGTGCTGTCGGAGGCGGCCCGCGTGCTCGCTCCGGGCGGCGTTCTCGTCGTCAGGGAGTTCGACCCGGGGACGCTCCGGGGCCGCGGGCTGGTCGCCGCCGAACACCTCGTCGGCTTCGACTCGGTGTTTTACCGGCCGGCGGCGCTGGCAGAACGGCTGCAGCGGGCGGGACTGGCCCCGAGAACCGTCGAGAGCGGCGTTGGCTACACGGTCGCCGGCGTCGCCGAAAACGGGGAAGCGAAGTAGGCTGAGTCCAAAGTCGGGGCATGAGCGTTGCGAGGGCGGACCTGACTCCCATCGACCTCTCCTCGAAGACGGCCACACTGGCGGCCGGCGACATCGGCGCGATACTGCTGTTCGTCGCCGTCGGTGAGTACACACACGGCTACAACCCGCTCGTCGACGTGGGGCGGGTCGCCGGGACCCTCGCGCCGTTTCTCATCGGGTGGCTGGCGGTGGCCGTCTTCGCCGGGCTGTACGACAGCGACGCCCCGGGGACACTCGTCAGTTCGATTCCGGTGACGCTTCTGAGCTGGATCGGTGCAGTGTACATCGCACAGGTGCTTCGAGCGACGGCCGTCTTCCACGGGGACGCGGCGCTTACGTTCGCTATCGTCTCGGTTCTCGTCGGGGGCGCCCTGCTCTGTCTGTGGCGAGGCGGTGCGACGGTGCTACTCGACGGATAGACGGGTGTAGAACTGGGCGGTCGCTGGCCCGGGGCGTAGCGCTACCGGAGGTCGGCTACGTCGAGGGACATCGACGACTGGATCCACGCCTGGTGGTTCTCCCGGTCGTAGATGACGAACTCCTCGTCACCGATGTTCAACTCGGCGTATCGCCGTGCCGATTCCTCGCTTTGGGCGTCGTTCGTGTCGTTCGTGGCGTTCGTACTCATTGGTTTCGCCGGGGCAAGCCCCGGGACACTCCCTCCACTCTGTGATATCTCGTTACCGATTATAAGCACTCGGACCCAGTTATCATTCCGTAAAATAACTCAGCCCAATCCCCAAGCCGACCGATATCCGATTTCAGATGCTGAAAATACCGGCTCACCCGGACCGGGTGGGCTCCTCCCGACACGGTCCGACCGCCCGTCACTCGGGTCTGCAGTCTGTCGACACTCGATAGTGAGATGCCGACAAAAGCCGTTTTGAGGCCGTACTACAGCGGTTTCGGGGGTCGAATAACGCCCCCTCGGAGTCGCGCTATATTCTCATAACTTATGGATATGCCACATCGATTAATCCAAGGAAGTATCTGGTGCCTACACAAAATACTATACAGGATTTACGCGAAACGCTTATGTACCCATCGGCCATACTATAATTTACAATCATGACGGGTTATTACGACATTGTCCTTGGACTTATCCCCCTCGCGATGGCAGGAATCACTGGTAGTCTCGTCGTCGCCGGCTTCGCTCTGACGACAGCTATCCCGATGGCGTCGGTCGTCGCGGTCGGTCTCATCGGCCACGCGATGTTCGTGCGTGCGCCGGTCGACCCCGTCCCCACCGAGCCCACCGAGTCCGTCCAGTCCGACCCAGTGCAGGCCACGGAGTAGCCCGTCGGCGACCCGTCAGTTTTCTCTCTGCTGTTTCTGCCACCGGCGTTAAGGCGCCGTCGGTCCTATCACCGCGCATGTCGACCGCCCTGTTTCTTTCGAGTGCCGAAATCGCCGACCTCGCCAGTCCCGAAGAGTACGTCGCCCCCGTCCGTGCCGGATACCGGGAGCGCGGCCACGGCGCGCCGGCGGAACCCCGTACGACGCTGTTCAACGAGGCACCGGCGGGGATGCTGACGGGGTATCTCGCTATCCTTCCCGACACCGGCGCGATGGGAGGCTACACGTACGCAGCCGGCTTCTCGGGGCGCGACGCCCACTTCGCGCTCCCGATTTTCGACGCCGACTCGGGGGACCCGCTCGCTCTGCTCGACGGCGCGAGCATGAACCCACACAAGACGGGCGCGGCCGGTGCCGTCGGCGTCGACGCGCTGGCACCGGTCGACGCCGCCGATCTCGCTATCATCGGTAGCGGCACACAGGCCCGCGGACAGCTCCGGGCGACCGCGACGGTTCGCGATTTCGACCGCGTCGAGGTGTACTCGCCCACACAGGAAAACCGCCAGTCGTTCGCCGCCGAGATGAACGAGGAACTGGACGCGACCGTCGCCGCGGTCGCGTCGTCGGCGGCGGCCGTCGAGGGGGCCGACGTGGTCGTCACCGCGACGAACGCCGCCGAGCCGGTGTTCGACGGCGAGATGCTCGACCCGGGCACGCACGTCACGGCGATGGGTCAGTACCACCCCGAGAAGCGCGAACTCGACACTACGACTATCGAGCGCGCGACGTACGTCCCGGACCTCCGTGCCCGCGTCACGCGGGACGCTGGGTCGTTCATCGCGGCGCAGGAGGACGGGGCCGTCGACGAGACGCATATCCACGCCGAACTGGGCGAGGTCCTCGTCGGCGACGCGCCCGGCCGGGAGTCCCCGGACGACATCACGGTGTTCGACTCGGGGGGCACCGCTATCGAGACGGTGGCGTCGGCGAAGCTGCTCTACGACCGCGCAGTCGAGGAGGGCGTCGGCGAGGAGATCTCTTTCGCCCCCGCGAGCGACGCGATGGGTCGCTAGCGGCGCAGCCTCAGATGTACGGCGGGAGTCCGATGGCCTCGACGAGGCCGATGCCGGCCGCTACCGAACCGACGATGTAGCCAGCGATGGTCCCGCCGTTGAGCAGCGGGAGGCCGGCGTGGGCCCGGCCCTTGAGCACCATCCAGAGCAACACCGCGAGACCGACGAACGTCCCGACCATCGCCGTCACGGCCGGCAGTGGCACCCCGAGTACGGTCCGGACGCCGGCGGGCGCGAAGAAGGCGGCGCTGGCGACCAGCACCGTCGGGATGATTGCGTCACCGAGCCCGATGAACAGCGCGTCCCGGTCCAGGGGCCCCTCGTCGGTCGTCGCTGCTTCGTCGGTATCGTCGGCGTCCGCCGATTCGGTCGCATCCTCGTCGGTATCGTCGGCGTCCGCCGATTCGTCCGCGCTCTCCGTCGGGTCCGGCGTCGTCGCGTCCAGATAGGAGTACGACAGCGACAGTGGAATAACCAGCACCACGGGGACCTTCAGGTCCATGACGCCGGAGGCCAGCGTCAGCATGTGCTCGGTGCCGTAGACGCTGATGGCGTCGTAGACGGCGAGTACCGACAGCAACACCAGGGCGGGGAGGACACCGAAGCTGATACCGAACAGGCCGGCGGCGGCGGCACCCATCACCGTGCCGGCGGTGTCGATGACGTACCACTCGGGGTGGACGAGCAGTCCGACGCCGAGCAGTGTCGCGAGGCCCACCGCGAGCACGTTGAACCCGCCCACTACGTACACCGGGGGTACGACCAGACGGAAGATGTACAGCGAGAGCCACGCGCTCGAAAAGACGATGAGGCCCCGTATCAGCTGGTCGGCGTCGTACCGGAAGGCGAGCAACATCCCGGCCGTCGCCAGCAGGATGGCCCCGATGTAGACGATGCTGTTTGTCGGGTCGGACGGGTCCTCGACGGCCTGATAGCCGGCGGTCTCGAAGGGTTCGACGAGTGCGAGCGCGCCGAGCTGGACGAAGAGGAAGATGAGTGCGATGAGCGTACACCCGGCGAGGGCACGCCAGCGTCGGTCCATGACAAGCCGTCCGACAGGACCGGCTTTCAGCGTTACGGACTCACGCTGCCGGCAGTGTCAGCGGGCGTACAGCGGCGAGCCGAGAACGGCGGGGAGATGAACGCTACTGCCGGGTGAGACGGCCATGTACGGACTGTCGACCGGGCCGAACACGTCGACGACTTTTCCGACGGTCCGGAGTTCGTCGTCGACGAGCCGGGTCCCGATAGCCGCGAACTCCTCGTCGGCCGACCGGACCACGGCCAGCCCCTGCGCGAGTCGCTCGACCGACCCGACGCGTCTCATTCGCGCAGCACCTGGATGTACGCGGCGACGGCCCCCAGCAGGTCCGTCTTCGTGGCGTCGTCGGCGTCCTTGACGACGACGCGTCCGCGCTGTTCGTGTTCGCGCGGGTACGTCTTCTCCCGCTCGATGACGGCGTCGTATCCGACCTGTTGGACTGCCTTGGCTATCTCGTCGGCCGTCGGCTCGGCGACCGCGAGGTCACGCGGGACCCGACGCCCCTCGCTCCGTGAGCGGTCCGCATCGAACGCGACCGGCCAGATGACGTTCTCGACCATGTCACCCAGTCGCCACCGCGGGCTTATGTGCTTTTCCGACGGCCCCAGTGAGGCTATACACTTACATGAATGTACACGTAACTGGGAGCCAGATGGTCAACAAAGCCTTCCTCAGTCTCGCTGCAGTAGTGCTGTTTGCCGTGTTCGGCACCGGGATTTTCGTCGGCATGCAGGTCGGCGGTCCCGACGTCAGTGGACCGCCGGCCGCCGAAACCACCGAGGCGGACGAGCCGGCGGCGACGGCCACACCAGTGGCCCCGGCCTCCACGCCGACGCCGACGCCGGCGTCCGAGCAGGACTCGGACCCAGAACCGGCGGGCGAGCGCGAGTCGATACCAGCGCGTGAGTTCAACGGGGCCAACATCAGCTCCTACATCGTCCAGTACGTCAACGATGCGCGCGCCGATGACGGGCGTGAAGAGCTCTCCACCGAGGGTACCACGGCCGGTACGGTACGCAGGATGGCGCAGAGGCACGCCGATTCGATGGCCGAGGCGGGGCGGGTGAACCACACGATCGACGGCGTCACCAGCGCGGACCGCTACGAGAACAACGGGCTGTTTCAGACCTGTGGGGTCAACGTCAACGGGAACTACGTCGTGAGCCCGGATAACGACGACCTGGAAGTGGTCGGTGGGACCGTCGCCGGCGACACGTACACCGAAGACGGGACCGAGCAGTTCAACGCTGACGACGCGGCCGTCGCCCGCGCTCTCGTCGACGGGTGGCTGTCGACGAGGGGCGCACAGAGCAAACTCCTCATCCCCGACGCCGGTCGAATCGGTGTCGGCGTCACGGTCAACAACCGAGGGGTCGTCTACGCGACGGTCAACCTCTGTAGCTGAGGCCGGCTAGCGCCGTTCCCACAGCACCTGTCCGACCATCGAGAGGACGGTGTCGCCGCTGTCGGTGGTCGTCGTCACGTCGATAGCGACCCGTCCCCGCTCGTCGTCGAACGGTTCCTTCTCGCTGATCTCGGTGTGCACGGAGAGCCTGTCGCCGGGCCTGACTGGTTCGGGCCAGCGGAGCGAATCGACGCCGAGTGCCCCCAGTGCCCGCGAGTCGGCCAGCTGGTGGTCGACGAGGAGCCGCATCGTCATCGCCGCCGTGTGCCAGCCGCTGGCGACGAGCCCGCCGAACATCGACTGGGCCGCCGCGTCCGGGTCGGTGTGTATCGGCTGTGGGTCGTACCGACCGGCGAAGGCCGTCAGCTCCTCGCGCGTGACCTCGTAGTCGCCGAAGCTATCGGTGTCGCCGACAGCGAGCGCCTCGAAGTACTCCATACGGCTGCTACGGAACTACGGCGCCTAACAGTACCGGAGAAGAGACCGTCCGTTCAGGCCGGGGTGGCCGTGCCGGTCGGCGTCTGCGTGGTGTTCGACTGCGTGCTGTCGGCGCTCGTCGAGTTCCCGCTACCCTCGGCCGAAGCGCGCTGGTCGCTCAGCCACTGCTGGTACTCGTCCTGCGGGACCACTTCGACGGTGCCCAGCATCTGGGAGTGACCCGAGCCACAGTACTCGGCACAGTACAGCTGGTAGGTCCCCGTCTCGGTCGGCACCGTCCGGAGGTTGTTGTACTGCCCCGGGAAGGCGTCGGCTTTCAGCCCCAGGCTCGGCACGTGGAACGCGTGGAGCCAGTCACGCGAGGTGACCCGTATGTTCACCTCTTGGTTCGCCGGTAACTTGAGCGTCCCCGTTTCGCTCACGGCGGTCGTCCCGTCGAAGCTCGACCCGTTGTGGTAGAACGTCCAGCCGTAGCGGTACGCCTGCACCTCGACGTGTGCGACGTCCTCGGTCTGTAACTCCACCTGATTGGTCGATTCGGCCGTGACGAAGGGGTTCGCAAGCACCTGATAGGAGGCGACCCCGACGAACAGGAGGATGATGGCCGTCGCGATGGTCCACGTGATCTCCAGTCGGCGGTTCTCCATGGTCGGCAGTGGTTCCTCCTGATTGCGGAACCGCCAGACCGTGTAGATGAGGATTCCCTCGACCAGCACGGTAATCGGGATCGCGACGTAGAGCAGATTCATGTTGAGGTTCCAAATCTCCTCGACCGTCGTGGATGCCGATGGCTGTGCTGCGACGGGTTCGGCGGCGAGTGCGAACAGCGCAGCGCCGAACAGCGCGACCAGACCGGCGCGTCTCCGATTCATGTGCGCGGCTTAGGATTTCGGGGATAAATAACTGCTGTCTCACCTCCCGGAACGGTCTGCGTTTTCAGTGCCGCCCCGTGTCGACTGCCCGCTAGTCTTTGCTGCCACCAGTCCGCACAGCCGGCCGGATGTGACACTTCACTCACACTCCCGACTCCCGGCTGACTTCCATCCACACCGCGCCACTGGGCGGAAAAGCGAGGAGTCTAAGTGTCCGTACTCAAAGGATACACCAATGGCAGAGAGCCGGACCTTCACCGGGCTACTGGCCGCGACGGCCGTCGGCGTCTACCTGCTCGTCATCGCGGGCGCGACGGCCGCGATCACCGACGCCGTCGCCGCCTGCAGCTCCTGGCCGCTGTGTCAGGGGCCGGTGACGCTCGCCGAGCCCGACCTGCTGATAGCGCGGGGCCACCGGCTGACCGCTGCGGCGGTCGGCCTCCTCGCGCTGGGCACAGTCGCACTGGGGCTCCGGACAGCGACCCGGGGCCGGGTGAAAGCGGCGTTACTCGCCGCCATCGCACTGTACCCGGTCCAGATAGCGCTGGGCGCGTTCGTCGCTACCTCCGGGGCTGCCGGCGTGCTCCCCGGCGCCCATCTGGGTGTCGGGATGGCGATTTTCGTCTCGTTCGTCCTCGCGCTCGCGTGGCATCTCGAAGCCGAGACCGGCAGCGACGACGAGGAACCGGTCGACGACCTCTCGCCCGCACCGATGCCCGAGGAGACCGACGAGCCCGCGGCGCCGACGGCCCAGCTCTCGACGCGCCAGCGCGTCCTGGGCACGGCGAACGCCTACTTCCGGCTGATGAAACCCCGGCTGATGTGGCTCCTGTGTCTGGTCGCCGCCGCCGGGATGGCGCTCGCGTCCGGTCCCGGGCTCTCGATTCGGACCGTCCTCCTGACGCTGGGGGGCGGCGTGCTGGCTATCGGCTCCTCGGGGACGTTCAACCACGTGCTCGAACGCGACATCGACAAGCGGATGGACCGGACCTCGGACCGACCTATCGCGACGCACACGATTCCGGTCCGGAACGCGATGGCCTTCGGCCTCGCGCTCGCGGCGGCCGCGCTGTTCCTGTTCTGGCAGGTCAACGTACTGGCCGCGGCGCTCGGGCTGACGGCCATCCTCTTTTACAGCGTCATCTACACGCTCGTGCTGAAACCCAACACGGTCCAGAACACGGTGATCGGCGGGGCCGCGGGTGCGCTTCCGGCGCTCATCGGCTGGGTCGCTATCGACGGGAGTATCGGCCTGCCCGGGCTGGCGCTCGCCGGCGTCATCTTCCTGTGGACGCCCGCGCACTTCTACAACCTGGCGCTCGCGTACAAGGACGACTACGAGAAAGGGGGCTTCCCGATGATGCCGGTCGTCCGCGGGGAGACCGAGACGCGAAAACACATCGTCTACTATCTCGGGGCGACGCTCGTGGGGTCGGGCGTGCTCGCGGCGCTGACCTCGCTTGGCTGGGTGTACGCGCTCACCTCGGCCGTCGTGGGGGCCGTCTTCCTCTGGGCGGTCATCCGACTCCACCGTGAACAGACCGAGGGCGCGGCGTTCCGCGCGTTCCACGCCTCGAACGCCTATCTGGGCCTCCTGCTGGTGGCCGTCGTCGTCGACGCCCTCGCGATATGAGCACGCTCGATGGGGACCTGCGCGGGCTGGTTCCCGAGGGGCGCTCGCTCGCGCTGTGGGCCGTCGTTTTGAACACGGAGCTACTTGCGGTCATGCTGTATCTCCTCTTGCTCCCAGGTGCCGCGACGGACCCGGTGTTGCTCGGCTTCCCGTTCGTCTGGCTCAACGTCGCCGGCTGGGTCCTCCTCCGGGTCCGGGCGGCGCCCGCCTCCGCCCGGCGCCGCGCTGTCGCCGCCGCCGTCGCCGTGGGCTACGGGCTGGTGCTCGGGTACGTCGGCGGCGTCGTCGGTCTCGGCGGCACGGGCGGCGGACTGCGAGTCGTCCTCGCGGCGCCGCCGGGCTTTGCGCCGTCGTTCGTCTACAGCGGTTCGAGCCTCGCCGTCGTCGTCACGCCCTGGAAGGTCGCGGGCTACCTCGCGCTCTCGTATCTGGTGTACGTCACCGTCGTCGACGCCAGCGGCGGCGTCGCCGGCGGTCTGCTCGGGCTCTTCTCGTGTGTGAGCTGTGTCCTCCCCATCGTCGCCTCCGTCGTTGGCGGCTTCGCCGGCGTCGGCGCGACGCTGTATCAGGCCGCGCTCTACCAGTCCTACGGGCTCTCGACGGCGGTGTTCCTGGCGTCGGTCGGTCTGCTCTACGCCGTCCACCGGTTCGACGTCACCCTCGTCGGCTGGCTGCGGAGCTGACTGCCGGCCGGTCCGGTGCCTTTGTCACGGCCGCCGCCGTAGCGCCGCCCATGACCGACGTCGAAATCGAGTACTGCGTCCCGTGTGGCTTTCGCGAACGGGCGCTGGACGTGGAGCGAGCGATTCTGACCGGCCTGGAGACGGACCTCGACCGCGTGAGTCTGGTGATGGGCGACCACGGCGTCTTCCGCGTCACCGTCGACGGCGAGGCGGTGTACGAGAAGGGCGAAGACGACTACGGCGTCGACGACATCGTCCGGCGGGTCCGCGAGCGGCTCTGACCCGCCGGAGAACGGAACGGCTTTCGGCGACCGAATCTGACGGTGCAACATGACCGAGGTACTCGTCGCTGAAGACGTTCGCCGGAGCTACGGCGACACCGTCGCACTCGACGGGGTGTCGCTGTCGGCGACGGCGGGCGAGGTGCTGGCGCTGGTCGGACCGAACGGGGCCGGAAAGACGACGCTCGTCCGGGCGTTGACCGGGACGACCGACGCCGAGGGACGCGTCGAACTGTTCGGCGAACCGCCGACGGCGGTCGACCGGGCCCGCATCGGCCTGCTCCCGCAGTCGTTTACCCCCCACGAGCGACTGACCGCCCGCGAGCTCGTGGCCTACTACGCCGGCCTCTACGACGAGACGCGCGACGTCGACGACGTGCTCGCCGACGTGGGTCTCGCTGACACCGCCGACACGCACTACGAGAACCTCAGCGGCGGGCAACAGCGCCGGACCTGCGTGGCGACGGCGCTCATCAACGACCCGGACCTGCTCGTGCTGGACGAGCCGACGACGGGTATCGACCCCGCCGGTCGACAGGCCCTGTGGGGGTTGCTCGAAGGGCTCGCGGACCGCGGCGTCACCATCCTCGTGACGACCCACTACATGGAGGAGGCCCAGCGACTGGCCGACCGCGTCGGCCTGCTGGCCGACGGGCGGCTCGTCGCGCTGGACGCGCCCGAGGCGCTGGTCGCCGAACACGGCGCCGATAGCCAGCTCGTCGTCGACGGGGAGTTCGACGACGGGGCGCTCGACGCTATCGACTACCCGGCCGAGACGGCGCTGCGGAACGGGCGCCTCGTCGTCTACGGCGTCCGGCCCGAGTCAATCGGGGGCGTCGTCGACGCACTCGACGCGGCCGGGCTGGCATACGACAGCCTGACGTGGAAACAGCCGGACCTGGAGGACGTGTATCTGGAACTCACCGGCACCGGCGTCGGCCGCGCGGGCGAGCCCCGCGAGACGGCCCCTGCAGGGGGTGCCAGATGAGTCGCCTCGGCCGCCTGCGCTCCGAGTCACGCGCCGCGAGCCGCGCGTTCCTGCGCCGTCGGACGGCGGTCTTTTTCACCTTCTTCTTCCCGCTCATCATCGTCGTCATCTTCGGCGTGCTGGTCCAGACACGGCCCGGCGGCGGCGGGCTGTTCACCCGCGAGCCAGCCTACTACGTCTCGGGGTATCTCGCTGTGGTCGTCCTCTTTACGCCGCTGTCGCGGGTGGGCAGCGAGGTCGCCCGCCACCGCGACGGCAACCGGTTCGAGAAGCTGGCGACCACGCCGCTGACCCGACCCGAGTGGCTGCTGGCCCAGACGCTGGTCAACACGGTCATCATCGGGCTCGCGGGGCTCGTTCTGCTGGGGCTGATGGTGGTCCTGACCGGTGCGGACATCGTGTTCTCGCCGCTGCTCCTGCCCTTCGTCGTGCTGGGCGTCGCGCTGTTCTGTGGCGTCGGCGCGATGCTCGGCAGCCTGGCGAGCTCACAGGACGGCGTCATCTCCGCGAGCAACGGTATCGCGCTGCCGCTCCTCTTCCTCTCGGAGACGTTCGTGCCCCCGGAGCTACTGCCGTCGTGGTTCCCGACGTGGCTCTCGCCGCTGACCTACTTCTCCCGCGGCGTGCGAGCGGTCAGTACCGGGAGCGGCGAGGTATTCGGGCCGCTGGCGGTGCTCGGCGTCTGTGCCGTCGTCGGTTTTGCGATCGGGGCGGCGCTGTTGCCGCGGACGGACTGACGCTCCGGAGGCGTAGGGCGAACCGTCCTCCTGCCGAACTACCCGCTCGTCGCGGGTGTCTCGTCGAAAAACGCGTGGCCGTTAGGATTCGGCCATCCCCTGATACGCGAGGACGGCCCCGACCACGAACACTATGGTGGCGAGGTAGATGGGCCCGAGATGGGTCAGCCAGTCGTGGGCGAACGCCCCGCCGGTCCAGTGCATCGGGAGCGCGAGGGCGAGGGAGACGACCGCGGCGACCACGGCGGTGGCCCACGCCCACCGCAGGCGCTGGTGGACGCCGTACCACGAGAGCGCCGTCACCGCGATGCCGGTCGAGATGATAAAGGCCGCCGTCGCGACGTGCAGGTGGCTGATGTAGTACGCGACGGCCGGGTTCAGCTCCGCCGGCGTCAGCCCGCCCAGTGTACTCACCCCGATTTCGAAGCCGCCCCCGACGAAGTTCAACACCAGAAAGACGACGCCGTAGCCGACGAACGCGACCCCGGCGAGCGTCATCAGGATGGAGCCGAGCTGGAGCCTCGAACCGCGTTCGACTTCGGTCCCCGTGAGCGTTTGTTCTGTGGATTCCATCGCTCTCACACCGTCTGGAGGTGTTCCTCGCGGAGTTCGTCGTCGGTGAAATCCTTCCCGTGGGCCTCCCGCATGTGGCTCTGTGCCAGGCTGATGGCCTCGGTTTCGTCCTCTGACTGGACGATAAATCGGCAGTCGTTGGCCTGGGCCTCACAGTCGAGCCGGTGTGCGTCAGTCATTGTCTATCACTATATCGAACGGACGGGCGCCTGCGTCAGGTAGCTACCGACTGACACGAGCGCAGCGACTGACGGGTTCCCAGTCCCTGCCCGCCGGGCGGTGGCTGCCTCCGAGTTACCGGCCGCCGGGCGATTCGAGCGCGAGCGGCGACCGCTCCTGCCGGTAGCGCTCGAAGCGTGATTTCACCCATTCTCGTGCCTCCGGCGCGTCGGTATCGATAATCACACGCACTGTCCCACTCTCGGCGTCGTACCCTGTGACGGCGACGCGGTCGCCGAAGACGCCAAAGCCGTACGGCGGCAGGTCGTCGTGTGTCCGGACCACGAGATTCCCGCTGTTCAGGGCCCGGGCTGACCGCTCCGGATAGGTCGAACGGAGGGACTCGACGACGGCCGGCGCCTCGATAATCTCCGCGTCCGCACCGTCGATAACTCGGTCACAGATATCCGCCAGACACGGTTCGAGCACCGCGAGGTCGAACCCGACGAGCCGAAACCGGTCGGCTGTACCGAGCAACGACAGGAATCTGTTCACCGGGCGGTACGGGTTCTCCGACGCTGCGGTCGTCACGACCGCGTCCGACCACATACCGACGGTGAATCCGCGCTCCTCGGTCGGCAACAGCTCCCAGGTGTCACGCAGCAGCCGTTCGGTTTCCAGTCGGTCGAGCAGCTGTGTCAGCCCCGCCGTGACGAAGGCCCCCAGCTCCGTCGCCTCGTATCGCCCGTCCCGACGGTGGACCCAGCGACGCTCCTCGAACGCCCGCAACGTTCGCCGCATCGTGGAGGGAGAGACCCCGGTCAACGACAGGAGTTCGTCCCGACTCCGCGGCCGCTTGGTCAGGGCGGTAAGCGCCGTCACACGGTGGGCGGACCGAGCGAGGTACTCGACGTCGTCGAGTGGTGAACTGGTAGCGCTCGCGTCCATAGTAAATGTACACACACGAACAAGTTAGCTGATTCGATTGGCCGAACCGATAGCCGTTCGCGCGACCGCCGACTCAGTCGCGCAGTTTCGGTCCCACGAAGGCGAGCAGCAACGCCGCCTCGCCGCGCGGTTCCCACATGTAGATGTGGTTCAGCATGACGTAGGTGACGATACCGAGGAAGAGCGAGAGGCCCCACGCGGCGACCGCGACGCGACCGACCTTCGCGTGGGCGGTCTGACGAAGTTCGCTGGGGCTGTGTGAGAGCCCGAGGACGACGGCGTGGACGACCACCGGGACGGAGACGGCCGACAGGATGATGTGGACGGCGAGCATCGCCAGATACGCCCAGTAGACCGGCCCTTCGACCAGAATCGCCTTCTCGAAGCCGCCGCCGACTTTCAGGAGATACATCGCGAGGAAGGCGATGATGAGCCCGAACGCGGTCAGCATCGCGGCCCGGTGTTTCGCGACCTGGTCGGTCCGGATGAAGTAGACGCCGGCGACAATCGCCGACAGCGCCGCGGTGTTGACCACGGCGATGGCGTCACTGAGGAGGATAACGGTCTCGTTACTGATGGACGGGAACGGGAAGACACCCCCGAAGGTCCCGAAGACGAGCACGTAGCCGACGAGCGATAACACGGCGGTGACACGGCGCGGGGACGCTTTCGCGTGCGACTGGAGTCTGTCTGCGACGGCCATACTGGCTCTGAGAATCGCGGAGGTTTCCGTGTTCTGGAACGCGAGTCGAATCCGCTCGGCGAGTTTAGGCGAAGGTGCGGGAGACGTCTTCGTCTTCGTCTTCTTCCTGCTGTATCTTCGCCCAGGCGTCGTGGAAGTCGGTCATCCGGACCTCGGTGCGGTCGTCGCGGATGGCGAACATGCCGGCCTCGGTACAGATGGCCTTCACGTCGGCCCCGGAGGCGTCCTCGACCTGTTCTGCCAGCTCGGCGAACTCGACGTCGTCGGCGACGTTCATGCTGCGCGTGTGAATCCGGAAGATCTGCTCGCGGCCCTCGACGTCGGGGTTTGGCACCTCGATGAGGCGGTCGAACCGGCCCGGGCGCAGGATGGCGCGGTCGAGCATGTCGAAGCGGTTCGTCGCCGCGATGATGCGGATATCACCGCGGTCGTCGAACCCGTCCATCTCCGAGAGCAGCTGCATCATCGTCCGCTGGACCTCGGCGTCGCCGCTGGTCTTCGAGTCGGTCCGCTTGGCGGCGATGGCGTCTATCTCGTCTATGAAGACGACGGCGGGTTCCTCCTGGCGGGCGAGCTCGAAGAGGTCACGAACCAGCTTGGCGCCCTCGCCGATGAACTTGTGGACCAGTTCGGAGCCGGCCATCTTGATGAAGGTGGCGTCGGTCTCGTTGGCGACGGCTTTCGCGAGCATCGTCTTGCCGGTGCCGGGCGGACCGTGCAGCAGGACGCCGCTCGGGGGCTCGATGCCCACGTCCTCGAACATCTCCGGGCTGACGAGGGGCATCTCGACGGTCTCGCGGACCTCTTCCATCTGCTCCTCGATGCCGCCGATGTCGGCGAAGGTCACGTCGGGCGACTGGTCGACCTGCATCACGCGGGCCCGCACGTCGGTCTCGTCGTTGAGCTGTTTGACGATAGAGAGAGAGTTGTTGACGGCGACCCGGTCGTCCGGCGAGAGGTCGTCGCGCATCTCGTCGGTGACCTCGGTCAGGGCCTCCTGGTTGTTGCCGTGTTGCTTGATGATGGCACCGTCGTCGTTGAGTTCCTGTACCGTGGCGACGAACAGCGGCGACTGTTTGAGCTTCTTGTTCTCGTGAGTCAGCCGTTCGAGCTTCTGCTGGTACTTGTTGTTCTCCGCGTTGGCGTCGAGGAGCTTGTCCCGCATCTCCTCGTTTTGCGATTCGAGCACCTCCAGCCGTTCCTGTAGCGCCTCGATTTTCTTCTGCATAGAGGCGCCCTCGTCGTACGGTAGGTCCACCTCGTCGACGGTGTCGGTCATTATGGGCCTTCTAGTGGGTGTATCGTTATGAGGCTTCGGGTAGCGCCAGCTTTCGATACCGGGGGTAGCGGCCCGGAAACGACCGGTGACGGCGTTCCAGCTCGACCGGTGCGAATCGGCAGCTTTCTGTCCGGTCGTAGGCAACGTGTCCAGTATGGCAGCGGACACCCCTTCGGTGGTCGTCGTCGGCGGCGGTGTCGCCGGGCTCTCCGCGGCGCTGTTTACCGCCCGTGCCGACCTCGCCACCACCGTCGTCTCGACCGGCGAGTCGATTCTGAACCGCAACGCCCACCTGGAGAACTTCCCCGGCTTCCCGGCGGGTATCAACCCCCGGCTCCTGCTCGACCTCCAGCGTGAACAGGCCGAAAGCGCCGGTGTCGAGTTCGAGGACGGGCGAATCCAGCGGGTCACCGCTGTGGACTCCGGGTTCGAGTTGCTCGCCGCCGACGGCGACCGCTACACCGCGGACTACGTCATCGCGGCCTCGTGGTCGGACCCGACGTATCTCGACGGGCTCGACGTGGACCTCCTGGACCGCGGGTCGAAGACGTTCGTCGGCGTCGACGAGTTCGGTTCGACGGGCGTCGACGGGCTGTACGCCGCCGGCCGACTGGCCGAGAAACACCACCAGAGCATCGTCGCCGCCGGCCACGGCGCGCAGGTCGGCATCGCCGTGGTCGAGGACAGCGACGTGGACTTCTACCACGACTGGACCGTCCCGGAGGGTTACTTCACCGGCCGCGACCGCGAGGTCCCACCCGGGTGTGAGGAGATAGGCGACGAAGAGCGCGAACGTCGGGAGGCCGAATCCCTAGAGCGGATGCGCGAGGCGTTCGCGGCACCATATCCCGACGAGCCGACGATGCACCCGAGCGTCACAGCGGACGAGCAAGCGCGGTAAGACCGCCCCCGTCTCGGGGTTCGGCGAGCTTACGCCGGATACTGGAGTCATAACCAAGCCGTCGTCCGTCCACCCTGTGAGTATCTGGGACGATAGCCGATGACACAGCGTTCGACGGACACCGTCGTCGTCCTGAACCCCGAGAGCGGGAGCGGGACCCACGGCGCCGCTGTGCGGACCCACGCGGAAGCGCTCGGGTACGCGCTCGTAGAGACGGGTCCGGACACCGACGCGGTCGCGCTGACGGCGGCGGCCGCCGACGGCGGCGCTTCGACGGTGGTCGCCGCCGGCGGCGACGGCACGGTAAACGAGGTGGTTCGGGGCATCCACCGCGCCGGCGCCTTCGACCGTGTCACGCTCGGTGTCGTCCCCGTCGGGACGGGCAACAACTTCGCGAAACGGCTCGGTATCACCGGCGTGGACGCGGCGTTCGACGTCGTCGAGTCCGGCGAACGCCGCCGTATCGACGTCGGCGAGGCCGACGGTCACATCTTCGTCAACTCCTGTGTCGCCGGGCTGACAGCGGATTCCAGCAGTCAGACCTCCGCCGCGATGAAACGCCGGTTCGGCGTTCTGGCGTACGTCGTGACGACGCTGCGGACTGTACGGGACTTCGAGTCCCTCCGGCTGTCCGTCACCATCGAGGGCCGAGAGCGGGCGGCGCCGATGTGGACCGGCGACGCCCTCAGCGTCCTGATAGGGAACGGGCGACAGTTCACACCGGGCACGAACGGGCCGGCCGACGTCGAAGACGGGCTGTTCGACGTGACGGTCATCGAAGACGTGCCGGTTCTCAACCTCATGAGCGAGGCCATCGTCGAGCGGCTGCTCGGCCGCGAGTCCGAGTATATCACCCGGTTTCGCGCTCGCTCGCTCTCCATCGAGGTCCACCACCCGGCGTCGGTTCGGTTCAGTCTCGACGGCGAGATACTCCAGGAACAGCGCCTCTCGTTCTCGAACCGGCCGCGGACGCTGTCGGTGGCCGTCGGCGAGACGTATCGCCCGGGACCGGACTGAGCGGGTCCCCCGACCGGGCGAACTTTTAGGCCGGGACAGCCAAGAGCAGAGCATGTTGGAGGGAGTGAACGTCGTCCTCGGGGTCTCGGGCTCCATCGCGGCGGTCAAGACCGTGGAACTCGCCCACGAACTGCGCCGGCGGGGGGCCACCGTCCGGGCGGTCATGACCGACAGCGCGACGGGTATCGTCCACCCCTGGGCCGTCGAGTTCGCCACCGAGAACGACGTCGTGACCGAACTCACGGGTCGGGTCGAACACGTCGAGCTGTGTGGCGTCGACGGCTGGGGCGACGTGCTCTTGCTCGCGCCCGCGACGGCGAACACCGTCGGCAAAGTCGCGGCGGCCGTCGACGACACGCCGGTGACGACGACGGCGACGACGGCGCTGGGGGCCGGCGTGCCGGTCGTCGTCGCGCCCGCGATGCACGAGCCGATGTACGACCACCCCGGCGTGCTGGACGCTCTCTCCCGGGTCGAATCGTGGGGCGTCGACTTCGTCGACCCGCGTATCGAGGAGGGGAAAGCCAAGATAGCCACCGAGGACGCCATCGTCACCGCGGTCGCGCGGGCGGCGGGCGAGCGGCCCCTCGGCGGTCGTCACGTGGTCGTCACGGCCGGCGCGACGACCGAATCGGTCGACCCCGTCCGGACCCTCTCGAACCGCGCCTCGGGGCGGACCGGCCGGGCGGTCGCCCGGGCCTGTCACGTCCTCGGGGCCGAGGTGACGCTCGTCCACGACGGGCCCGCGGTTCCCTACGCCGCCGTCGAGCCGGTCGAGTCGGCCGCCGAGATGACCGCTGCCGTCGCCGATATCGCCGACGAGGCCGACGCGCTCGTCTCCGCGGCCGCCATCTCCGACTACACCGTCTCCGCGGCCGACGAGAAGATACGGAGCGGCCAGTCGGGACTGACGCTGGAACTCGAACCGACGCCGAAGCTCATCGACACCGTCCGGGCCGACCACCCCGACCTGCCCATCGTCGGGTTCAAGGTCGAATCGGCGGGCGACGACGAGGCGCTGTGCGCCCGTGCCCGCGAGCTCCGCGACCGGGTCGACCTCGCCTTCGTCGTCGCCAACGACGCGAGCGTGATGGGCGCGACACGCACCCGCGCGCTGCTCGTCGAGGCCGCCGACTACCGGGAGTACACCGGCGACAAACAGGGGCTGGGACTCGCCGTCGCCGAGAAACTGGCCGCAAAACTGGGCGAACAATCATCGGCGACCGACTAATTGCGAAATAGTTTTGCGTATCCCGACGTTCGCTACCGGTAACGACTGTAGCGCCTCTCAACCACACAGATACAGGATTCTCACAAACTATCGTGACTGCTCCCGACACGTTTCGTCTGCTGGTCCCGGTCGCCGACTCCGTGACGGTGCGCAACACCGTCGCCTACGTCGTCGACGTCGCCACTGCGGCGGCCGAAGACCGCCCGGTCGAACTCCACTTCGTCGACGTCGCCAGTACCCGCGCCGTCGACCCAGACGCCCCCGAAGAACTGGCCGCGGCCAGCGACCTGCTGGAACGCGTCCAGGCGTGGGTCGACGAGGATACGGGCGGGACACCGCCCGCGGACCTCTCGGTCGTCACCGACGTGCTCGGCGCGAACCGATACCTGTTCAGCCCCGGTGACTACGCCGACGTGTTGCTCGAATACGCCGCGGAGTCCGCCATCGACCGAATCGTGCTGGACCCCGAGTACAGCCCCGGCGGCGCGGCGCCGATGTTGCGCCCGCTCACAATCGAGCTGTCCCGCGGCGAGCCGGCGGTCGAGGAGGCGCCCGTCGACCGCCGGACGGAGCGAACCGTGCTGGCTCGCGCGGCGTCGCTGCCGAAGTACCTCACCGTCTTCGGGAGCTCCTACCTGTTCTACATGCTGCTGTCCTCGTGGAAACCCCTCGATTTCTTCACCGGCTTTCTCACCGCGACGCTGGTCGCCGTGTTGCTCGCCCCGGTCGCGTTCAGCGAGCAGCCCTCGGTCCGCCGGGTCGGCAAGCAGCTCGTCCGGATGGTCATCTACGCCCCGTATCTCCTGAAGGAGATCGCCGTCGCGAACCTCCAGATAGCCTACGTCGTCCTCCACCCGGACCTGCCAATCGACCCCGAGGTCGTCGAGCTCCGGGCGGCCGTCTGGGGCGACGCCGCGGTGACGACACTCGCAAACAGCATCACGCTCACGCCCGGAACGCTCACTATCAGCGTCTCCGACCGGGCCTTCGACATCCACTCCCTCACCGCCGGCTCACGCGAGGACCTCTTCGACGGCGGGCTGGAACGGGCCGTCAGGTTCGTCTTCTACGGCCGCGAGGCGGCCGCAATCGCCACGCCGCGGGAACGCGGCGACGACGGGGGACGGTCGGATGGTTGAGTTCTCGACCGCGCTGCTGGCCATCGCCGCGGCGTTCGTTCTCTTCGCCGTCGTCGCCCTCTATCGGGTGTTCGTCGGCCCGACCATCCACGACAGAGTCATCGCGGTCAACGTCGCCGGCACGAACACGGTCATCGCCATCGCGCTGGTGGCCGCGGCCTTCGAGGAGTCGACGTTCCTCGACGTGGCGCTCGTCTACGCCCTGTTGAACTTCCTGCTCTCGATAGCGTTCTCGAAGTTCAACGTCGAGCACGGAGGGGTGCTATGACGCCGGTCGAGTGGGCCATCGTCGCGCTCGCGCTGCTTGGCGCCTTCTTCGGGGCCGTCGCCGCGATAGGTATCGTCCGGATGCCGGATATCTACACGCGCGCGCACGCGGCATCGAAAAGCGATACGCTGGGCGCCGTGCTCACAATCGCCGCGGTGGCGCTGGCCCTGGAGTCGAATCTCTCGACGGTCAAATCCGTCTTCCTCATCGTCTTCATGTTCATCACGAACCCGACGGCCGCCCACGCCATCGCTCGGGCCGCACAGGAGCAGGGTATCGAGCCGTGGACAAAGGAGGGCGACGGATGAGCCTGACTGCGCTGCAGGCCGCCCTGCTCGTGTTCGTCGTCGGCTGTGCGCTGGGGGCGGCCCTGCTGAAAGACACGCTGGCGTCGGTCATCGCCTTCGCCGCCTACAGCCTCGGCATCTCCATCATCTGGCTCGTCCTTCAGGCCCCGGACGTGGGGTTGACCGAGGCCGCCGTCGGCGCGGGTATCATGACGATTCTGTTCCTGCTGGCGCTCGCCAACACGGTCACGCCGGACGCCGACAGCCTGTTCGAGTCGGTCCGCTGGCGGACGGTGGCGTTCGTGGGCGCGTTCGTCCTCGTCATGGGGGCGACCGTCCCGTCGCTGCCGGCCATCGGCGACCCGACCGCGCCGGTCGTGGGCGGCGAGGTCACACAGTACTACCTGGCGAACGCCTACGAGGAGACCCAGGTCAAAAACGCGGTGACGGCGGTGCTCGCGGCCTATCGAGGCTTCGACACGCTCGGCGAGGCCGTCGTCGTCTTCTCCGCCGGCGTCGTCGCGCTGTCGGTGCTGCGCCGGGAGGTGTTCGCATGAGCGTCGACGACGAGCCGGGGCTGTACGTCGAGTCGACCATCATCATGACGACGGTCCGCGTCGTGGCCCCCTTCGTCCTCACCTTCGCCCTCTTTATCATGTTCCACGGCGCGGACACGCCCGGGGGCGGGTTCCAGGGCGGCGTCATCGCGGGCTCGGTCGTGATGATGCTGGCGTTCGCGTTCGGTATCGACTCGACGCGACAGTGGGTGGACGTGCGGGTCGTCGCGGCGCTCGCGTCCGGCGGCGTCCTCCTGTTTGCGGCTATCGGGCTCGGCGCGATGGCGCTTGGCGGACAGTTCCTCCAGTACAACGCGTACATGCCCTACTACTCCAAAGCCAGCAAGTACGGTATCGAGCTGGTCGAACTGGGTATCGGCGGCATCGTCGCCAGCGTCGCAATCGGCCTCTTTTTCCTGCTCGCGGCCGGTTTCGGCCACGTCACCGACGCGGAGGGCGACCAATGACGCTCTCCGCGCTCCAGCTCGACCTGCTGACGAGCCGGTACAACTACTACGCCGTCGTCCTGTTGCTCGGCATCGGGCTGTACATGCTCGTCGAGTCGCCCAACCTCGTGAAGAAGGTCATCGGGATGAACATCTTCCAGACCGGTATCTTCCTGTTTTTCATCACGCTGGCCTACCGGGCCGGCGGGAACCCGCCGGTCGTGACGAAAGGCGGTGGCCCCTACGTGAGCCCGCTGCCCCACGTGCTCATCCTGACCGCTATCGTCGTCGGGGTGAGCCTGACGGCGGTGGCGCTCGCGCTCATCGTCCGCATCTACTCGGAGTACGGCACGCTCGACGAAGACACACTGGAGCAACTCTACTATGATTGAACACCTCCCCGTCCTGCTCGTCGTCGTACCGATTATCGGCGGCGCCGTCCCGCTGGTGGCCAGTCTGGTCACCGACCGCGCCGGCTGGTCGATAGCCCTCGCGACCACGCTCGTCCACGCCGCCCTCGCCGGCCTCCTCGCCCGGCAGGTGTGGACCGACGGCGTCGTCAGCTACGCTGTCGGCGGCTTCGCGCTGCCCTACGGTATCGAACTCGTCGTCGACGGTCTCTCGGTCGCCGTCGTCGCCCTCATCAGTGCCATCTCGCTCGGCGTCCTCGCCTACGCGCGACACGCCGGCCCACACGAGAACACGTTCTACAGCCAGTTCCTCCTGCTCGTCACCGGGCTTACGGGGATGACGGTGACCGGCGACGTGTTCAACCTCTACGTCTTCCTCGAAATCACGGGTCTGGCGGCGTACGGCCTCGTCGCCAGCGGGCGCGACGCCAGCGCCGCGGTCGCGGCCCTGAAGTACCTCGTCATCGGCACCGTCGGCGCGTCGCTGTACCTGCTGGGCGTCGGCTACGCCCTCGCCGCGACTGGGACGCTCAACATGGCGGACATGAGCGCGAAGCTCGCCGCGGTCGGCTACGACTCGACGCTCGTCCTGACCGCGTTCGGGCTGATGGTCGGCGGGCTCACCGTGAAGGTCGCGCTATTCCCCCTCCACACGTGGCAACCGGACGCCTACGCGAACGCCCCGGACAGCGCCAGCGCGTTCATCTCGGCGCTGGTCTCGACGGTGTCGGCCTACGCGCTGGCGCGCCTGCTGTTCTCGGTCTTTACCGTCGACTTTCTCACCGCGGTGCCCGCCGCCCGCTGGGCGCTCGTCGCACTGGCCTCGCTGAGCATCGTCGCCGGCAGCGCGCTGGCCGTCTCACAGCGCAACGTCCAGCGGATGCTGGCGTACTCCTCGGTGTCGCAGTTCGGCCTCGTCATCGCCGGCTTCACCGTCGCGACGCCCATCGCCGTCGTCGGTGCCACGGTCCATCTGGTCGGCCACGCCGTCATGAAAGGCGGCCTCTTCGCCGCGACCGGCATCATCGAACGGGAGACGGGCGCGTCGACCGTCGGCGGCTACGCCGGGATGGGGACTCGCACCCCGCTGGCTGCCGGGGCCTTTACCGTCCTCGCGCTGGCGATGGTCGGCGTCCCGCCCGCCATCGGCTTCGTCGGGAAGTGGTACATCCTCGTCGGCGCCGTCGAGGCCGAGATATGGCCGGTCGTCGCCGTCTTGCTCGTCAGTACGCTGCTGACGCTGGCCTATTTCGCCCGCCTCGGTGAACGGCTCTACTTCGCCGAGGCGACCATCCGCGAGGAGGCGCCGGTCGCCGACGGCGGGGCGAGCGTCTCCACCGGGATGCTCGCCGTCGTCGTCGTCGCCGCCGTGCTGGCGGTGGCCCTGACCGCCGCCGTCCCCGCGCTCGACCAGCTTCTGGAACAGACGCTGCCACCTCTGCTCAACCAATGACTGACGTTGCCTCCATCCGACCGCTGGCCGCCGTGCTCGTGAGCGCCCTCGCTATCCCCGTGATTCTCTCGTTGAAAACGCGGCCGAACGTCCGCGAGGGCGTCACCCTGACCGTGGCCGGGACGAAGTTCGCTATCGTCGCCAGCATGCTCCCGGGCGTGCTCTCGGGGACCGTCTACGAGACGCAACTGGCCACCCTCGGCCCCGGGCTCTCGCTGGTCCTGCGGGCCGACGCGCTGGGCATCCTCTTTGGCCTGCTGGCGAGCCTGCTGTGGATCGTCACCAGCTTCTACTCCATCGGCTACATGCGCGGGCTGGCCGAACACGCCCAGACCAGGTACTTCGCCTCGTTCGCGGCGAGTCTGGCCTCGGCGATGGGCGTCGCCTTCGGCGCGAACCTGCTCACGGTGTTCGTCTTCTACGAACTACTGACGGTGTCGACCTACCCCCTCGTGACCCACGACGAGACCGACGGGGCCCGCGCGGCCGGCCGGAAATACCTCGCGTACACGTTCGGCGGCGGCGTCGCCGTCTTGGGCGGGACGCTGCTCGTGTTCTTCCTGACCGGGACTACGGCCTTTACCCCCGGCGGTATCGAGACGCTCGCGACGGCGGACCCGACGCTCGCCCGGGCCGCGTTCGCCCTGCTCGCGGCGGGCTTTGGCGTGAAAGCCGCGCTGATGCCGGCCCACTCGTGGCTACCCGACGCCATGGTCGCGCCGACGCCCGTCTCCGGACTGCTCCACGCCGTCGCGGTCGTCAAGAGCGGCGTGTTCGGTATCGCTCGCGTGGTGCTCGACGTTTACGGCACCGACCTCATGGTCGACCTCGGCGTCGCGCTCCCGCTGGCCGCGGTGGCCGCCTTCACGCTGCTGACCGCGAGCGTAATCGCCCTGCGTCAGGACAACCTCAAGCGCCGGCTGGCGTACTCGACTATCAGCCAGCTCTCCTACATCGTGCTGGGTCTCGCCCTGCTGGAGGGGAACGCTCTGATAGGCGGACTACTCCACATCCCCGCCCACGCGTTCATGAAGCTCACGCTGTTCTTCTGTGCCGGGGCCATCCACGTCGAGACCCACACGGACGACATCAGCGACATGGCCGGTATCGGCAGACGGATGCCGCTGACGATGGCCGCGTTCGCCGTCGCTGCGGCGGGGATGGCCGGTATCCCCCTCGTCGCGGGCTTCGTCAGCAAGTGGTACATCGTCATCGGCGCCCTGCAGGGCGAGCAGTTCGTCTTCGCCGCCGCCCTGCTGTTCTCGGGCATCCTGAACATCGCCTACTTCTGGCCAATCGTCTATCAGGCGTACTTCGAGACGCCGGAGGGCCACGACGAGAAGCCCCTCATCAGCGCGGTACTGGGCGGTCGCGAGGCCGTGCGGACCGACGGCGGCGAGGGGCGGGAAGAACCGCTCTCCGAAGGCGACGGTTCGGACGCCGAGATGGGTGACCCCGACGAGTCGGTTCCCCGGCCCGAACAGGTCGACCACCTCGGCAAGCGCCACGAGGACGTCGAACACCACGGGGGCCCACCGGAGGGCGGCTGGGACCGACGTGGCTGGCAGGGGCAGGAGAGCACCTGGTTCATGCTCGGGCCTATCCTGACCGCGGCGACGCTGTCGCTGGCGCTGGGCATCGCGCCCCGGCTCGCGGTCTTCCTGCGCATCGTCGAGACCGTCGTCGTCGGGCTCCCGGGGGTGGCGCTCTGATGGCGGGGCCCCTGACGATGGTCCCGCCCGGCGTCGCTCTGCTCGCCGTGGCCGTCCTCATCGCGTTTCTGCCCCGCAAAGCCGGGCACGCCCTCGGTATCGTCGCTTCCGCGGCGGCGCTCGCCTGGGCGTGGGTCGTCCCCTCGGGTGCGTACCTCGACGAGACGATGTTCCTCGGCTTCGAGACGGTCCTGTTGAACGTCGACGAGTTCTCCCGGCTGATGGGGATTATCTTCGGCATCATCGGCATCGCCGCGGTGCTGTATTCCTACGCCAGCGAGGCCGAGAGCGTCCAGACCGCCTTCGCCTACTCCTACGTCGCCACCAGCTTCGGCGCGGTGTTCGCCGGCGACTGGCTCACCCTGCTGTTCTTCTGGGAGCTGATGGCCGTGACGAGCACGCTGCTGGTGTGGCACTACCGAGGGAAGGCGGTCCGGGCCGGCTTCCGATACGCCGTCTTCCACGGCATCGGCGGGACGCTGCTGATGGCGGCCATCCTCCAGAACTACGCTATCAAAGGCACCTTCCTCTTTGGCTCGGTCCCCGGCGGACCCGAGACGGCCGGTATCGCACCGGGCCTGCCCGCGGCGCTCGCAGCGGTGGGCATCGGCGTCAACGTCGGCTTCATCGGCCTCCACGCCTGGCTCCCCGACACCTACCCGCGACCCCACATCGCCGCCAGCGTCTTCCTCTGCGTGTTCACCACGAAGACCGGCGTCTACGGGATGTATCGGGCCTTCCCGGACGGCCACGTCGCCATCGCGTACATGGGCGGCGGGATGGCCGTCTTCGGCGCGACCTTCGCGCTGTTCCAGAACGACATGCGCCGGCTCCTCTCCTATCACATCCAGTCCCAGGTCGGCTACATGATAGCCGGCGTCGGCATCGGGACGGCGCTGTCGCAGGCCGGCGCCTTCGCCCACGTGTTCAACCACATCCTCTACAAGGGGCTGCTGTTCATGACCGCCGGCGTCGTCGTCTACCGCACCGGCGAGGAGAACCTGAAGAAACTCGGCGGGCTGGCCCGCCAGATGCCGATTACGGCAGGGTCTTTCACCGTCGCGGCGCTGTCGATTGCCGGCTTCCCCGGCTTCAACGGCTTCGTCAGCAAGGGTATCGTCATCGACGGCGCTCACTACACCTTCGCCAAGGGACCGCTCCCACTCTACGAGTGGACCACACTGGAGTGGCTCCTCCTGCTTGGCGGGGTCGGCACCTTCATGTCGTTCATCAAGTTCGGCTACTACGCCTTCTTCCACGGGGAGTACGACGGCGACGTCGAGGACGCCAACCGCGGACAGGCCGTCGCGATGGTCGGGGTCGCCGCACTCTGTGTGTTCTACGGCCTGTTCGACGGCGCGCTGTTCGCCCTGCTGCCCTTCGACGTGACCGACCCGGCCGTGGTCGAGGAGGTCTACACGACCTACACCGTCCCCCACGTCGTCGAAGGTGTCGCTCTGGCTCTCATCGGGCTGGTCGGCTTCTATCTCACGAAGAAACCGCTCTCGAAGCTGGGACGTGTCCCCGACGTCGACTCGCTGTACAACCCCGCCGTGTTCTACGGCACGCGCGGGCTCGTCGTCGGCGTCACCGACCTCTATGCCGCCGTCGACCGGGCGACAGTCGCCGGGACGCGGACGGCAGTCAACTCGATTACAAATCCTGAAACCGTATACGACCGTTTCGTCGGCGGCGAGGACGCCAACCCCCTTCGGGCCGGTATCGGCTTTAGCATCCTCGTACTGGCCGTCTTCGTGACAGTTGCGCTGCTGTTGCTCCCTTGATTTCGCACGGGTGTTTTCAGAACAGATAATTGGTGCTGTACCTTTATACACTCATACGCCGATTTTGTGCCAAGGGCACGACTGGGACACAGGTGGTTCCCACGTGGCAGCCACTGTTCCACCGTGCCGGACACAACCATGGATTTGAAAACACTGCTTCAAAACGACGACGCGGTGTCGCCGGTCATCGGGGTCATCCTGATGGTCGCGATCACCGTCATCCTCGCGGCCGTCATCGCGACGTTCGTGCTCGGACTCGGCGACTCACTTAGCAATCAGGCGCCACAGGCGAGTTTCAGCTGTGACGGCGATTCACTGATTCACGACGGTGGGGACGAACTCGACGGCAACAACCTGTTTCTGGCAAACGACTCCTCGAACACGCGTGGCCCTGACCAGTATTCCGCCGGAGACATCATCGTCGGGTCTTTCGGTGACGCTCAGGCGCCGCTCACTTGGCAATCAGACGGGAGCTCAGCAACGCTTCGGTCCGACGCCTGCTAATCGACTTACCCACTGAATTCGCCCGCTGTCCCGGTCACCTATTCAATCCAATGCAACTAAAACAACTACTCAACGACGACGACGCAGTATCGCCGGTCATCGGGGTCATCCTGATGGTCGCTATCACAGTCATCCTCGCGGCCGTCATCGCGACGTTCGTGCTGGGACTCGGAGATTCACTCAGCAATCAGGCACCACAGGCTACGTTCACGTTCGACTCTAACAACGATCCGGGCGGCACGACTACCGATACGGTAAACATCACGCACGACGGCGGTGACGACGTGGCGCCCTCGAACGTTCAAATCAAAATCGGTGGTGCTGACTTCGTCAACGCAGATGGGACCGACTACAAATCGGGGCAAGTCACAGCTAGCCGATCTATCTTCCCGAGTGACCCCGTTAGCGCAGGTGATACATTCGTTATTGCGGAGAGCAGTGACTCCATCCAAGACGGTGACTCTATCCGCGTAATCTGGTCCGACTCTGACGGTGGAAGCAGTGCCGTGCTCAGTGAATCCACGGTCAATCTGTAACACCGACCGCTGACCGGGCCGCTATGGTCCGGATGGCCACTTTCCGTCGCGCTTCTCCTTCGACGAATCCGGGTGTATTATGCCACACTCGACAATTATTCTACAGCTCCTAATAATCATATAACAGTAGAGCGAGATACGAACAATTCGGTCTGGGGACACAATGATGACGGGACTGGACTTTCGCTCCGATGCCGACGCAGTCTCCCCAGTCATCGGCGTCGTTCTGCTGGTAACTATCTCGGTCCTCCTCGCCGCCGTTATCGGGGCGACAGTGCTGGGGGCCGAGGACGCGCTCATCACGACGACTCCGCAGGCGTCGTTCGAGTTCGACTACGCGGCCGGCGAGAGCGGCAGTGAGGACCTCTCTACCGGCGGCGACGACGGCGCGCTGGCTATCACCCACGTCGGCGGCGACAGCATCGACGCGTCGACCCTCCAGATACGAGCCGCTCCGGGTGGAACCGCGGGCGAGGGCGACCTCCCCTCCTGGAGCGGGGACATCTCCGCCGGGGTGAGCGCGTCCGTCACGGTCGACGCCGACGCGACGGTCCGCGTCGTCCACTCGACAAGCGGGTCGTCGACCGTCGTCGCGAGCTGGGTCGGGCCCGATGCCTGACGACGGGTCGATCCGATTTCGAAGCGCGCCGAGCGCGACCGAAACGACCGGTCGCATTTTATTTGCCCGGACGACCATCAGGATTATTAGCTACTGTGACTCACACCGTGGTAGGATGGCACAGCCTTGGGGTCGAGGTGAGCGTGTCGGATGAGCCAGCAGCTGCGACGGGAGACGACGGGCGAGGGGTTGTCCAACGAGGAGATATTCGACGTGCTCCAGAACGAGCGCCGGCGTCACGTCCTGCAGTATCTCCGCCAGCACGGCGGGCCGGTCGCGCTCGGTGACCTGGCGGACCACGTCGCCGCCGCGGAGTACGACTGCCCCACCGACGCGGTGACGAGCGCCCAGCGCAAGCGTGTCTACACTACGCTCCAGCAGTCACACCTCCCACAGATGGACGAGGTGGGCATCGTCGACTACGACAGCGACGAGGGCGTTATCGGAACGACGGACCAGACCGAAGAGCTGACCGTCTATCTGGAAATCGTCCCCGAAGGCGAGTTCCCGTGGCGCGAGTACTACCTCTCCTTCGGCGCTATCAGCCTCGCCGTCGTGACGGTGCTGTGGGCCGGGGTCTACCCCTTTACGCTCATCCCGCCGCTCGTGTGGACGACGCTGTTTGCCATCGTTCTCACCATGTCCGCCGTCTATCACACGCTGGTCGCCCGCGAGATGACATTGACCGAGTTCGCCGACGACGGCGACGAGCGGCCCTGAACGGCCCGGCAATCAGCGGTGATAATTCAACTTCCAATCGCCTGAAAGCCCCGGCTCCGTCTCGAAACCGAATTCCGGCAGTACAGGCCCTTCTTGACCACGTTCAAGGCGGTGTTGAATCCGTGAAACGTAGGGTGGGTATAAGTCTGGACACGACATGGGGAGTAGACAACACACCCACGGGGTCCACCTTGCGGGTTACGGGTGCATGCCTGGATACAACGCGGTGTGTTGGCAAGGACACAAACCATGGATATCAAAGAACTATTACAAGACGACGACGCTGTGTCGCCGGTCATCGGGGTCATCCTGATGGTCGCGATCACAGTCATCCTCGCAGCCGTCATCGCGAGCTTCGTGCTCGGGTTGGGCGATACACAACAGACAACGCCGCAGGCGAGTTGGAGCTTCAATTACGATTCGAGCCTAGATGGTTCAGGAAGTGTTGCTGCTAATCATGATTTCAACACTGATGCAGGGAATATGAGTGGCTCAAGTGCATCTGACACGGGTATTCTCACTCTCACACACGATGGCGGTGATTCAATCAATGAAGACCGTTTATCTATCGAACAAGAAGGCGCTAGTGAATCACGCCCGAATCTTCAGGATGCTGATGGTATCTCGGATGCTGCCGATATCTCAGCCGGCACGTCCATTGACTTCGGTATCGATAACGACGATACGATCCGAATTGTCTATACGGCAGAATCGGGAGATTCATCGTCAACCTTAGCAACCTACGAGGCACCAGGGGCGTAATCGATGAATCTGAAAAAGCTATTCAGAGATGACGACGCAGTATCGCCGGTCATCGGAGTCATCCTGATGGTCGCGATTACCGTCATCCTCGCTGCTGTCATCGCGAGCTTCGTGCTGGGACTCGGGGATACAACCCAAGAAACACCACAGGCAAGCTGGAGCTTTGATTATGACTCAAGTCTGGATGGTACCACTAATGGCGACTTTGGTGGCGGGGCTCTCCAAGGCTCAGGGTCTGGTGATGGAGTGCTTACTGTAACCCACGATAGTGGAGATAATATTGATGGGGCCAAGCTAACACTGAACGATGGCAATGGGGACGGTCCTACGGTGTCGTTCGAGGACTCTTCCACTGGGCCGGATATTGATACTGTCAATTCAGGTACTAGTGCTGATGTGGGTATCGATAATGACGACACTGTTCGTATCATTTGGGCCTCTGAGTCGGGCGAAAACACCGCAACGCTATCCACCTACGAAGCACCTGGAGCATAAACCATGAGTCTAAAAAACCTATTCCACGACGACGACGCAGTATCGCCGGTCATCGGAGTCATCCTGATGGTCGCAATTACGGTTATTCTCGCGGCCGTTATCGCGAGTTTCGTTCTGGGTCTAGGTGACCAACAACAGCAAACACCGCAAGCGAGCTTCGAATGGGAATATAATTCGGATGATAGTACATTCACCGTCACGCATGATGGCGGAGACAGTATCGATTTAGCCCGAATATCGATTGAGGGTGCTACCGTAAGTACTGACTTCAGTGATCCGGTAACTGCCGGATCGACAGCGGAACTTGACTTTAGCTCCGTCAGCTCAGGCGATACCGTCACTGTTGTTTGGGAAGATGCAGACGAAGAGACCAGTACGACCCTCGCGACATACGAAGTGCCCTAATCTCCTAATCACCTAATTTTTCATTTTTTGCGCCGGTGACTGTAGCACTACGCAGCACACCGTATAGCGGCCCTTATAACACTGTTCTCAAGGCAGCGGTAACGAGGACGACAGTAGAACCTACGGCTTCAGAATCCGGTGTACAACATTGCTGACAGCCGGCCGTTCACGGTAGGCAACGGACTCGAGTTCAGCGTCAGTCGATGCGATACTCGGGAAGCGAGTGGCACAGTCCTGATCGGTTTGTTCATCTTCGTCGAGTATGACTCGTAACGGACAGATCGAGATTTTACAAATGACGCGGAGGCTTTTTCATCACTAAACAGTTCTCTCCGAAACCAAACACTGTTTGACTCGCTGACGACGAACTTTAGTGCCCCCTCACAGAACCCCTCGCATGGACAAACTCAAGCAATCGCTCCTGGAGGCGCCGATCATCGAGAAAGACGGCTATCACTACTTCGTCCACCCCATCAGCGACGGCGTGCCGATGTTGCGGCCGGAGCTGCTGCGGGAGATCGTCATCAAGATAATCCGCAAGGCCGAGCTGGACGACGTCGACAAGATCGTCACGCCGGCGGCGATGGGTATCCACCTCTCGACGGCGGTGTCGCTGATGACCGACATCCCGCTGGTGGTCGTGCGAAAGCGCAAGTACGGGCTGGACGGCGAGGTCGCCCTGTCGCAGGTCACCGGCTACTCCGAGAACGAGATGTACGTCAACGACGTCTACGAGGGCGACCGCGTGCTCGTCCTCGACGACGTGCTCTCGACCGGCGGGACGCTGGCGGCGCTGACCGGCGCGCTGGAGGATATCGGCGCCGACATCTGTGACATCGTCTGTGTCATCAAGAAAGACAACGGTCAGAACAGGCTCGACGACGCCGGCTACGACGCCAAGACACTCATCAACGTCCTCGTCGAGGACGGCGAGGTCGTGGTGACGGACGCACACGGCGACGGATAGTCTGAGCCTGGAGAACTCCTCTGCCCCTGTGGATGCAGTAGAGCCGATTGGCCACTAGGCTTGGTTTTCGTGAGGTACGCTGTCGCCGACAGCAGTGCTACATACGGCAGTTTCGGGCGTGCTCTTGGACAGTAGCGCTGGAGTCATATCGGCGTGCAATTGGCCTGAATGACTCCAACGAGAGTGATTGTGCCCGTAGTGGTATTTAAAAATGAGGCTGGCACTCTCAGGTACGCAGATAGAAGAAGCCTCAAAAGACGACTTTCGAGGCCCTGCACTCTCTTGGAGTACTGAACTTCGTGAGAGATGTAAGCCGCCCGAGGGGAGTAGCGGGAGGTAGATTTGAACTACCGATCTGCGGGTTATGAGCCCGCCGGAATCTCCTGGCTATCCCATCCCGCTACCTGTTCATACCCGAGTCCCCTCATTAAGACTTGTGATTCGGCTGCCGTCCGTGAGTTTGTAACGCGCTAGTGCGACTCGCCCTGATGGACTTCCCAGGTGAAGATGCTCTCGAAGACGTAGTTGACCACCATAGCGATGCCGACGCCCACGGCTTTGGCGAACAGCGACCAGAGGTCGATACCGGAAATCGACAGGGAGACGAACAGGAACCGGTAGATAGTGACGAAGACGACGAACTGCGTCGTCGCGCCACCGATGCGGACGGCGTGTGAGCGCAGCAAGCGCCGGCCGAGCGAATCCCGTTCGTCGGACCGCTCGTCGGCGAACGTCCAGTTGTCGTTGACGAGAAACATCACGAGGATGGCCGTCTCGATGCCGACGATGAGGCCGACCTCGCGGAGGATGCCGAGCCCTTCGGTGAGGAAGACGAACATCGCCGTGTCACAGACGAAGCCGATGACGCCCACGGAGACGAACTGTCCGAACCGAACGCCCGACACCAGCGATTCGAAGCGGTCGGGGACCAGTCCGCGGAGGCGGTCGCCGACGCTCATCGGTCCCGTTCGACGAGGGCGGTCGGCTGTTCACGGCGCGCGGCGATGGCCGTGTGCAGGCGGTCGTCGCTCAGCTGTTTCGCGCGGTGTCTGGACGCGAGCAGGGCCCTGAACAGGGCCAGTGAGTCCCTGACCGGGGAGACGGTCGAACCGGGACGGTCCTCCCACCGTATCGGGACCTCGGTCACGCGGAGGTCGAGCGCGCCGGCGATGGCGACCAGTTCCACGTCCCACGCGAACCCCGGCTCGTACAGGTGCTGACGGACCTGCCCCCAGCCGCTGGCGGTGATGGCCTTGGCGCCACACTGGTAATCGAACAGCGACACCGAGAGCAGATTTCCGGCGAGCCACGCGAACCCGTCGCCCAGGAACCGCCGGGCGAACGTCTGGTGGCTGGCCACCGACGCGTCGGGGTGGCGCCGGGAGCCAACCGAGAGGTCGGCCGAGCCCGAGCGCACTTCCTCGACGACGTCGGCGAGCGAGTCGACCGGTGTCGACCCGTCGGCGTCGGCAAAGACCAGCACGTCCGTCTCCAGGTGCTCGAAGCCGGCGGTGATCGCGGCCCCCTTGCCGCGCCGGTACGGCACCGTCTCCACGACCGCCGGGAGGTCGCCGAGCTGTGCCACGACACCGTCTTTCGGTGCGTCGAGTTCGACGACCACGGTTTCGGGGGCCACCGTCTCGACGATGGCAGTCACGTAACGCCGTAGCTCGGGGATATCTGGGCGGAACGCGGGGACGACGACACCGACGGTCGACGACATCGTATCACCTTGTACTGTCGGTGAGTAAAAACCGTTCGGAACGGCGCTGGCCGGCTGAATCAAAAAACGTATACGCCTTCCCGTAACTCTACTGACTGATGGAGTACGGTCTCGTTATCCTCTGGCTCGCCCTTTATCTGCTGTTAAGCTACGTCGGAGCGACAGTCGCGTCGGCCCTGTTTCCGCGGTTCGCAAAGCGGGGTGTGGCGTTCGGGCTGCCGCTCGCACTCACGGTCCTCTGGCTGGTCACCTACTTCGTCGGTCGGGTCTCACTGACGGGCGGTGTCTGGCTGGGGCTGGTCGCCCTCGTCGTCGCCGCCGTCGCGGTGGCACGCCGCCGTGAGCCGGTCGACAGTCGCGCCTTCGGGGAAGTCGCCGCCGTGTTCTCTCTCGCCTTCCTCTTCGTGGTGGGTATCCGGGCGTTCGACCCGGCTATCTCCCCGCTGGCCGGCGAGAAGTTCCTCGATTTCGGTCTGGTGCAGTCGCTGCTGCGGGCCGACACCCTCCCGCCGGAGGACATGTGGTTCGCCGGCGAACCCGTCGCCTACTACTACGGCGGCCACCTCCTGACGGCGATTCTCACCCGGCTGACCGGGACGGCGGGCCAGTACGCCTACAACCTCGCGCTGGCCGGCTTCTACGCCACGCTCGTGACGGGCGTCTACGGGCTGGCCGGCGCCGTCGCCGCCGACCGGAACGTCCCCCGACGGCTCGCTGCGGGGCTCTCCGCGTTCTTCGTCGGCGTCGCGAGCAACCTCACGACGCCGGTCCGCGGGCTCATCTACCTGTTGCCCGAGGGCGTCGCCCGGTCGCTGGCCGGGGCCTTCGGCTACGAACTCAGCGGGCTCGCGCTCGGCCCGGAGGAGTTCTACTTCTGGGACGCCAGCCGCGTCATCACGGACGACCCGGCGGACTTCGCCACGTACACGCCCGCGAGGGGGTACAGCGTCAACGAGTTCCCCCTGTTCGCCTGGCTCAACGGCGACCTGCACGCTCACATGATGAGCACGGGCTTTCTGATTCTCGCGGCGGCGCTGTGTTTCAGCTACTACCAGACGCCGGCCGAGGAGCGCCGACGGCGGCTGGCGCTGCTGTTCGGGGCCCTGCCCGCCGTCGCCGGGTTCATGGCGGTGACGAACACGTGGTCGTTCCCGTCGGTCGCCGGGCTCGCGATGGTGACCGTCGCCATGGCGCCGGCCAGCCCCGCCACGCTCCTGCCCGCGTCGCTCCGTGACCCGCTCCCGGTCGAGGGAGCGCCGGCCGAGGCGAGCCGCATCGGGCTCGCGGTCGCCGTCGCCGTCGGCGTGGTCGCGCTGGGGCTGCTCTGGTCGCTCCCCTTCTGGTTCGGCGTCGGCAGCGGCCGCGAGGTCGCCGTCCTCCCCGACCGAAGCAGCCTCATGGAGCTCGTGGCGATACACGGGCTGTTCCTCGCGCCGTTTGGCCTGTATCTGTACGCACAGATCGGCCGGACCGTCGGGACCGGACGCGCGCGCCTCGTCGGCGCGGGCTTTCTCGGTGTCGTCGCCGTCGGCACAGTGGTCGACCTGGCCGCTGTCGGCCTCGTCGTCCCGCTGCTCGTCGGCGCGTGGCTGTTCGCCCGCTCGCCGACCGGCGGACAGTCCTCCGGCCCGCTCCCGGCGCTTGCCGACGGCGGCGAGCGCCCCGTCGGCTTCGAGACGGTGCTGCTGGTGGCCGGCGCCGGTCTGGTCGTCCTCGTGGAGTTCGTCTTCATCAAGGAGAACGTCGGGCGGATGAACACGGTGTTCAAGACGTACATGCAGGTGTGGGTGCTGTGGTCGGCCGCGGTCGGCCCGGTGCTAGCGTGGTTGCTGACGCGCTGGCGTCCGGACGGCGAGACGACGCGCCGGCTGGTCAAGAACGGGACGACGCTGTTCGTCGTCGTGCTCGTCTGTTCGACGTCGGTGTACGGCGCGATCGCGCTGCCGAACCACGTCGGTCGGGGCGGAGAGCCGACCCTCGACGGGATGGCGTATCTCGACGACGCCCACGCCGGGGAGGCGGAGGCGATCCGCTGGATGGACCGCGAAATCGACGGCCGGCCGAACATCGTCACCGCGGCGCCGGCCGGCTACTTCTGGGAGCCCGCCGAGGGCAGTGGCGCGAGCGCCCCGTCGAGTCTGACTGGTATCCCGACGGTGGCCGGCTGGCACCACGAGGCCCAGTACCGAAACGACAGCATCTACGACGAGCGCGTCACCGACGTCCGAACCATCTACACCGGGCAACCGGCAGCGCAACGCGAACTCCTCGAAACGTACGACGTGGAGTACATCTACAACGGGCCCGCCGAACGGGAGCGATACGGGGTTATCTCGGTCGACCGTCTCGACGCCGTGACCGAAATCCACCGCTCCGGCACGGTCATTATCTACCGCGTCGACCGAAGCGAACTCTGAAAATCAGGCCTCGGCGCGTTCTCGCAGTACGGTGACGGCCTCGGCGTCGACGTTGTCGGTGTCCAGATGCATCGGGATGTACTCCTGCGTCCGGAAGGTCTCCTCTTCGTCCTCGCTTCCGATGGTACACCAGAGCTGCACCCGGTCGGGGCCGTGCCAGTCGCCCTGGCGGGCGACCGCGAACACCTCGTACGCCTCGCCGTCGTACTCGATGCGGCCGCCCTTCCGGAGGCCGGGGTCGCCACGGATGATGAGCTTTTTCATACCCCAGACTTGGCAAACGGCGCACTTAGTGACTTCGAAGCGGCGTATCGCGGCTTCGGGGCCGACCACCGCGTCGCCGTCCGGTCCCGTATCCGCCGTGTCCCCACCGTCCACGGACGAAAGGCTGCTTTGGCAAACCCGCTTACAAAACCTAATTTTACAGATATTTTTAGTGGGTTGCCGTCGTACGAGGCGTCGATGCCAGAACGCGACACACCACGGGTTCTCGCCCTCTGTGGGAGTCTCCGCGAGGAGAGCCGGACCCGCATCGCGCTCGACGTGGCACTCACCGCCGCCGGCGACAGCGGCGTGGTGACCGACCTCGTCGACCTCCGGGGCCTCACGCTCCCGAGCCTCCACGCTACCGACGGCACGCCTCCGGACGCCGACCGGCTGTGCGAGCGCGTCGACCGCGCCGACGCCGTCCTGCTGGGCACGCCGAACTACCACGGCTCCTACTCGGGGTCGCTGAAGAACGCCCTCGACTACTGCGGCCGCGAGGAGTTCGCGGACACGACCGTCGGCCTGCTCGAAGTCGCCGCCGGCGCCGTCCCCGGCTCCGCGCTCATCCATCTCCGGACCGTCTGCCGGACGCTACACGCCTGGACGCTGCCGACCGAGGTCGCCGTCCCGGACTCGCACGCGGTGATTACCGACGGTGGTATCGCGGACGACGACATCGCACAGCGGGTCCGGGGCCTCGGCCGCGAACTGGCCGACTACGCCGGCGTCGCGCGCTACCCCGAACTCGCCGACCAGCCACGGCCAAGCGGTGACATCGGTGATGTCCATGACTGACACCCCGACCGACGAGACGACCCGGCAGATGCGCGCGATTCGCGTCCACGAGTACGGTGACGCGGACGTGTTGACCTACGAGAGGGTTCCCCGGCCACAGCCGGCCGACGACGAACTACTCGTTCGCGTTCGGGCCGCCGGTGTGAACCCCATCGACTGGATGGTACGGGAGGGGTACGCCGACGAGGCGCTCGACCCCTCGCTCCCGTACGTGCCCGGTTGGGACCTCTCGGGGACGGTCGAAGCAGTCGGCGACGACGTGACGGCGTTCGGGCCCGGCGACGAGGTGTTCGGGCTCGTGGGGATGCCCGACCCGGGGCGCACCTACGCCGAGTACGCGGCCGTCCCGGCCGACGACGTCGTCCCGAAACCGGAGTCGCTCGACCACACGGCCGCCGCCGGCGTCCCGATGGTGGCACTGACCGCGTGGCGGGGGCTCTTCGAGGCGGGCAACCTGACCCCCGACCAGCGCCTGCTCGTCCACGCCGCCGCCGGCGGCGTCGGTCACATGGCGGTCCAGTTCGCCGACGAGGTCGGTGCCCACGTCGTCGGTACGGCCTCCGGGCGGAACGAGGCGTTCCTCCGGGACCTCGGCGTCGACGAGTTCGTCGACTACCGCGAGCGAGCGTTCGAGACCGCCGTGGACGGCGTCGACCTCGTGCTCGACGCGGTCGGCGGTGACACGCTCGACCGCTCCGTCGACGTGTTGAACCAGAACGGCCGTATCGTTACGCTCCCGGAGCCGCCGGGAGACGACGTCGTCGCCCGGGCCCGATCCGAACGGAACGGGACCGTCGACTGGTTCAGCGTGGAACCGGACCCCGACGCGCTGGCGCGCATCCGCGACCGCATCGACGCGGGGCAGGTTACACCGACCGTCAGCGAGACGTGGTCTCTCGCGGACGCCGGGGCCGCCCACCAGCGAAGCCAGACGGGACACGTCCGCGGGAAGCTCGTCCTCCGCACCGACCAGCGGTGAGCGACGACACGACAGACGATTTACAAAAACGCCGTTGGGCGAACCCTTTAGCCGCTGCTGACACAACCGGGCGGTATGCACAGGCTGGAGGCCGTCGCGCTCGCTCATCGGTCCGACCACTGTCTCGGCCCGGCCGAGGCGTTCTCGCTGGTCGGGGACGAGACCCGGATGACGATTCTCGAAGCCCTCTGGCACGCCGAGGACCCTCCCGTCCAGTTCTCGACGCTGTACGAACTGTCGGAGACCGACACGAGCGCGCGTTTCAACTACCACCTGAACCAGCTCACCGGTCACTTCGTCCGGAAGCGAGACGGGGGGTACGAGCTCAGGACGGCCGGCGAGAACGTCGTCAGGGCGGTGGTCGCGGGCTCGTTCAACGCCCACCCGGCCCCGGAGTCGTTCGAGACCGGCGACCCCTGTACCCAGTGTGGCGAGACGCTGGTGGCGAGCTACGACGACGAACACCTCGCCGTCGACTGTCCCGCGTGTGGACGGGCCCACGGGGAGTACGGGTTCCCTCCCGGCGGCCTCCTCGGCCGTGACGACAGCGAGGTCCTCGCCGCGTTCGACCGTCGCGTTCGACATCGACACAGCCTCGCCAGGGACGGCGTCTGTCCGGCCTGCAGCGGGCGGATACGGACGGCCATCGCCCGGGCCGGCGAGTGCTGTCTCGACGCCGACCTCCGTGTCGAGTACAGCTGTGCCCAGTGTCTCCACTCGTTTTGCTCGCCCATCGGCGTCGCGTTGCTGGACCAGCCCGCGCTCGTGGCGTTCCATCGCGACCACGGCATCGACCTCGGGGCCACCCCCTACTGGCGGCTCGACTGGTGTGTGACCGACGACCACCTGACCGTCGACTCGACCGACCCGTGGCGAATCACCCTCACCGTGGCACTCGGCGGCGACACGCTCTCGGTCACGGTCGACGAAGCGCTGAGACTCGTCGATTCGGACCCCGACGACGCGGTGACCGGTCCCCCGCTGGCAAGGGGTTCGGCGGACCGTCGCGGGTGACGGATGGAAGCCGAACCGTCGGGGTTTTAAGCACCCAAATCAAAGCGGCCCGTAAGGTCGATATCTATGGAGATGCCGCGACGTTTCAACACGTACTGTCCGCACTGTAACGAGCACAACGAACACGAGGTCGAGAAGGTCCGCTCGGGCCGCTCGTCCGGTATGAAAAAGGTCAACGACCGCCAGCGCAAGCGGCGCGGGACCGGTATCGGGAACAAAGGTAAGTTCTCGAAGGTCCCCGGTGGGGACAAGCCCACGAAGAAGACCGACCTGAAGTACATCTGCTCGGACTGTGGGAAGGCCCACCTCCGAGAGGGATGGCGCGCAGGCCGACTGGAGTTCCAGGAGTAACCATGGCAGGAAGCTTCATCACCGTCGCCTGTCCGGACTGTGAGAACGAACAGACCATCTTCGAGAAGGCCGCGAGCGAAGTCGCGTGTGCCGTCTGTGGCCACACGCTCGCCACCCCGACGGGCGGGAAGGCCATCATCGAAGGCGAAGTGACCGACGTCGTCGAGGCCCGGTAACATGAAATACAGCGGCTGGCCAGAACCGAGCGAACTCGTCGTCGGCAAGGTCGACGAAATCGAGGACTTCGGTGTCTTCGTCGACCTCGAAGAGTACGAGGGCAAGCGTGGCCTCTGTCACATCTCCGAGGTCGCGAGCGGCTGGATCAAGAACGTCCGTGACCACGTCAGCGAGGGCCAGACGGTCGTCGCGAAGGTGCTCGAAGTGGACGAGAGCGCCCAGCAGATAGACCTCTCTATCAAGGACGTCAACGACCACCAGCGCAAGGAGAAGATTCAGGAGTGGAAAAACGAGCAGAAGGCCGACAACTGGATGGAGCTGGCCTTCGGCGAGGACATCGCCGACGAGGAGTACAGCGACATCGCCAACGCCCTGCTCTCGGAGTTCGGTTCGCTGTACGACGGCTTCGAGGCCGCCGCCATCCACGGCGAGTCGGCCCTCGAAGACACCGGGCTCGACGAGTCTGCGGTCGAGTCGCTGGTCGAGACGGCCCGCGACAACGTCTCCGTGCCCTACGTCAACGTCACGGGCTACGTCGACCTGACGTGTCCCGACAGCGCGGGCGTCGACGTCATCAAGGAGGCCCTGCAGGCCGCTGAGGGTAACGGCGAAGTGCCCGAGGAGATTCAGCTCGAAGTCACCTACGTCGGCTCCCCGGAGTACCGCATTCAGGTACAGGCGCCCGACTACAAGACCGCCGAGGGCGAACTCGAAGAGAGCGCCGCCCGCGCCCGCTCGGTCGTCGAGGCCGAAGGCGGCAGCGCCCAGTTCCACCGCGACCGCGACGAAGACGACGAATGAAATCGGACATCCGGGTGTGTTCGGCCTGGCGGGCCGAACACGACCGCCCGGTGTACACCCTCTCTTCGACGTGTCCCGACTGCGGAGCCGAGGCCGTAAACAGCGCCCCGGCGCCTTTCGACCCGGCCGACCCACACGGCGAGTATCGACGTTCACTTAAGCGCCGACGCCGGCAGTAGGGCGTATGGACGAATTCGACATCGACGTACTCGCCGACCCGGCTCTCGACGAGCCGGTGCTGGTCGAGGGGCTGCCGGGCGTGGGCCACGTCGGGAAACTCGCCGCCGAGCACCTGCTCGAAGAGCTCGACAGCGAGCTCGTCCGGCGGGTGTACTCGACGCATTTCCCCCCGCAGGTCAGTGTCGAGGACGGGCGGACCCAGCTCGCGTGTGCCGAGTTCCACGCCGTCACCCCAGAAGAGGGACGGGACATGCTCGTGCTCACGGGTGACCATCAGGCACAGGACAACGAGGGCCACTACGGCCTCACTACGACCTTCCTCGACATCGGCGCCGACTTCGGCGTCGAGGAGGTGTACGCGCTCGGCGGCGTCCCGACGGGCGAACTCGTCGAGGAGTACGACGTGCTCGGGGCGACGACGACCGACGACTTCGGCGACCGACTCACCGAGGCCGGCGTCGAGTTCCGCGAGGACGAACCCGCCGGCGGCATCGTCGGCGTCTCGGGCCTCCTGCTCGGCCTGAGCGAGCGCCGGGACACCCCCGCGGCCTGTCTGATGGGCGAGACCTCCGGCTATCTGGTCGACCCCAAGAGCGCACAGGCGGTTCTGGAGATTCTCCAGGAGGTCGTCGGCTTCGAGGTGGAGTACGAATCGCTCGAGGAGCGCGCCGACGAGATGGAGGAAGTCGTGCGCAAGATCCAGCAGATGGAGGAACAGAACGCCCCGTCGCCGGCCGACGAAGACCTGCGCTACATCGGATAGAAGCGGACGTTTCTTACTCACCGGGCGCCAACGCCCTCCCGTGCAGGCAGACCCGGGTGCGCTACCGGAGTGGCTGGTGTTTGGCCTCCTCCTCGGGATAGCCGGCAGTCTGTTCGTCGCCGTCCTCTTTCTCGTCGCCGGCCGGCTGTTCCCCGCGAAGCGACAGGCACGCGGGCTGCGCGAGGGCGGCGAGGAACGCCGCCGCACCGAGATTCGCGAGTATCTCGACGCCATCGACGAGCAGTTCGCCGAGAACCACTACGTGGCGGGCCAACACGTCGCCTTCTACCTGCCGAGACGCGACGTCGCCATCACCTTCGACGCGCGGGCGTACTACCGCATCGAGCGCTCGCCCACCACGCCGGTGCTGGTCGAACACGAGATGCCGGGCGCCTATCTGGGCCAGCGGCTCCCCTTCGAGACGCCCGAGGTGTCGCTCGGCCCCGAGCCCGAACCGGAGCCCCCGGCCGACCCGGCCAGACAGGCATTCGCCGAGCTGGGGCTGCGGGAGTCGGCGACGCTGGCCGAGGTGAAATCCGCCTACCGGGACCGGGTCAAGCAGGTCCATCCGGACCACGGCGGCGACGAGGAAGAGTTCAAACGGGTGCGGGAGGCCTACACGCTCGCGAAACAGCACGCGGCCTGACTCACTCGGCCCTGTTCTCGTAGCGGTGGACCATCTCCGAGACGAACCAGAGCTTCAGCGTCATCGACAGCGCCGTCGCCAGCGCGGTTTCGGCGGGTCGCTGCCTGACCGCGGCGTACAGTGCGTAGGCCACAGCCAGCCCGTTGCCCACGTTCAGGATCTCCGGATAGCTCAGCCACCCGTGGGACTCCCGGGTCCACAGCCGTTCGCCGTACACCACTCTTGTCATCCACGCGCTGTCGTCCTCGGGCGGTGAGAACAGGACTGGATTCAGGAGGACGAAGGCGAGCGTCAGCGCCAGCCCGCGCCAGTTCCGGCGGTAGATGCAGGCCATCAGCAGCGGCATGGTGGCGACGCGTGACCACCCGCTCTTCGGGTTGGCGTGACGGGCCCAGAAGTAGCGGTCGAGCGGCGAGGCGTCGTCGGGGCGGTCGGGTACCATACGCCGAACGCGTCGTCCAGGGGGAAATCTGTATCCCCAACACGTTCGCTCGCACCTGCAGGCCGCCGGCTCACATCCCCTGACTCATCAGATGGGAGCGCAGGAGGTCGGCCTCCTTGCTGCCGGCGACGGGGTTGACAAGCACCACGTCGTCGTCGGTCTCGAAGGCGTCACGCTCGGCCAGTTCACGGGCACCGGCGATTGCCGTGCCGCCGGTCGCACCGACCTCCGGCCCCAGCTCGCAGCCGTCGACGGCCGCCTGGAGAACCGCTTTGTCGGGGACGACGACACCGCCGCCGTCGCTCGCGTCGAGGGCGTCGATAGCGGCCGCCCCGGCGGCCGGCTCGGGCACCTCCAGCGGGCCGACGATGGTGTCGGGGCGGTCGACCGGCACCGGTTCGGCGGCGCCATCGACGGCCGCCTCGGCGATAGCGGCCGCCGTCTCGGGCTGGGCGGCGTAGATTCGGGGAACGGCGTCGGCGAGTTCGGCGTCCACCGCGAGGGCGAAACCCCGCTGGAGCCCGACGACCGTCTCGCCGTGGGCGGTCGGATGGACGACCGCGTCGGGAGCGGCCCACTCGCGGTCGGCGAGCAGCTCCAGCGCGAGGGCGGTCCCGCCGGCGACGCGGAAGGGGTGGCCGGGCGCGACCGAGGTGAACGCTTCGTCGCTGTCAGCGAAGGCCTCGACGGCGTCCTCGTAGCGGCCCTCGACGACGTACATGTCGCCGCCGTGGACGTTCACCATCGCCTTGTTGAGGAACGGACACCGCGAGGGGACAAAGCCCTTCGAGTCGATGCCGGCGCGGGCGGCGTAGGCAGCCGCCGACTGGGCGCCGTTGCCGGTCGAGGGCGTCCCGACGCGGTCGGCGCCCGCCGCGACGGCCGCCGAGACGGCCAGTGCGAGCTTTCGGTCGGCGAGCGAGCCCGTCGGGTTGCGCCCCTCGTCCTTGACGGCGACCCGGTCGACGCCGAGTTCGTCGGCGAGTTCCGGCACGCCCACGAGCGGCGTCGCGCCCTCGTCGATACTCACCGTCGCCTCGGACGGGAGCGGGTGTGCGTCCGCCGCCGACGTGATGTCGTCGGCGTCGTAGTCCAGAGCGAGGACGCCGCCGCAGTCGGGACAGCGCCCGACACCGGGGTCGGCCGACTCGCCACACGCCGTACATGAGAGGCCACGGACTGCCGCTATCGTCTGCATGACTCGCATTCGGGATGGCAGCTTCAAGTGTCGTATGGTCTGTTCCAGCACGCTCTTGAACGCCGCGGCCGAACGGACGGCCATGACAGACGCCGTGGTCGTCGGTGGCGGCCTCGCCGGGCTAGTCGCGGCCCGCCACCTCGCCGAGTCCGGACGGGACGTGACGCTACTGGAAGCCCGCGAACGGGTGGGCGGACGTGTCAGGACGGCCCACGAGGACGGCTACACGTTCGATCGGGGCTTTCAGGTGCTGTTTTCGGCGTACCCCGCGGTCAGGCGCGAACTCGACGTCGAAGCGCTCTCGCCGCGCCCGTTCACGCCGGGCGCGACCATCGCCCGGCCGAACCACCGCTCGGTGCTGTCGGACCCGCTGCGGAACCCGACGGCAGCCCCGCAGACGGTGTTCAACCGCGACGTTCGCACCGCCGACAAGCTCCGCGTGTTCAAGCTCCAGCGCGAACTCGCCGGCAAGGACCCGGAGACGCTGCTGGACGGCGGGGGGCAGTCGATCAGGGAGTACCTCGCCGACCGCGGCTTCTCGAAGCGGTTCGTCGAGCGCTTCGCCGCCCCCTTCTACGGCGGTATCACGCTCGACCGCTCGCTTGGCACCGACAGCGCGGTTTTCGAGTACACCTACAAGATGCTCTCGGAGGGCGAGATATTCGTCCCGGCCGAGGGGATGCAGGCGATGCCCGACCAGCTCGCCGACCGGGCGAGGGCGGCGGGCGCGACCATCGAGACGGGGCGGGGCGTGCGGACGCTCGACGCCGCAGCCGATAGGGTGACAGTCGGGACCGGCTCCGAGACCATCGCCGCCGAGAGCTGCGTCGTCGCGACGGACCCGGCGACGGCGGCGGAGCTGACCCAGACCGACACCATCCCGACGGAGACGCTCGGCTGTGTCACCCAGTACTTCTCCCTGCCGACGAGCAAGGCCCCGAGCATGGGCAAGCGCATCGTGCTCAACGCCGCCGACGACCGGCCGAACACCGTCGCGCCGCTGTCGACCGTCGCACCGGAGTACGCGCCCGAAGGGATGGAGCTGTACAGCGCGACCTTCCTCGGGAGCCAGTCGGCCGACGACGAGACGCTGGCCGCGGACGTCTACGACGCGCTCTCCTCGTGGTACCCCGCCGCCGGCTTCGACTCGCTGGAACTTCTGCGGACGGACCGGGTTCCGCTGGCGCAGTTCGCCCAGCCGCCGGGGTTCCGGACGGCGCTCCCCGACCCGGAGGCCCCCGCGGGACCGGTCGCGCTGGCCGGCGATTACACCCGCTGGTCGTCGATTCAGGGCGCACTGGAGAGCGGGCGCGTGGCCGCCGAGTTACTGCAGTAAGAGCGCGATTACGCCGCGTGATCGCCGTCGCCGTGGTCGTCGTGCTCGTCGTCGAGCAGCACGTCCGAGACGTACTTGATGGTCGCGAAGTACAGGAGCACGATACAGATGAGTGTCGTCGCGATGAGCGCGAGTGCCGGTCCGGTCTGAATCATGTTCGCAGTTCCGCCGCGATAGCTCAAATACCTACCGGACCTGTCACAGGTGTCGTCCGGAGCGGCGCCGACGGCAGTCCAGCTGGTCAGGGAGGCGGAGCCATTTGCTGTCGACGCGCTGTCAGCTATGCGACCGAACGCACCGACCGATACGTGCCGACTGGTGACAGCTATAACATCCGCCGGAACTCGCCCAGCGGCGGGAACTCGCGGGTTTCCCGAGCGGCCTCGTCCCACACCACGGGGGCCAGCCGGTCGGCGTCGGTCACGAGCGGCGACTGGAAATCGCCCGCGGACATGCTGTTGACCCGCACCCCGGCGTTGAGCTTGTTGAACGAGGGGAGCATCACGACCTCGCTGCTGCGGTACTGCCCCTCGCCCACCAGATAGCAGGGGCGGCGCTGCCCCTCGATTTCGATGGTGGGGTGGTCGTGACCCACGACGTAGCGGTCGGCCTCGCTCTCGGGCGCTTCGTGGCCGTGCAGGACGACGGTGTCGCCGACGCGGTACTCCCGCTCGGTCGGCCCGTCCCACACCGAATCGAGCATCGTGTCGTGGTTCCCTGGCGTGACGACGAGGCGGGCCCCGGCCTCACGGCAGGCTGCTTGCAGCCCCGCGACCGTGTCCGCGACGGTCCGTGGCACCGTCCGGAAGGAGTGCAACAGGTCACCGGCGAGCACCACCTCGCCCGGGTCGTGGCGCTCGACGAGGCCGCGGAACCGCTCGACCATGTCGGTCCCCGAGCCGACCGGGAACTCTAACTCCCCACCGGTTCCCCGGCCGACGTGGCAGTCCGCGACGACCAGCGTCTCGCCCACGAGTAGCCCCCGGCCGTCGTACGTCTGTTCCATTGGGGTGGTGTGGGGGCTCGGGCTACATACCGATGACGCACCTAGCAAACGCGGTTGGTGTTGTTTCCATCGAGAACAGCCAGAAAGCCCCTGCCGTCTGGACTCCGGCGACTCGTTGCGCGCCTCGCTCCGCTCGGTGCTTACTTCGTCGGGGTTCGTCCCCTTTCAGTCCACCCATGCCGGCTGGGCAACCAGATACGGGTGGACTGAAAGGGGCGCTGGGCTAAACGAAGGTGGGCGACGCAAGCACTGTCGTCCGAGAGAGCGGAGCTCTCTCGTGATCACGAAAGACGCAAGGCGTCTTTCGGCCGAGACCGAACGTAGTGAGGGAAGCGCGCAGCGAGCCCCCGAGTTTAGCTCAGCGGGGCTTTCTGGCTGTCTGAAATTCTAATGACGAGTACGTTCCAGTTCTCAGACCCAGTTCCCACGCTTCACACTGGTACTAGGCGGCGGTCTTTTTATGTCGGGACTACCGAACCCTCTGTATGGTCGATGTCCTCGAGAACAAGCGCGCCGCGACGCGGTTTCGCATCCTCGTCGAGATCGCGGACCGCCAGCCCGCGGTGAGCCAGGGGGAGATAGCAGAGGCCGTCGGCGTGACGAGTCAGGCGGTCAGCGAGTACATCCGGGACCTGGTGGAGGAGGGGTTCGTCGAGAAGGAGGGCCGGTCGCGCTATCGGGTCACCAAGGAGGGCGTCGACTGGGTGTTCCAGTCCGCGACAGACATGCGCCGGTTCGTCGACCACGTCACCGACGACATCCTCGGTAGCGTACAGGAGGACGCCGCGATCGCGGACGCCGACATCGACGTGGGCGAGACGGTGTCGCTGTCGCTCTCCGAGGGGTTGCTCCACGCCGCGCCCGGCGACGAGGGCGTCGCGACGGGCGTGAGCACGACCAGCGCGGACAGCGGTGAGGTCGTCGGCGTCACCGGCTTCGAGGGGGTCATCGACCTCGAACCCGGTCACGTCAGCGTCGTGCAGGTGCCGACGGTCCGCACCGATCCGGCCGACTCCGGCGCCGACATCGCGGCGACCTGCGAGGACGTGCCCATCGTGACCGCGGCGGGAGTCGAAGCCGTCTCGGCGCTCCGGGACGCCGGCGTCGAGCCGACGACGTACTTCGCGCCGGGCGAGGTGGCCGCCGATGCCGCGTCTCGCGGGCTCGACGCCGTCGTCGTCGCCACGCAGGACACCATCGGTCGGGTCACCGACGCCCTGACCGACGCCTCGGTGAGCTACGACGTGGCGAAGTGAGGGGGTTTTCTATCCGCGGGCCGTCCCGACTGCTATGAGCGATAGCTCAGCGGACCTGTCGTCGGCAGTCGAATCGTTCCTCTCCGAGGCCGACTCCGCCTACGAGGAGTACGACCGCGGCTACACCGACGCGGACGCGACGCTGCGGCGACTGGAGAGCGCCGTCGAACAGCTGCGGACTGCGAGCCGCGAGGAGTAAGCCGCTGCTACGGGGCGACAGTATTTGTAGCTACAGAGACATGTCAGAGTATGACCGACGTGGTCGTCGTGGACGGCGCGAGAACCGCACACGGGGAACTACTGGGCGCGCTCGCCGACCGGTCGGCGACCGACCTCGGCCTCGCGGTGACCGAGGGACTGCTCGACCGAAGCGGGATCGGCCCGGAACTCGTCGACTGGGTCTGTCTGGGTAACTGCGTTCAGGCCGGCGTCGGCCAGGTGCCCGCCAGACAGGTCGTCGTCGACTCCCCGCTCCCGGACAGTTGTCCGGCGACGACGACCAACGAGGCCTCCGGGTCGGGCCTGCGGGCCATCACGAACGCTGTCGACCGCATCGAGGCCGGCCGGGCGTCCGTCGTTATCGCCGGCGGCATGGAGTCGATGTCGAACGCGCCGTATCTCGTCCGGGAGCTGCGCGAGGGGCGGCGCCACGGCGACACGACGCTGGTCGATTCGATGATTCACGACGCGCTGTGGGACGCGAACCTCGACGCCCACATGGGGACGCTCACCGACCGCATCGCCGAGCGTTTCGAAATCTCCCGGGCGGCACAGGACGAGTACGCCCGCCGGAGCAACCACCGGGCCGGCGAGGCCATCGCCGAGGGCGCCTTCGAGCAGGAGGTCGTCCCCGTGGACGTCGGGGATCATCTGGTCACGGAAGACGAGGGCCCCCGTCCCGAGACGACCATGGAGGACCTCGCGGCCCTGCCCCCCGCCTTCGGCGAGGACGGGACCATCACCGCGGGCAACGCCTCGAAGCTCTCGGACGGCGCCGGCGGCGTGTTGCTCGCCGACGCCGAGACCGCCGACGCGGCCGGCGTCGGTCCCATGGCACACGTCGAGGAGTACGCCGTGGCTTACCGCGACCCCGCGGAGTTCTCGCTCGCGGTCTGTGACGCGCTCGAAGCCCTCTTCGAGCGTGCCGACATCGGCGTCGGGGACGTGGACCACTTCGAGCTCAACGAGGCCTTCGCGGCACAGATGGTGTACGTCGCCGACGAACTCGACATCCCCGCCGACAAGCACAATCCGCTGGGCGGCGCGGTGGCGCTCGGCCATCCTATCGGCGCCAGCGGCGGCATCCTCACGACGACGCTGCTGTACGCCATGGAACACGGGGATTACGACAGAGGCGTCGTGGCGATGAGCGTTGGCGGCGGGGGCGCGTTAGCGATGTCGTTGAGGCGGTAGGCCCGCCCGGCGGCAACGCGAGTGAGCGTTGGCGGCGGGGGCGCGTTAGCGATGTCGTTGAGGCGGTAGGCCCGCCCGCGACGGTATGGAAACTGGCACGTAGCTCGGAACTACGCTTGTAACGCCCCGCCGGCTATCTCGTCTGATGTCTGATTCACAGAAGGAAAACGCACGAGAGGGGACGGAAAACGAGGCCGGCACTGTTCGCAGCCAGATTACACCCGACCCCGAGACCGCGGAGTACGACCTCCTTGAGACAATCGCCGACTTCGAGGGCTGTCAGATAGAGGACCTCCCCTCGCTGTACAACGAGGTCGAACACGTCGTCGAGACGCTGTTCAAGACGCCGCCGTCGACGGCCGCCCAGATGTCTCTCTCGTTTTCTTATATCGGCTATCGGGTCACTCTCGACCGGAGCGGGAACGTCAAACTGGTCCGTGTCGCGGATACGGTGCCGGGCTGAGGCGGTCCCGAACGCCGAATGCTGACACCCCCTGTCCGGGACCGTGCCGCCCAATCGGCAAGAACTATCGGCCCGGCCGCCCCCAGAGGTGGTATGATAGGATTCTCAAGTCGCGTCGAAGCGGTGTCCATCTCGGGTATCCGCGAAGTGTTCGAGGCCGCCGGCGAGGACGCTATCAACCTCGGGCTCGGCCAGCCCGACTTCCCGACCCCCGACCACGCCCGCGAGGCCGCGGTCGAGGCTATCCAGTCGGGGCAGGTCGACGCCTACACGTCGAACAAGGGGACGCTCGAACTCCGTGAGGCCATCGCCGACAAACACGCCAGGGACAACGGCCTCGACGTGGACCCCGCGGACATCATCGCTACCTCCGGCGGGAGCGAGGCGCTACACATCGCGCTTGAGGCGCACGTCGATGCGGGCCAAGAGGTTATTTTCCCGGACCCCGGCTTCGTCTCCTACGACGCGCTGACCCATCTCGCCGGCGGGACGCCCGAGCCGGTCGGCCTGCGCGAGGACCTGACGATGGCGCCCGAGGCGGTCGAGGACGCCATCACGGACGACACCGCGGCGTTCGTCGTCAACTCGCCGGCGAACCCGACCGGGGCCGTCCAGTCCACCGAGGACATGCGCGAGTTCGCCCGTATCGCCGACGAACACGACGTGCTCTGCATCTCCGACGAGGTGTACGAACACCAGGTGTTCGAGGGCGAGCACCGCTCGCCGGCGGCGTTCGACGACTCGGGCAACGTGGTCGTCGTCAACGCCTGCTCGAAGGCCTACTCGATGACCGGCTGGCGGCTGGGCTGGGTCACCGGCGCGACGGAACGGGTAGAGCGGATGCTCCGGGTCCACCAGTACGCTCAGGCCTGTGCCTCCGCGCCGGCCCAGTACGCCGCCGAGGCCGCCCTGTCGGGGCCACAGGACGCCGTCGCCGAGATGCGCGAGGCGTTCCGGGAACGCCGGGATATCCTGCTGGACGGCTTCGAGGAGATGGGGCTGGAGTGTCCCACACCGAAAGGCGCCTTCTACGCGATGCCGAAGGTCCCCGAGGGGTGGGTCGACGAGGTCATAGGGCGCGGCGTCGTCGTCGTCCCGGGCGACGCGTTCGGGGCCAACGGCGCGGGCTATGCCCGCATCTCCTACGCCACCGACACCGAGACGCTCCGCGAGGCCATCGATATCATGGCCGAGGCGACCGCCGCTCTGGAGTAGGCCCCAATTTGGAAGAGAGTTCGAAGAACTGTTTTGTAGTCGGCTCGCCTCGACGCGAGTGAACGAGCTGTGGTCACCCTCAATGACACCGAACGCAGGGACGCCGACACTCGGGGCGGGGAGCGCCAACTATTTAGTACGGCCACGAAGAGCACCGAAAGGAGAGGGATGGAGAAAGCGCTCTGGTATCTTCTGACGGCGACACGTGGCGGTGCCAACCGGGCGCGTATCATCGACGCTCTCACCGACAGACCGAAAAACGCCAACGAGCTGGCCGACGAGCTCGACGTCGGGTACAAGACCGTTCGCCACCACATGGAGCAACTCGAAGACCACGACATCGTCGAATCCGGCGACGAATCGTACGCCAAACTGTACTTCCTCACCGACCGGTTCGACACGTACCGGGACACCTTCGAGGACATCGTAGAGCAGATGGACACATGACCGGTGCACACGCGCAACCGACGGGCCGGCGGCGAGCCGGGGTGAGCCGCTGATGGCGATGGGACCGCTCATCACCGCTGCGGTGGTGCTCGCGGGGCTGAACACACTGCTCTTGCTCCCGCTCGTGGGCGTCTGGATTCGCAACTACAGCACCTTCGGCACCGGGCTGGTCGGCGGGCTCGTCCTCTTTGCCGTCGCGATGCTCGCGGAGAACGCGATGGCCATCTACTTCTTTTTCTCGATGGCCAGCTTCTACAGCGGCGACCCCGGCGTCCAGAAGGTCGTGTTGATACTGCGGGGCCTGCAGTTCGTCGCCATCGCCGCCCTGAGTTACACGACCCTTCGATAGCTGTTTCTCCCGACTTCGCCACAGGTCGGTTCGCCCGACCGCCGGAAGGGTCCACCCGCCCGACCGGCCACACGCTGGGCTCTCCGGCGGTTCTGGCTCCGTCTCCCGTCGGCAACCACTGCTAGGCGAAGGACCGATACGTCTTCACGCGCTACCGGGTTTCAATGGACCATCTCGCACCGTCGAACGTCCCGGTGTACGCGACGACCGACGAGCAACAGGCCATCTGGGACCGCTGTCGCGACCGCGGTCAGCCGGTCATCGCCATCCGGCGGGCCACCCGCGGCTACATCGTGAAATACGACCTCCAGCAGCTCGACCAGCAGCTCTCACAGCGGGCGTTACAGAAACTCCGGGACCGGGTGCGCTCCCGGCGGCCCTACCCCACGAACACCGACCCCATCTCGGAGACGGAGGGCGTCGGCGGCGAGGCGGGACCGGTGTCGGGCGAACTACATAGCCCGAGCGAGCAGGCGGCCCGGGATCTGGCCTCGCACATCTCGCCGTTCGTGCTCGACCGGGACAACTGGCGGTAGGGGTCGGTCGGTAACCGAGACGTACCCGGACGTACCGTACGAGACTTTTTGACGCTGCCGTCCCTCGAAACAGCCATGGCAGTGGCCCGACACGAGTCCGGCGTCGTCGGAGCCAGCAAGGCACTCGCCTCGCAGGTCCACCCCGTGTTCATGCTCCCGCCGCTCGCGACCTCGCTCTTTGGCGCCGTGCTGGCGGGGAGCGTCGACCTCGCCGTGGCCGGCCTCCACGCGCTGGCGATGTTCTTCGCCGTCTACACCGCTCACGTCAAGGACGGCTACGTCGATTTCCACGTCCGGGGCGAGGACGACGACCACCCGCTGACCGTCGGGGGCTGTCGGGGCGCACTCGTCGGGGCCGCGGCCGGCTTTCTGGCCTGTACGGTCGGCCTGTGGCTGCTGGTCTCGCCGCTCGCGGCGCTCGTGACCGCGCCGACGTGGGTCATCGGCTACACGCACGCCCCGCAACTGGACCTGAACACCGTGGGCGCGACGATGGGGTATCCCGGCGGCATCGCGCTCGCGCTGCTGGGCGGCTACTACGCGCAGGCGACGAGCGTCGGGCCGCAGGTGCTCGGGCTGGCCGCGGTCTTCTTGCTCATGCTGACCGGCATCAAAATCATCGACGACGAGACGGACTACGACTACGACCGCTCCATCCAGAAGCGGACCGTCGCGGTCGTCCTCGGCCCCCGGCGGGCCAGACAGTTCGCTCTCTCGCTGTTCGTCGCCGCGATGGTCGGCGTGGTCGGCTTGGCGCTGGCCCTGCCCGGGATTCCGCCGACCGCCGCCGGCGGAGCCGTGGTGTTCGGGGTCGTCCTCGCGGTTGCCTACCGTGCCGAGGCGAAACTCGCGACGATGCTGCTCATCCGGGGGTCGTATCTCTTCCTCGCTGTGCTCGTCGCTGCGGTGTGGTTCCGGCCACTGGGGTAGTCACCCCAGCCTCCCGACCCTCTACCCGGTGTCGTGGTCCCGCGTCCGGAGGCTGTGACGAGTGCCCGGGTCACCGAGCGAGATGCCACACCGTAGCTCTGCGAGACACTCCCGGTGGACCAGTTCCTCGCGCCGTTGCGGGTCAGCGGTCGGGGGAATCCGCCGCTGACAGACCCGACAGAGATACGTCGCATCGCCCTCCTCGTCGGTGTCACCGGTCGGTTCCTGACGTTGCGAGTTAGATTTTGGCTCCATTCATACCACTCGGTTGAGGTGTTACTACCGTTCTACCTTGTTAGAGAGGATATAACCCGAATTGACCGCCGGTTCGACTGTGGTTGCTACCCAGTTACGCGGCCGCTCGCCACCGAAAGGGGACGACTGTTCCTACGACGGCTGTGAGTGCGGTGGCCGATCGGACTGGCCGGACGCGACGTACTTGTACCAGAGTCGCCAGACGAACCCTCTGAGCAACAGCAACGAGAGGTTCGGCGCGAAATGCCGGTACCTGATACCGCTCGTCTCGTCGCTGTAGACCGCCTGCATCGCGACGTCCGCGACCTCCATGTTGTTCGCGTCGAGTCTGATGAGGAGGTCGTTGAGAAAGCCGTAGTCCTCGTAGAGCTCCTCGATGGCGATCGCGTCGAGCGCTTCCGCCGATATCGCCGTGTACCCGTTCTGTGGGTCCCGCACCCCCCACTTTCCACTCGCGACTCTCGTCAGCCACGTCAACAGCGTGTTCCCGAACAGCCGCCAGCGAGACATCTCCCGGCAGTGGCGAGGGCTGACGAGCCGGTCCCCTTTCGCGTAGTCCGCCTCGTCGTTTACGACGGGGTCGACGATTCTGTCCAGTATCGCCGGGTCCATCTGCCCGTCACCGTCGATTACCGCCACGACGTCGAGTTCCATCGTCTGTGCTATCCTGTACCCCGTTTTTATCGCTGCCCCACGCCCTCGGTTGGTCGTGTGGCGGACCGTGACCGTCCGGCGGTCGAACTCGGACGGCGGCTCCGCGGCGGCCATCGTTCTCGTTCCGCCGTCCGAACGGCTTTTCCTCGCAGTCTCGCCGGTGACTCTCGAACGCGTGTCCCCGATGTGCTCGTGGATTTCCTCCCACGTCCCGTCGGTGGAGTGGTCGTCTATCACGACCACCGCACTCACGTAGTTCGGCACGCTGTCGATGACGTCACCGATGAACCCCGCTTCGTTGTACGCTGGAATTACCACCCCGAGAGACGTCTCTTCGTACATTTTAACTCCCCCCCAGCAGCGCTGCATCGACCCCGGCGGGAAGCGTCGATATTTCGGCCGCTGCGTGTGTCGACCCGCGGGGGCGGCCTCCTCCCGCTACCTGTGTATTAGTAACCTTACTGGCGCGATTGTGTGTACGAATCATTTGCTTTCGGTCCAGAGATCGCTCGGCTGAACGAAACTCCGGATAAGGCGAGCTTAGATGACACTCCCCATTGTTATCCCGTCGCTTCGGATTCTCATGCCGTCCGATACCGGCTGTAACGACGCCTTACCGCCTCTGACTGCCGTTATAGGGAGTCAGTTGCTATCACCGACAGTCCGTCTGTGCCCGCCCGTCGGACGCCGACCGTTGCGAGACGCCCCGTTCGTTCGGCCCCCGACGCACCGTTCGGAGTCCGACAGCAGCTGGTGGCTTCACTCATCTCAGCGGGAATTGTCAAATTACCAGTGGTAACAAAATAATAACAACAGAGCGCAAAACAGTGGTGTTAATCGATGAAAGTTGCTGCCATTGGGGCACACCCCGACGACATAGAGATCGGGGCCGGTGCGTCGATCGCGGTCCATCGAAACCGAGGCGACACCGTTCGATTCATAATTCTGACAAAAGGGGGAAAGGTCGCCGAGCGGGAACAGCGACGGGCCGAAGCCGAGCGAGCGGCCGGCATACTGGACGTCGACGACGTCCAGTTTCTCGGATACGAGGACACTGAGGTCCCGTACAACCAGGACACTGTGGACGAACTCGAAGCGAAGCTCTCGGCGATTGATCCGGACCGCGTCTACATCCACGCCGAGGAGGACACCCATCAGGACCATCGCCGCGCCGCGAAAGCGTCGATCACGGCCTCGCGGGACATCAATCAGGTGCTCGCCTTCGAGGCTCCATCGACGCGGTCGTCCTTCGCGCCGCAGTACTACAACTCCGTGCCAGAGGGGGTCATCGAGGGGAAGATCGAGGCGATACGCTCACACAGGTCACAGCAGGAAAAGAAGTATCTCGAAGCGGAGGCGATGAAGGGACTCGCTCGGTTCCGGGGACGACAGGCCAACTCGACGTACGCCGAGGCCTTTCAGGTCATCCGCATCAACAACATGTACAAGTCCGACTTCTACGGCAGCCGCTGAGTCAGCGGTCGAGCCGTGGTATCGCCTCGCGGACCTCGGCCAGCGAGTCGACCTCGATATCGGGGACGGCGTCGCCGCGAGCGGCCGCACTCGCGTAGTGGCCCCGCCGGAGCCTGATTGTGGTCATCCCCAGTCGATTTGGCTGGGGGAAATCGAGTTCGGGGCGGTCACCGACGAACGCCATCGCGTCGTGTGACACCCCGAAGCGCGCTGCCATCTCGATGAAGGGGTCGGGTGCGTGCTTCGAGTCCTCCCGGTCCGCCGTGACGATGACCTCGTCGACGTGACCGTCGAGTCCCAGTCGGGCGAGCTTCCCGCGACCGTTGGTCCCGCCCGTGATGACGCCGATGTCGTACGCCGTCCGCAGCGAGTCGAGCGTCTCGACGGCGTCCCGGTACGGGACCAGCGGCCCCTCGGAGTCGTGATACGCCCGTACGAGAGCCGGCACGTGGTCCTCGGAGAGCCCGGCCTCCGCGAGCACGACGTCGAACGTCGCCGTCCGCCGGCCCCGCCCGAAGTACGCCTCGACGAGTTCCTCGGTGAGGTCGACACCAGTCCGGCGCGCCAGTTCCGACGCGGCGTTTTCCAGCCCCGCTCTGGCGTACTGTCGGTCGTCGAACAGCGTCCCGTCCAGGTCGAAACACACTGCGTGGACCATGGTGGCAAGTACGCGGTATCGAACGTCCCCGCGAACGAAAAGTACGCGCCCGCTACGTGCCACGCTCCGGGTGAAATCCGTGCATATTGAAACCCCTCACCCGTGGACCACCGCGCATGCCGACTGTTCTCGTCACCGGCGTCGGTGGTGCAAGCGGTATCGGTGCCGTCAGGGCGCTCCAGGAGACCACGGCCCACCACGTCGTCGGTGTGGATATGGACCCCGACGCTGCCGGGCTGTATCTCGCCGACGACGGTCGTCAGATTCCGCCCGCCAGTGACGACGCGTGGGGCCGTGTAATGCGGGAGGTCATCGAGGACCACGGTGTCGACGTGGTGGTACCCACCGTCGACGAGGAACTCCCCGAACTCGGGACGCTCCCGGAGGCGGTCCCGACGGTCGCCCCGCGACCGGCCGTCGTCGGGATGGCCCTGGACAAGTACGCCACCTACCGGCAGCTCGACGACGCCGGCCACGCCGTCCCACAGACCTGGCTCGCCAGCGAGGCCGAGTCGATACCCGAACACGCCTATCCGCTCGTCCGGAAGCCGAGGCGGGGCCGCGGGAGCCGCGGTATCCGGCGGGTGGCGACCCCGGCCGAGCTCGACCGTGCGCTCGACGAGACGGACAGGTCCGACGACGAGGTGGTATTTCAATCGTTCGTCGAGGGCACCGAGTATACGACGAGCGTCGTCGCGACGACTGACGACCGGCTCCTCGCGGTCGTGCCGAAGGAAGCCATCGAGAAACAGGGGTCGACGGTGAAAGGCGTGACCCGCAGCCACGACGCCGTACGGGACGCGTGCCGGGAGCTCTTCGAGTCGCTCTCGCCACGCGGGCCGATGAACGTCCAGCAGATCGTCGACGACGACGGCCGCCCCTACACTATCGAAATCAACCCGCGCTTTTCGTCGACGGCGTGTCTCACGGTGAAAGCGGGGGTCAACGAACTCGACTTGCTCGTCCGCGACGCGCTGGGAGAGAGAGTCCCCCGCTCGGACGGGTACGACGCGGGCGTCTACTTCCTGCGGTATCACGACCACGTCTTCGTCGACAAGGACCGGTTCCGCTCACGGGTCAGCGAGCCCTGAGCGGCCCGCTTTGGGTCCGGAGACCGCTGTCGACGAGCAGTCACTCCGGAATCGGTCGCGACGAACGTCGCGCCGACGGTCGGAGTCTCGTTGTCCTTACGCGGAGATGCCGCCGTAACCGTAGTCGCCGTAGCCCTGCTCGCCGTAGTCGTCGTCGCTACGCTCGGTCTCTGTCGGCGTGGCCGTCTCGGTCTCTGTCGGGGTGGCGGTCGGCTCGGGAGTGGCCGTCTCGGTCGGTGTCGGCGTGGCCGTCTGCGTCGGCGTGGCCTCCGTCCCGTTGCCGACGGTCAGCGTGTAGTCGCCGTCGCTGTCCTGCGTGTCGACGACCTGTACGTAGTAGGTCCCACTCGTCTCGGCCGTCTGGGCCACCGTGACCGGCTGGTCCGTCGAGACGTATCTGAGGTTGCTGAACTCCCCCGCCGGGTCGTAGAGTATCACGGCGGTGATGCCCGTGGTCGCGCTCCGACTGAACTCGATTGCGACGTCGTCGCCGGTCGAGAGCTCGATAGTGTACCAGTCGCTGTCGCTCGCGGTGAGCGAGCCGGCCACCGTCGCCCCCATGCTGATGGCGTTGGCGCTGCCCTCGCTGTCGTTCGGTTCCGCCTCGGAGACCGACAGCGACGACGACTGGCGCAACACCGGTTCGCCCCCGTAGCCAAACGACGACACCGGCTGGACCGCTGACCCGGCACCGAGGTCCGCACAGCCCGCCAGAGCCACCGTGGTGGCGCCGGCAGCCGCGAGGTACGAGCGCCGGTCCAGCAACACGCTAGCGTTTTCCTCCTCCGTGTTCTGTCCGGAATCTCCTCCGGTTATGACCCTATTTCCTCGTTCGAGTAGCGCGGTAAGCCTACCATTCGTTTGCTCGTTAGTATCGTCCATTCGCAACCCGACGGTTAGTAGGCGCTTAATTAACCATTGTTACCAGCTACGGTAAGCTACGAACATTTCACTACCAGCAGTCCACAGGTAAATACGGAGTGTGTATATGATACTTGTGTTTAGTTACCAGTTCGGTCGAACTCGTTGACAGATACGACCGATATCAGAAGGGGCGCAGTTCCGGGTACATCGCTACCAGTTCACAGTCGAAGCTATCCGGGTATTGCTACAGTGGTAGTGAGTCGTTACCGCGTACAGATAGGTACGTACCAGTGGCATCCGTCGGACGCCTCTCCGACTCTCAGATATCTTCGGAACATGTCTCGGGTGACACGTCACTGGAGTTACTGGTACGCAACTTACACCGAGACGGTGTGTATCTCTCCGTATAGTGACACTGAACTGACGTAGACGCCGTGTACCCTGCAGTGAACACGGCGCTATCGGGCGATATCTTTCGCCCATTCCGTCTGTTGCTGATATAGAGCGCATTACAAATAGACAAACGGCGGCTCGTTACTCCCATGACGCCTCGAATCGTCTTCGTGCTCGGAACGCGTCCCGAGATCGTCAAACTCGCGCCGATAATCAGAGCCTGCGACCGCGCCGAGGTCGAGTACGCCGTCGTCCACACGGGTCAACACTACTCCGAGCGCCTCGACGGGGTCTTCTTCGACGACCTGGAGCTGCCGGAACCGGAGTACAATCTCGAAGTCGGGTCCGGGGACCACGCGGCTCAGACGGGCGAGATGGTGTCCCGGCTGGGGGGCGTCATCGAGCGCGAGGCTCCCGACATCGTCATCGTACAGGGCGATACGAACTCCGCGTTCGCGGGGGGTATCGTCGCGAGCAAACGCGACGCGGTCCTCGGGCACGTCGAGGCCGGGCTCCGGAGCTTCAACCGGGAACTGCCCGAAGAGCTCAATCGGGTGCTCATCGACCACGCCGCCGACCACCTGTTTGCCCCGACCGACGAGGCGGCAGACCAGCTCCGGAGGGAAGCGATTCCCGACGAGCGAATCGAGGTGACGGGCAACACTGTCGTCGACGCCGTCCAGCAACACGAGCGTCTGGCCCGGACGAAGAGCGACGTGCTCACGGAACTGGGCGTCGCGGACGAGCCCTTCGCGCTGATGACTGCCCACCGGGGCGCCAACGTGGACGACCCCGACAGGTTCCAGGGGCTCCTCGACGGTATCGGGGCCTACGGCGCCCACACCGACGTGCCCGTCGTCTACCCTGTCCACCCCCGCTCGGCGGAGAACATCGACGAGTACGACCTCGACGTGCCAGAGGAGATACGGTGTGTCGACCCGCTGAACTTCCTCGATTTCCTCCGTCTGGAGAGCGAGGCGTCGATAGTGTTCACCGACTCCGGCGGGGTTCAGGAGGAGACCTGTGTCCTCGAAACACCGTGTGTCACCGTCCGCGAGAGCACCGAACGGCCCGAGACGCTGGCGGTGGGGTCGAACGTGCTCGCTGACCCGACCCCGGAGAGCATCGTCGCCGCGGCGTTCGAGGTCAGAGACGGCCCCAACGACTGGGAGTCCCCCTTCGGCGACGGCCACGCGGCCGACCGCATCCTCGAAACCTTCGGGGTCGACGCGCCGCCCCTCTCCGAGGAAGTCCCGCTGTGACCGCCGTCCCGTCGGCGTAGCGACGGACCGCCCCTCAGGTCGCGTCCGAGATAATCTTGATGACCGCTCCTTCTTCGAGTTCGGTCTCGTCGCTGACGCGCCGCTGCTCGCGGGCGTCGACGGCGTGGGTGTAGCCCTCGCCGATGTCCGAGTGGACGGCGTAGGCGAGGTCTTTCGGCGTCGAGCCCCGCGGGAGCAGGTGGGCGTCCGGGAGGACGTTCCCCTGACCGTCGGTCCACCTGGTGTCGTTCTGGACCGGATAGGCGGTGATGCGGTCGAGCAGGTCGTAGACGGCGGTGTCCATCGCGCCCTGGACGCCGGTGCCGCCGAACTCCGTCATCACCGCACGAATCCTATCGAGGCCCTGTCGCTGCTGGTCGCTCACGTCGCCGACGATTTCGAAGTCCGCGTCGCCGGGGTCGTACGCCACCACGCCGGCCGTCGCGGCGTTTCGCAGCGCGAGTTCGCCGTCGGCGGTCGCCGGAACCACGATGTCGGCGGCTTCGCGGAGTCGCTCGACGTTGCCCTCGGGCGCGATGTCGGCCTTGTTGGCCACGACGACGATGGGTTTGGTCCGCTCGCGGATCTCCCGGGCCAGCGCCTCGCGGTCCGCGTCGGTCCACGCGATGGGGTCCTCGGGGTAGTCCAGCTCCCGCAGCGTGCGGGCCACGTCGAGTTCGCTCGCGCCCACGCCGGCGAGCAGGTCCACGAGCGACGCCTCCAGCGCGAAGTCGGGCGAGCGGGACTGGCGCTCGATGGACTCCCAGTTGCGGGAGACGATGCTCGCGAGCCAGAGGTCCATCTCTTCCTCGACGAAATCCACGTCCTCGACGGGGTCGTGTTCGCCGACCTCGACGGGTTCGCCCTCGGCGTCGGTCCCGCCGGAGGCGTCGACGACGTTCAGGATAACGTCGGCGTTCGTGAGTTCGTCGAGGAACTGGTTCCCCAGTCCGCGACCCTCGTGGGCCCCGGGGACCAGTCCCGCCACGTCGATGAGTTCGACGGGGACGTAGCGCTTGCCCGCTCGGCAGTTGTCGTCGCCACACCGCTCGTCGCGCGCGAGACAGGGACACTGTGTCCGGACGTGGCTCACGCCGCGGTTGGCGTCGATGGTCGTGAAGGGGTAGTTCCCCACGTCCACGTCCGCCATCGTCGCCGCTTTGTAAAAGGTAGACTTCCCGGCGTTCGGTTTGCCGGCGAGCGCGATAGAGAGCATGCTACCAGCTACCGCACTCCGGGAAAAGGGGGTTTCGGTCTACTCCGCCTCGGCCGCCCGCTCGTCGTCCGTGTCGTCGGCCGCCGTCGCGTCGTCTCCGTCCGCGCGTTCGTCGTCCGACTCCGTAGTGTCACTGTCGGCGGTCCCTTGTGCCGCCGACTGGTCGTCTTGTCCGCCGTTGAGCTCGTCGGCCATCTCGGCCATCGCCTCGGCGTCCTCGTCCGGCCGGTCCAGCACCTCTTCGGTGTGCGTTCGCATCTCCTCGCTCGCGCGTATCTTCCCGTCGATGGTGGCGTTCTCGTGGAGTGCAACGGTGTCGGCGGAGATGTCGCCCCACACCTTCACGCCGGGGCCGATGCGCACGTCGCCGTCGCGTGTCGTCACGTCGCCCTTGATCTCGCTCCCCTTGCCGAGCGCGATGTCCTCGCGAGCCCGCAGGCTGCCAAAGACGATGTTGTCACGGCCGACTTCGAGCGACTGGGCGCGGATGTTCCCGTGGAGGCGACAGTCGTCGCCCACGACCGCGGGGGTCGAGACGCGCCATGCGTCGTCGGAGACGCTGGCACCGCGGGGAATCAAGAGCGGTTCGGTCCCGTCCTCGTCGTCGCCCAGCATCTCGCTCAGCACCTCCTCGGCGGCCTCGTCCTCGCCGATACGCAGGAGCTGCGAGAGGTAGACAAAGAGGAAGACGATGGTCGGCATCGGGTTCCGGATGACGATCCAGCCGTTGGCCTCGAAGCCGTCCTCGATGTCCACGTCGTCGCCGATGTCGAGGTCGCCCGCCACGCGCAGTTCGCCGCCGATGTGGACGCGCTCGCCGATGTAGGCGTCCTCGCCGACCAGCACGTTGTCGGCCACGTCACACCACATGTCCAGCCGGCAGTCGCCCTCGGCCTCGATGTGCCCGCCGAAACGCACGCGTTCGTCCGCGATGACCGACCGCCCGCGGACGCCGAACTCCACCGTGCTCTGGCCGCCGACGACCACGTCCCCGTCGGTGACGAGGTCGTGTTCTTCGACGGTCGTGCCGTCGGGAATCGAGAGTTCGGAGAGCGGGTCGGAGCCGAGTTGCACAGACCCAATACTCGTTTCGACGGTCTTAAACCCTGAGGGCGCGCACGACGGCCGTCTGACGCACGTCTGACGCGCGTCTGCGGGTAACTGTCCTCCCCTCGTGAGCCTTTTATCCGAACACCGCCTACCGCTGCCCATGACCGTTCTCTCGTTCGACGACCAGGGCGTCGACGTCGTCTACGACGGCACGGAGTTCAGACTGGAGAAGACGCTCATCGAGGACGCCACCCAGAAGTCCTACCCGGACGTGACCGACCACGAAGTGCTCCAGATAGTCGAACCCGACCCGTCGCTGTCCGGCGAACCGCGGCGAATCGCCGAGATAGTCGACTGACATATCGCCCTCGAAGGTAGAGATGCCGCCGTGTGAAATCACAGGGGTTCCAACTGGTGTAGCGCTGTCTTGCGGTTCTCGGCGGCGAAAATCGTGGCAGAACCCCGCATGGCGGCAAGCATTTAAGTATTCGGAACACACGCCGAGGTAATGCCAGACCCACGTATCGCGGGGGCCGGTGTCACACAGTTCGGGAAGCATCCCGAGCGGACCGGTCGCGACCTCTTCGCGGACGCCGGACTCGAAGCGCTCGACCAGTCGGGGGTCGAACCCGAGGACGTCGACGCGCTGTACTACGGGAACTTCATGGGCGAACTCGCCGAGCATCAGGGCCACCAGGGGCCGCTGATGGCCGAAGCCATCGGTATCGACGCCCCGGCGACCCGGCTGGAGGCCGCCTGCGCCTCCGCCGGGGCCGCCGTCCGAGAGGCCGTCAAGACGCTGCGAAACGGGGAGAGCGAGGTCGTCGTCGTCGGCGGCGCCGAGCGGATGACCAACATCGGCACCGCGGCGGCGACCGACGCGCTGGCCATCGCCGCGGACGACCTCTACGAGGTCCGGGCCGGGATGACCTTCCCCGGGGCCTACGCGCTGATGGCACGGGCGTACTTCGCGGAGTACGGCGGCTCCCACGAGGACCTGGGCCACGTCGCGGTCAAGAACCACGAACACGCGCTGGTCAACGACCACGCCCAGATTCAGTCGGAAATCACGCTGGACGAAGCGATGGAGGCACCGACCATCGCCGCGCCACTTGGCCTGTACGACTCCTGTCCCATCACCGATGGGGCGGCCGCCGCCGTCCTGACGACCGAGGAATACGCCGCGGAACACGACCTCGACGCGCCGGTCGTCATTTCGGGCAGCGGACAGGGCGGCGACAACCTCGCGTTGCAGGACCGCCCACACCTCGCCCGAACGCCGGCCGCAGAGAAGGCCGCCGAGGAGGCCTACGCCGACGCCGGCATCGAGGCCGGCGACGTCGACGTCGCCGAGGTCCACGACTGCTTCACCATCGCCGAGGTGCTGGCCATCGAGTCGCTGGGCCTGTTCGACCCCGGCGAGGGTATCCACGCCGCGACCGAGGGCGTGACGACCCGCCACGGCGAGATGCCGGTGAACCTCTCGGGCGGGCTCAAGGCCAAGGGCCACCCCGTGGGCGCGACCGGCGTCGCCCAGCTGGCGACCATCGCGTGGGTGCTCGATGGCACCCATCCGCGAGCGGACGCCGTCCCGGACGGCCGTGTCGGCGTCGCGCACAACGCCGGCGGGACCGTCGCCTCTACCACCGTCCACGTTCTGGAGGTGCGAGAATGACCGAAACGTCCCGCAACGGCGAGTACGACGACTGGCTCGACAGCATCGAGGCGGGCGAGGGGTACTACGTCGAGTGCGACGAGGGCCACGGCTGGCTCCCGCCCCGACGGGTCTGTCCCGACTGTGGCTCCCGCGAACTCCGCGAGGAGCCGCTGCCCGACAGCGGCGAGATCGCGACCCACACCACGATTACCGTGGCCACGCCGCAGTTCGAGGACGACGCGCCCTACGTCACCGCGATCGCGGACTTCGGTCCCGTCTCGGTGACTGGCCTCGTCCGCGGCGTCGACCCCGAGGACGTGTCGATGGCCGACGTGGTCGGTATCGAGGTCGGCGAGCGCGAGACGACCGGCGAGCGCGCCGTGGTGTTCCGACCGCGGTAGCGGCGGTCCCGGTTTCGCGACGGTCTGAAACGGTGCTACGGCAGCCGCTGCTCACGGCCACTTATCCGGTAACGTCCACGGTCGCCGCTTCGCCACGGACCACGTCGACGAACTCCTCGGGGTGTTCGACGTGGGGGAGCAACAGCGAGTCGCCGAAGACGACGAGCGTGGCGTCCGCTTCGTCGGCCAGCACTCGGCCGTCGGACAGCGGCGTGATGTCGGCGTTCTCGCCCCAGACGAGCGTTATCGGGACGTCCAGTTCTTCGAGCACGTCGCCGAGGTTCTCCTCGGGGTCGAGAAAGCCCGAGACGAACGAGGCCGGCGCGAACCGGGCGCCGGGCTGGTGGCCGCTCGTCCACTCGTAGTCGACGACCTCGTCGGTGAGGTTGTCCATGTCGTAGTAGCCGTGGTCGGCGTGGAAATACCGGATGGAGCTCTTCGAGACGATGAGGTTGTAGAGGGCCGTCCCGAGCAGCGGCGCTCGCAGCAGCGACCGCCGCGGGACGCTCCTGTCGCCCATCGAGGTGTCGGTCGGGCAGACGAGGACGAGCTCGGCGACGTCGACCTCCCGGGCGGCCATCGCCGCGTACGCACCGGTCAGCGACGACGCGACGACCGTCGCGTTCTCGCTCTCGTCGGCGAGGAAGTCGCGGACGAACGTCGTCATGAGCGACGCCGAGTACAGCAGCGGCGGCCGGTCGGTGTGACCGAAGCCGGGCAGGTCCGGGGCGACGACGTGGTACTCCTCGGCCAGCCGCTCGAAGACGGCGTGGAACTCGTGGTTCGACGCGGCGGCGTTGATACCGTGCAGGAGGACGAGGTCGGGGTCCTCGGGGTCGCCGGCCTCGGTGTAAGCCACGTCGAACCCCCGCCAGCGGTACGTGCGCTGCTCGCCGGGGAGGAACGGTTCGAAGTCGCCGGCCCGCGACCGGAGGGCCCGATTCGCGAGCGCCGTTGCGCCGACCGCACCGACCGCCACACCGAGCGCGTTGCGGAGTTTCATACCACTCCGTAGGGGCCGGGGCCTGTTTATACGTGGGGGCGAGGGGCGCCACTCGCGGGTCAGGGACGGAGGTAGGCGTACCCCTGGTCTTCCAGCCTCGTCACCTCGACGGCGCCCTCGGGGACTGTCTCGATGCCGTCCACGAGCGCGGACTCGTCCATGTCCGTCGCCGCCAGCGTGTTGCGACAGGCCCTGACCGAGACGCCTGCGTCAAGGAGCGACTGTACCTCGTCGCTGTGCTCGCTCTCCGCGCTGGCCGCCGTGATGGCCGGCCCCTGGACGACGACGGCGACGTCGTCGATACTGCCGCTCTCGTCGTCCAGCATGTTCTGGGCGATAGTGAGAGCCGTTTCCTGTTCGGTTTCGTCGGCCGAGACGAGATGGACGACGCTTTGCATACCAGAGACAGTTGAGCCCGGCGCCCGTAGTGTCTCCTGCTTGCAAGCGCCGCTCTGGCGGCGCCACTCGGGCGCTGCTGTTCGGTCAGGGCCTGCGTATGCTGGCAACGCAGCCTTACCGTCCGCTGGGAAAGCCACGGCCATGGCACGTGACACCACTGTCCCGCGGGACCAGGTCGAGGACGTGCTCGACGACTGGCCCGACGACCCGACAGCGGTCGCACACACGGTCATGGAGACGTACGGCGCGCCGAACGAGGCGACAGAGAGCCGCCTCATCTGGTTCGACAACGGGCCCTGGAAGTACTCGATTCTGTACCGGGAGGGCGTCTCACACGAGTTCCCGGCCCAGCACACGGACTACCTCGAACAGGCGATAGACTACGCCGTCGACCCGGACCGGTACGACGACCTCGGTCAGTTCGACGGGAGCGTGACCGTCCGACGCACACGCGGCGAACTGTCCGCCGAGTGCCACGGGGAGCCGGCGAACTTCCTCGCGCTCAATCTGGCCCACGATATCCTCGCGGGCGAGAAGACGGTCGGGGAGGCTCGGAAAGCATACACCGAGATATACGCGCGCAAGGAGGCTGGCGGCCGGCCGGAGTACGTTCAGGGGCTGAAGTTCGACCTCCCGGAGACCGACCAGCGGGACCCGGACGAGAAGACGCTCACGGAAGAAATCAAGCAGGAAGCGGAGCACCAGGTCCACTGAGACGGCGCGTCACTCGCCGTGTTCGGACCGCCCGTCCAGACAGTCCCGCAGCGGTTCGAGCACCTCGTCGACGACGGTGTAGGGGTCCGTCTCGCGGGCCATGACGGCGTCGAGGTAGGCGTCGAGACCGCCCCCGCGGTCCAGCTCCGCGGCGACCATCCGATTGGCGTCCTCGCGCAGCAGCGTCCGTATCTCGGCGGCGAACCGGTCCCGGGCCTGCTGCTCGCGCCCGCCGGTCCTGTCCAGATAGTCGCCGTGGTCTGACAGCGCCGCGAGGAACTCCCCGACGCCCTCGCTCCGATTGGCGACGGTCTCGACGATGGGCGGCTCCCAGCCGTCCTCCGCGGCACCACCGTCCTCCGTCGTCCCGGCGACCTCGGTGCCCGACGCGCCGTGGTGGCCCGCCGTCGAGCGGCCCTGCAACATCTCGCGCAGCTGCTGGACGGTCCTGTCGGCACCGTCGAGGTCCGCCTTGTTGACCACGAACACGTCGCCGATTTCCAGGATGCCCGCTTTCAGCATCTGCACGTCGTCGCCGCTCCCCGGCGGGACCAGCACGGCGACGGTGTCGGCGGTGCGGACGATGTCGACCTCGTTCTGGCCCGCGCCGACCGTCTCGACGACGACGTAGTCCTTGCCGAAGGCGTCCAGTGCGGTCACGGCGTCAGTCGTCGCCGTCGACAGGCCGCCAAGCGACCCGCGGGCGGACATCGACCGGAAGAACACGTCCATGTCGCCCGCGTTCGAGGCCATCCGGATGCGGTCGCCGAGCACCGCCCCGCCCGAATACGGCGAGGACGGGTCGATAGCGATGACGCCGACGGTGTGGCCCCGGTCGCGGTACTCGGCGGCCACCTTGTCCACGAGCGTCGACTTCCCCGCGCCCGGACTGCCGGTGACGCCGATGACCTCGGCGTGGCCGGTGTGTCGATGCAGCGCCGAGACGACGTCCCGGTAGCCCGGCGAGCGGTTCTCTATCTTCGTGATGACCCGCGCGAGGGCGCTGTGTTTCCCGGCGAGCAGGGCCTCGACGAGCTCGCTCATCGATCGGGGGCCTGCTCGCGGATGTACCCTATCATCTCGTCCATCGACGCGCCGGGGCCGAAAATCTCGTCGACGCCCAGCTCGCGGAGCTCGGCCTGGTCGTCGTCGGGGACGATGCCGCCCACGAGCACCAGCCGGTCGTCGAACGCGTCGTACTCCCGCAGCCCGTCGAGAATCCTCGGTACCAGCGTCTTGTGGGCCCCCGAGAGGATGGAGATGCCGACCACGTCGACGTCCTCCTGAACGGCGGCCTGCACCACCTCGTCGGGCGAGCGGTGGAGCCCGGAGTAGATGACCTCGAAGCCCGCGTCCCGCAGCGCGCGGGCGATGACGTGGGCGCCCCGGTCGTGGCCGTCCAGCCCGACCTTCGCGACCAGACAGCGAATCGTGCGTTCGTCCTGCTCGCGCTCGACGCTCATGCCAACGGCTACCACGTCGTCCGATTTCACTCTTGCCCCGGTGCAGTCGCCGCCGCTCCGACACGACCCGGTCTCACATCCCCATGTCGCTGGCCGCCTCGGGGACCGGGAGCGAGTTCGGAGACGTGCCCAGCAGCTCGGCGGCGTGGTCGAGCGCCATGTCGAACCCGTAGTAGCGTTCCAGTTCGTCGCCGTCGGCGCTCGGCCGGACCTTCAACATCGCGTACCCCTCGACGTTCTGGGCGATGGCCGCTCCGCCGTTCGCGCCCTCGAAGGTGAGCAGCCGCTCCGCCTCGGTCTCGGTGTAGCGCGCCGTGATGCCGTCGGCCGTCGCTTCGGTCTCTGCCATTGGACGGGGTTAGGACCGGACGAAATGAAAGCTGTCGGTACGCGGTAGAAGACTTATGTCCGCAACCGGTGTGAGTCGCGGTAGCGTGACTGAACGCGTCGCGGCACTGCGCGCGACAATCGCCCGCCGGCTGGCCGTCGACCGACGGGCACTCGCGGCCTTCCGCGTCGCGCTGGCGCTCGTCGTGCTCGTCGACCTCGCGCGACGGGTGCCCGACGCGCGGGCCTTCTACGCCGACGCCGGCGTGCTCCCGCGGCCGTGCACCGCAACGAGCGATGGCGCAAGTTCTTCGCCGACGCCAAGCGCGAGCCGCGGCTGCGCGAGTCGCTGGCCCGGTACCTCTGTGTGCGCTGGGACCGGACCCACGACAGCGAACTGACCGACGTACAGCTGTGGCACATGAGCGAACGGACCGCTCTCGACGGGTCCGAGACTGTCCAACGGGAGCGGCTGGGCACGTACCGCTGTGGGTCGGCGTGAGTCGAAACACCCGAGGGGGTCCCACACGTGGGCCCGGTATGGCGAAGTGGCTCCGGAGCGGCCGGCGGCGGGACATCTGCGTGCTCCTCGCCGCGGCCGACGACGGCGAACTGACCGGCCAGCGGCTCAAGACGCGGCTCGAACGGCGGTACGACACCCGCATCGACTCACAGAGCTTCTACGGAGCGCTGGAGGCGATGGCGGACGCGGGGTTCGTCACCGCACGGACCGACGGTATCGCCGACAAGTACTCACTGACCGAGGCCGGGGAGCGGCGGCTCCGCGAGCAGTTCGAGTGGCTGCGCGAGAGCCTCGGCGAGTGAGTGCCCGAGACGTAGCCAGCGATAGCGGGTCGCCCGGGCTGCCGGTCCACGGTCATCTGTCGGGCCGGCGTTCCGAGACGGTCGGCGGCGGCCTCTGGTCTCCCGCAGTCGAGAAAATTCACTGAACCCAACCACTCTAGAAACTGTCGCACTTATGCGATTTGAGCTTCTATATGTGGGTATTATGAATAGACGTACGTTTCTGCAATCAGCGGGTGGGACCGCTGGCGCCGCGACTCTCGCAGCGGCGTCGGGGACGGCGGCTGGGCAGGCGGAGGGGACAGAGGCAGGCGGCGGCGGTGGCGGCCAGACGGCGCCCGACTACGGCGACTGGTTCGACGACGTGGACAACTTCTCCGGGCCGGGTGACACGGTCGACGCGACCGGACAGGACTCGACGACGGTCGAGGTCGGCGTCCAGGCCAACGGCGGCGCCTTCGGCTTCGGCCCGCCCGCCGTCCACGTCGACAACGGCGCGACGGTCCAGTGGGAGTGGACGGGCCAAGGCGGCGGCCACAACGTCGTCTCCGACGGTGGCGGGCCGCTGGACTCGGGCGAAGCGGTCGCCAACGCCGGCGTCAACTACGAGTTCACGTTCGACGAAGACGGCATCTTCAACTACTACTGTGACCCCCACCTGGGACTGGGAATGAAAGGCTCGGTCGTCGTCGGCGAGGAGTATCCGACAGCGGCCGCGGGCGGCGGCGGGCCGGTCGAGGTGGACCCACACGAAGCGGGGGTTCCGATCCAGCCCCACTACGTCGGCTTCGGCGCCGGGCTCGCGGTCATCATCCCGCTCATCTTCACGTACTTCCAGCTCAAATACGGCGAATCGCCCCACACGAGCGGCGGCAGCGACTGAGACGGATTGTCGTCCCGGTCGGAGCTGGCTCTCGCGTCGACGGGCCGCCCTAGTCGTACTCGTAGAACCCGGCGCCGGTCTTCTTCCCGAGGTCGCCCGCTTCCACTTTCCGTTTGAGGAGGTAGGCCGGCCTGTAGCGGTCACCCAGTTCCGCCCGGAGCGTCTCGCTGGCGTCGAGCACCACGTCCAGCCCGATGTGGTCGGCCAGTTCGAGCGGACCCATCGGGACGTTCGTCCCCAGCCGCAGGCCGCGGTCCACGTCGTCCCTCTCGGCGACACCCTCGTCGTAGGCCCGGATGCCCTCGTTTATCCACGGCAGCAGGACGCGGTTGACGACGAAGCCCGGTTTGTCGTCGGCCTCCCATGTCTCCTTGCCCAGCGCCGCGGCGAACTCGTGTGCGAGGCCGACCGTCTCCGCGCTCGTGTGCTCGCCGACGACGACCTCCACGCCCGCCATCACCGGTACCGGGTTCATGAAGTGCAGCCCGACGACCCGCTCGGGGCGGTCGACGACGCTCGCGATGCCGGTTATCGAGAGCGTGCTCGTGTTGGTCGCAAGCACCGTCTCGGGGTCACAGGTCGCTGCCAGGTCCGCGAACACCGACTGCTTGACATCGAGGTCCTCGGTGACGGCTTCGACCACGACCTCGGCGTCGGCCAGGGCGTCCAGCTTGGTCGTGCCGGTGATGCGGTCCCGGACCTCGTCGGCCGCCGCCCGGTCGAGGTCGCCGCGGTCGACGACCCGGGCCAGGCTCTCCTCGATGGACTCGAACCCGTCGGCGACGAGTCGCTCGTCCACGTCGCGCAGTACGACGCGGTACCCCGCGACGGCCGCCACCTGTGCGATACCGGCGCCCATCTGTCCCGCACCGACGACGCCGACGGTGTCGATATCGTCGAGTTCCATACGCCCGGTAGGGCTGGCCCGTGCGTAAGCGTACTGCCGGACACGTGCGTAAGCGTACTGCCGGACAGTGACACATATGAATTCTGACCATTCAGTGAGAGGAAGTTATATAGAACGCAATAACACACCGACGGCAGCGGTAACAAATATTAACTCGCTCTGTAGTAAATGTCAGTCTAAAGATACTTATGGTGGGGGCCTGAACGGAGAAACGACGCAGTCACCGACGACCACTGCCCGAACGTCCCGGGTACCACCACACATCCCATCAATGAGCGAATCACTCGACGTCTCGGCCACAAACGCCGACGCTACGGTCGCACAGGTCATCGACACTATCGCGGAAACAACCCCCGACGTGCGGACGGCGATTTTCACGGAGCGCGGCCACAGCGAGTCGGTAAACCCAACAGGCGACGCGCAGCTGGCGGCCGATCTGCGGGCCGACGAGCTGTTCGAGGAGCGGCTGCTCGCCATCGACGGCGTCGCGAGCTACGCCAGCGAGGAGCGCGAGGACGTGACGACCTCGACCGGTCGGCTCCACGTCGCGATGGACCCGCTCGACGGGTCGTCCAACCTGGAACCCAACAGCGGTATGGGGAGTATCTTCTCGGTGTACAGCGAACAGCCCCCGACCAGCGGGCGGAACCTCGTCGCGGCCGGCTTCGTCGTCTACGGGCCGGTCACCTCGATGGTCGTCGCCCGCGAGGGCCGCGTCCGGGAGTACCTGCTCGAAGACGGCGACCGGCGCCTCGTGGACAACGACGTCACCGTCCCCGAGGACCCGACCGTCTTCGGCTTCGGCGGCGGCGTGGACTCGTGGACCGACGAGTTCGAGCCGGTCGCCGAGTCCATCCGCGAGGAGCTGAAGCTCCGCTACGGCGGCGCGATGGTCGCCGACATCAATCAGGTGCTTACCTACGGTGGGGTCTTCGCCTACCCCGCGCTCCAGTCCCGTCCCGAGGGGAAGCTCCGGCTCCAGTTCGAGGGCCACCCGATGGCCTACGTCGTCGAGTCCGCGGGCGGGCGCTCCTCGAACGGCGACGAGTCGCTGCTGGGGACGGAACCCGACGAACTCCACGAGCGGACGCCGCTGTATCTGGGCAACGACTCGCTCATCGACCGCATCGAGTCGTCGGTCGAGCAGTAACGCCGGTTTTCAGTAGCCGAGATATATCGCCAGCGCCTTCAGGACGCTGTAGACGGCGACGAGGAGCCCGACGAGCGCGCCCAGTATCGTCCCGACGATGCCGCTCGGCCAGAGCGAAAGCGGGTTCGGGAGTCCCGAGAGGAGGCCGGCGACCGGGCCCGGCAGCAGTGACCCGCCACCGCCCGCCTCGCTGACGTTTGTCACCGACTGCCCGCCCACCACGAGTTCCCCCGCCGTCGAGAGGTTCTGCACGTAGCTCCGGGTCCGCGTCTCGCCGGCCGGGACCGCTATCTCGTGGGTCGCCACGCTGCTGTCGTCGAGCCGGACGCTGAACGGGTAGCTCCCGTCGGCGGTTCCCCGGTTCTCGGCGGTGACGGTGATGCGAACGGCGTCGCCGGTGGTCGGTGCCGTCGCGTTGAGGCTGACGTTCGTGATTGCGATGTCCGGCCGGCCGCCGGCGTCGCTGGCAGCCGCGGTCCCGTCGGACTCGGTCGCTCCTTCGTCCGTGGGCTGGGTCGCCGTGGCGTCGGTCTGGCCCGTCCGGTTCTCGCTATCCGTCCCCCGTTTGGCTCCGACGGCGAACCGGGACAGCCCCGGCGCGGTGGCCTGATAGGTAACTCCGCGCTCCGTCCGGCCGACGACCGACGTGGTCAGGGGCGTCCAGCCGTCGGCGTTCCGGGACAGCACCACGTCTTCGGGGGCCACGCCGGTCCGGTTCAGGGCCGTCCGGTTCACGCTGAACCTGACGCTCACCCGGTTCGCGGGGACCGCGTGGTCGACCGAGAACAGCCCGAACCACGGGCCGTCGAACGACGCCGGCGGCCGGTCGCTGGCCGCCATCCCGAGCGAGAGCGACCTGTTGGCCGGGAAGGCCGCGCTGAGGCGGTCGAGCGTGACGTTGCCGCCCTCGACGAGCGAGCCGTTCCGGGCTCTGACCTGCTGGACGAGGCCGGTCCCCTCGACGGTCGCGGTCGCGTGGGTCGCGTTCTGTCGCACCACGGTGACGGCGCTGGGCTCGTCAGCGGTCGCTCGCACGGTCAGCTGTCTGGTCGCGACGGCCGTGTGGCCCTCGCTGTCGGTCACTTCCAGGGTGATGTCGTGGCGCCCCGCCGTCGCGAACGCCACATGGACGGACGGCCCAGTGAGGAGCGTACCGCCGTCGATGTACCACCGGTAGCTCTCGATGCCGTCGGTATCGACAGTCTCGGCGGCGCTGAAGTTCACGGCCGTCCCGACCGTCGTCGTCTCCGGGCCGTCGAGGACGATGTCGGGCGCGGAGTCCTCGTAGCGGAACTGCCGCATCCGGGACAGCACGCGCATGTTGCCGTTCCGGTCGATCGCCCGTTCCCAGACGAAGCTGTAGGCGCCGTACTCCGGGACGGTGTAGCGGGTCCTGAATCTCGTGTTCGAGTCGTCCTCGGCGGTGAAATTCGCCATCGTGAGCCGGTCTTCGGCCGGCCCGGTGACGGCCAGTCGGAGCCCGGACAGCGGCTCCGTCGTGGCGAGACGCACCTCGACGGTGGAGTCGTTGAGCCGCGTGAGCACGAAGTACCTGAAATCCGGAACGAGGGTGTCCATGCCGGTCACTGTCATCGTGCCGCTGGTCAGTCGGTTGCCGGCCCCGTCGGCGATGGCGCCGCCGTCGGCGAAACTGACCGTGACGTTGTCGACGTTCTGCCGTTCGCCGAGGAGCAACGTGACGGTCGCGCCGTCCCCGGTCGGGTCGACGGTGACGTTCGAGACGCTCCCGCTACTGAGCGCGAAATCACCGGCCGTTACCGACTGCCGGTCGATGGTGCTGTTATCGGTGAAGGTAAGCTCGATTTCCGTCGACCCGGCCATCGTGGCGTTGGTCCACTCCGGCGCGTCGGTGTCGTTCTCCGCGTCGAGTTCCTGTGTCTCGGCCGCCGACACAGCGCCGCTACTCGAAAGCACAAGCACCAGACACAGGAGCGATAACAGGAGCCAGCCGGCGACTCGAACCCGCCGGTCCGCTGGTGGCGCTCGGTGCCGGCTGCCCCCTCGCATACGGTCCAGTTGCTCGCCACTGACTATCAATGGCCCGGCACCATTACAGCCGATGATAATCACCCGGTTCGGGGGGAACACCTGTCACCCCGCGGACCGTGTGGTACGGTATGAAGGTGCGTATCGCCGCCGACGCCACCCGCGACGAGGCCACCGCCATCGCCGCGGCCGTCGCCGAACACGTCGGCGAGACCGTCGAGGTGTACGTCGGCGACGGCGACGAGCCGGAGCTCGTGCGGGAGGTTGCCGAGACGGACGACACGGAGTCGACACCGGCGGCCGAGGAGCCAGCGCCGACCGACCGCGAGCGCCGACTCCGCGAGGAGATCGCCGACATCGAGCGCGGCGGGCCCGAGAAGTACCGCGAGCGCCTCGCCGACCGGGGCAAACTGTTCGTCCGGGACCGGCTCGAACACTGGTTCGGCGAGGACGGTCTCGACTTCGAGGACGGGCGCTTTGCCAACTTCGACAGCTGGCACGGGTCGAGTCCCGACGTGGACGAGTACGACCCGGACACCCGGCTCCCCGCGGACGGGCTCGTCACCGGCGCCGGGACACTGGCGGGACGCAGGCTCCACGTCGGGGCCAACGACTTCACGGTGAAAGCGGGCTCCGTCGCGAAACACGGCGTCGAGAAGTTCATCAGACTGCAGGAGCGCGCACTGAAGACCGGTCGCCCCGCCCTGTATCTCGTCGACTCCTCCGGCGGGCGCATCGACCAGCAACGGGGCTTTTTCGCCAACCGGGAGGGGATCGGGAAGTTCTACTTCAACCACTCGCGGATTTCGGGCGTCGTCCCACAGATCTGCGTGCTGTATGGCCCCTGTATCGCCGGCGCGGCCTACACGCCCGTCTTCTCGGACTTCACGGTGATGGTGCGGGGGATGAGCGCGCTGGCCATCGCCTCCCCGCGGATGGTGGCGATGGTCACCGGCGAGGACGTCGACCTGGCGGAACTGGGCGGGCCGGACGTCCACGCTCGCCACTCCGGCAGCGCGGACCTCGTGGCCGACGACGAGGCCCACGCCCGCGAGCTCGTGGCCTCGCTCATCGGCTACCTGCCCGACAACTGCGAGGAACGACCGCCGACCGCCGACCCGGTCGAGCCGTCGAAACCGGCCGACGGCCTCGACGGCGTCGTCCCGCAGGAACCGAACAAGGGGTACGATATGCACCGGGTCATCGAGCGGGTCGTCGACGGGGACTCCTTCTTCGAGCTCCAGCCCGAATACGGCCGGGAGATACTCACCGGCTTCGCCCGCGTCGACGGCCGCTCGGTCGGCGTCGTGGCCAACCAGCCCGCCCACCGCGCCGGGGCCATCTTTCCGGACGCCGCCCGCAAGGCCGCCGAGTTCGTCTGGAAGTGCGACGCGTTCAACGTCCCGCTGTTGTATCTCTGTGACACGCCCGGGTTTATGGCCGGCTCGGATGTCGAACGGGAGGGCATCCTGGAGGCGGGCAAGAAGATGATTTACGCCACGTCCGCCGCCACGGTCCCGAAACAGTGCGTGGTGGTCCGGAAGGCCTACGGCGCCGGCATCTACGCCATGTCCGGCCCGGCCTACGACCCGGAGGCGACGCTCGCGCTGCCCAGCGGCGAAATCGCCATCATGGGGCCCGAAGCGGCTATCAACGCCGTCTACGCCAACAAGCTCGACGCCATCGACGACCCCGAGGAGCGGGCCGAACGCGAGCGGGAGCTGCGCGAACAGTACCGCGAGGACATCGACGCCCACCGGATGGCGAGCGAGGTCGTCATCGACGAAATCGTCCCGCCCGGCGACCTGCGGGCCGAGCTGGCCGCCCGGTTCGAGCTGTACGAGACCGTCGAGAAGGACCGACCCGAGAAGAAACACGGGACCATCCTGTAGCTCACAGGAGCCAGGGTCGCTCGGCGGGCTCGAACCGGTGACCACAGGCCGGACACGTCACGCGGCGCTCGCCCTCGTCCGTGTCGACGGGAAACCGGGTCGTCCAGTCCCGGTGGCCACACCGCGGACAGCGCCGCCGGAGTGGTGGCATCATAGCACGCTCTAGCCGCCGGCCGCCGAAGGGGCTGTCGGGGCCGGTGTCCGACGGTATCGGAACAGTTATTTGATGCCGGAAAAAGCCTGAAATAACAGGGCCACAGCGGCACGGAAGGGGGTGGTCCGGGGACGTGAGATGTGGCTATCTGACCGCACGGTCCGTCACGGGACCATCGAGACGGTGGGGCGTCGGGCACTCGATCTGCTGGCGAGCGTCGAGCGCGAGCTGTGGGTCGTCGTCGCGGCGGCGCTGGTCGCGGACGTCTACCTGACACAGCTGGGGCTCCAGTACGGGCTCCGCGAGGGGAACCCGCTCGCACGGCACCTCATCGAGGCGTTCGGCATCGGCGCTCTCGCCGCGCTCAAAGTGGGGGTAGTGGGATTGGCCGGCGTCGTTCGCGAACTGGTGCCGGAGCGTCAGGCGCCGACGATTCCCCTCGGAGTGGCCATCCCGTGGGTGGTCGCCGTCTGCGTCAACGGGACGTTGCTGCTCGGGCGTTGAGCCGGCCCTACGCCTCGGCGCGCTCGACCAGAGCCGTCCGCTCGAACGTACAGACGAGCGTCCCCTCGCGCGCGTACACGTCGACCTGCATCCGCACGACGCCACGCTGTTCGTCGCTCGTGAGCCGTTTGTCCAGCACTGTGGTCTCGGCCCGAATCGTGTCGCCGTGGAACACCGGTGCGGGGTGTTCGACGCCGTCGTAGCCGAGGTTGGCGACGACGGTGCCGTCGGTCGTCTCCGGTATCGTCAGCCCGACGGCCAGTGACAGGGTGTAGAGCCCGTTGACAACCCGCTCGCCGAACGTCGTCTCGGCGGCGAACTCGGCGTCCAGGTGGAGCGGCTGCCCGTTCATGGTCAGGTCACAGAACCGCTGGTTGTCGCTCTCGCTCACCGTCCGGCGCCGGTCGTGGTCGATAGTCTCGCCCTCGGTGAACTCCTCGTAGTACAGCCCGCCCATACCGACGAGAGGGACCCCCGGACCTTAGCGGTGTGGGAACACACCACTTACCACGGCGCCCGCCCAACGGCCGACATGGCGCGCCGAAGCATCCTGTTCTCGCCGGGGGACGACCCCGAGAAGCTGCGGAAGTCAGTCCGCTTCGACGCTGACGTCGTCGTTTTCGACCTCGAAGACGCCGTGGTCCCCGACCGGAAGCCGGCCGCCCGCGAGGTCGTCCGCGACGCGCTGGGAGACGTCGGCGCCACCGACTGTGAGGTGTGTGTCCGCGTCAACCCGGTCGGTTCCGGGGCGACCGAGGACGTGAGGGTGGCGCTCTCGACAGCGCGGCCGGACTCGGTGTTGCTCCCGAAGACCGGCGGGGCCGACGACGTGACACGACTGCGGACGCTTCTTTCCGAGGCTGGTGTCGACTGCCCGACACTGGCGCTCGTCGAGTCGGCCGCGGGCGTGCTCCACGCCGAGGCCATCGCCGCCCACGAAGCCACTGACGCCGTGCTGTTCGGCGCCGAGGACCTCGCGGCCGACGTCGGGGCCACCCGAACGCCGGCGGGCGGCGAGGTCGAACACGCCCGCCAGCACGTGGTGCTGGCCGCGCGGGCCGCCGGCGTCTCGCCCATCGACACGCACTTCCCGAACTACACCGACGACGCCGGCCTCCGCGCGGAGGCCGAACGAGCCGTCGAACTGGGGTACGACGGGAAACTCGCCGTCCACCCCGCACAGGTGGCAGTCATCAACGACGCGTTCACGCCGAGCGCCGACCGCGTCGCCCGGGCCGAGCGGATTCTCGCGGCGGAGTCCGCGGCCGACGGCGGCGTGTTCGTCGTCGACGGCGAGATGATAGACGCCCCGCAGATCCGGCAGGCCGAGCGGGTGCTGGAACGGGCCGACGGGAGCTGACCGCCGGTCGCCGGTTCGAGCCGGCCACGTCCGAACCACTCGCCGGCGGTCACGCGACCGCGGCGTACTACTAACTACCTCCGTCCCGGTAGCTGACATATGGCTTCCGTCCCCGAGCAGTACCACGACCTCTTCGAGAAAGCGACGTTCGCCCACGTCACGACGAGACTGCCCGACGGTCGTCCCCACACGACGCCGGTGTGGGTCGACTACGACGCCGCGGACGACCGGCTGCTCGTCAACACCGAGCGACACCGCCGGAAGGCGAAAAACGTCGCACAGGACCCCACTGTCTCCGTCAGCATGACCGACCCCGACGACCCCTACCGGTTCCTCTCGGTCACCGGCGAAGTCGACGAGGTGACGACCGAGGGGGCCCGCGAGCACATCGACGAACTCGCCGGGCGATACATGGGCGAAGACGAGTACCCCCAGCCTATCCAGAGCGAGCGGGTCGTGCTCCGGATTCGCGCCGACGACGTGTTCCACGGCGGCTGACTGGCCACGGCACGTCCATGTCCGGCGGCACCCTTTTGTCCGCGCTCGCTGATTTATACGGTATGTCTGACGAGGTGAACCCGTTCGAGAGTCTGCAGGAGCAGATCGACGACGCCGCCGCCTACCTCGAATACCCAACCGACGTGCTGGAACGGCTGAAACACCCCGAGCGAGTGCTGGAGACGAACCTCTCCGTCGAGCTCGACGACGGCTCCATCGAGGTGTTTCCGGCCTTCCGCTCGCAGTTCAACGGCGACCGCGGCCCGTACAAGGGCGGCATCCGCTACCACCCGCAGGTCTCCCGGGACGAAGTCAAGGCCCTCTCCGGGTGGATGGTGTACAAGTGCGCCGCCGTCGGCATCCCCTACGGCGGCGGCAAGGGCGGTATCCGACTCGACCCGCGGCGCTACTCCGCGGCCGAACTGGAGCGTATCACCCGCTCCTTTGCCAAAGAGCTCCGGCCGTTCATCGGCGTGGACAAGGACATCCCCGCGCCCGACGTCAACACCGGCCAGCGGGAGATGAACTGGATAAAGGACACCTACGAGACGCTGGAGAACACGACCGAGCCCGGCGTTATCACGGGTAAGGCCCCGGAATCGGGCGGCAGCGCGGGTCGGGTCGAGGCGACGGGCCGGTCGGTGATGCTCACGACGCGGGAGGCGTTCGACTATCTCGACAGGGACATCGAGAACGCGACCGTCGCGGTACAGGGCTATGGCAACGCCGGCTCCGTTGCCGCGAAGCTCATCGACGACCTCGGGGCCAAAATCGTCGCCGCCTCGGACTCCTCGGGCGCCATCTACAACCCCGACGGCTTCGACGCCCGCGCGGCGAAAGACCACAAGCGCGAGACGGGCTCGCTGGCGGGCTTCGAGGGCGCCACCGATCAAGGGTCCAACGAGGAACTGCTCACGATGGACGTGGACCTCCTCGTCCCTGCGGCGCTGGAAAACGCCATCGACGGCGACATCGCCCGGAACGTCGAGGCCGACATCATCGTCGAGGCGGCGAACGGCCCGCTCACCCCCCGAGCCGACGATGTCCTGACCGACCGGGACGTGGCCGTCTTCCCCGACATCCTCGCCAACGCCGGCGGCGTCACGGTGTCGTACTTCGAGTGGGTGCAGAACCGCCAGCGGTTCTACTGGTCCGAGGAGCGGGTCAACGACGAACTGGAGACTATCATCACGAACGCCTTCGAGAACCTCGTCGCCACCTACGAACGCACCGACGCGCCGAGTTTCCGGACGGCGATGTACGTCGTCGCCATCGAGCGCGTCGTCAACGCCGCCGAGGAAGGCGGTATCTGGCCGTAGTTGCCAAGCTGAAGGGGAGGTTCCCAATGTATCGTTTCATCTCGGCACACGAACCGCCCGTAAAAAACACATGCAGGCACGTGCTGTTGTTTCAGCGGTCCGAACCCGTGCTTACCAATGGGTCCACTCTCAAAATCTTACGATAGTACTGTTTCATCACCCGATTCGTCAACAACGACAATCTCTCCCGAGTCATTTACCTCAAGACGCGCACCGTTGCTACCCATCTCTATTACTCCATTGTCGTAAGTCCCGCCGCCTGTGGATTTCAGACCAGACGCGAACTGTACACTGCTACCAGTGTCGAAATTAAGAATATCGAATATCTGCCCCTTTGAGTTGACACGAAAACCGACTGTACCTTTTTCATCGTAAGTGCGGATGTTGCCGTCCTTGATTGAGACGTAGTCCTTCCCGAGGTCGCCTAACTGCCGATATGGGCCAGATACGCTGTCGAATTGGATTCTGTCCGCATCAACGTCGTTCAGTTCGACGAGTGTGTCGATATTGTTGAGCCGATATTGCTGTACTAATGGCCCGCTGTTCGAGTAGTCTGCAGTCGTTTTAAACGCGACTGTGCCCGTGTAGTTGTTCAGTGGGTCATCAATCCGCGGAGCTGTCATCACTGCATTTTCGAGCAAGCCAGATAATTCAAATGCGACCGAATTATTTCCAGTCGGAAACATTGCGGGTTGCATGATGACAGCATTACCGAGATCTCCCTGCAATCTCATCCCGATGTTGCCATACTTCACAGACTCTGGCGATATCTCCGTATCAACAAATGATGGAGTACCACTGCCACCAGTAACGCTCGCCGGGAGAAACTGGATTCCGATGTCAGTAACTCGATACTCCCCTCGTGTTATCTGTGTATTCTCACAGAACAGTTCGTGGTTTTCCACTGAGATTCCGACAGTAAAATCCCGGACTGTGCGGGGCCCGATGTGAACGTCAGTCGTGTCTTTGAGTTGTAACCAGCCATTGTTTGAAGACTCTGTAGAGTGCCAACTCCCGCCCATGATAGTCGTTGTCCATCGCGACGCATTGGCCCCGTCGACCGAATTCGACTCGTCTATCGACAACGCCCACCCAGTCGCCGAACACTCTATTTCGGCCCGTTCTGCAATGCGGAGTTCGAAACCTTCGTGTACGTTCGGGTCGATTGTGAGTTGACTATCCCACGTCCATTGATTATCAATTGGTTCAGCAACAAATATACGGCTGGCTCCATTTTCTAATGCACTTAGAACTTTCTCGCGGAGATTACCCCCACCGCCAAGGTATATATCTCCACCAATGACCTGTTTGCCTGTATTTACTGAATCAAACTTCCCATCTTCGAATTTGACCGGAATCTTGTTTCCCTCACTGTCGAGTGCAATTATTTCACCGTTCTCGTTCCGAAGTTCTATTTGGTTACTCATACTGTCTCTGTGATACCGAGGGTAGCTCCGTCCTCGATGACGAGACTACCAGTTTCTTCCCAGACGATGCACTCGTAAACTTCGGATTCGGGAGGCGCTGTCCCACCGTTCTCGAAGCGGAGGGTGGTGGATTGCGTGCTCTTGAGCGTCCGGAGCGATGGCGGTGAAACGTTCGTCTTAGTCTCGGCCGGGACGGTGAGTGTCTCCAACGCTTTCCGTGTTCGCATCATTGACGCCGCTCTGGATGGCGGAAGTTCGTCTTCTGTACCGGCACAGCCAGCAAGGGCGCCAGTCGCACCCGCAACAGCCGAGACCAATATCTCTCGACGGGAGAGCCAATTTGATGGTTGCATATCAACTCCAGATGGCCAGATGACACAAATTATTTTCTATCGGTAGAGTAGCAAATCTAACGGGGACACTCCAGCCTGCGCTGACCGCCGGAGTTTTGTTCCGCTCGCTCCAACAGGATACCATGCCGGTCTTCGAGCGCGAGGTTCGCGTGTCGGCGCCACTCGACGATGTCTGGGAGTTCCACGCGACAGCGGACGGTCTGGTCGCTCTGACCCCCGACTGGATGCACCTACAGGTCGAGGAGACCCGGGGCCCCGACGGGGAACCGGACCCCGAGGCGCTCGAACCGGGCTCGGTCGTCGTCTCCTCGATACAGCCCTTCGGTGTCGGGCCGCGCCAGCGATGGGTCTCGGAAATCGTCGCCCGCGAGGAGGGCGAGACGGAGGCGATGTTCCGGGACGTGATGACCGAGGGGCCGTTTCCGGAGTGGGAACACACTCACCGGTTCCACGCGGCCGGGGACCTCGCGACCGTCGTCCACGACCGCGTGGAGTACGAGCTCCCCGGCGGCCCGCTTGGCCGGCTCGCCGGGCCGCTGGGGTTCGTCGGGATGGAACCGATGTTTCGCTTTCGTCACCGAAAGACACGGGAGCTACTGGAAGCGTAGGCCGGGGGCACTTTTGCGCCCTCGGACAGGCCTTTCAGTGTCGGTCGTGAAGAGGTGCTGTATGACAGACGTACTCGTCGTCGGCGGCGGTCCCGCCGGCCTCAGCGCTGCACTGTTCACGGAGAAGAACGGCCTCGACACAGCCGTCTACGACACCGACGAGACGTGGATGCACAAGGCCCACCTGTTCAACTACCTCGGCATCGACTCGATGGACGGGTCGGAGTTCATGGAGGTCTCACGCGAGCAGGTCGAGGGCTTCGGCGTCGATATCCACGAGGGCGAAGTCACCGGCATCGAGGAGACCGAGGACGGGTTCGCCGTCACAACCGACGACGGCGAGGCCGAAGCGTCCTATCTGGTGCTCGCGACCGGCGCCGACCGCTCGCTGGCCGAGGAACTGGGCTGTGCGTTCGACGGCGACCTCGTCGACGTGACCCTCTCGATGGAGACCAGCGTCGGGGACGCCTACGCCACCGGGGCGATGGTCCGGGACCAGGAGTGGCAGGCTATCATCTCCGCGGGCGACGGCGGAGCGGCCGCGCTCGACATCCTCTCGAAGGAGGAAGGCGAACACTTCCACGACTTCGACACGCCGGCGGACGCCGAGTAAGCCGGCCCGCTACCGGCCGTATCACTCCGCCCACCGCTCGATAGCGCCCCGGATTATCGTCGCCTCGAAGTCGTGGTCCGGGCGGATGTTGACGAAGTCCAGGAACTCCTCCGCTGCCAGTAGCTCCGCCGTGGTGTAGTGGGCTCTCGCCGCGTCGACGGCCGCGTGGCCACCGACGAGCGGCTCCAGGGCCCCCAGCGCACAGGCCAGGTCGTAGGCCCGCGCGTCGGCGATCGCTTCGGCCCGCACGCTCGTGGCGTCGATGAAGTACAACTGCTCGTCGGCCACGAGGACGTTCTCCGAGCGGAAGTCGCCGTGGGCCAGCCCGTCGTCGTGCATCCGGTGGAGGAAATCGAAGACGGTGGCGGCGTGGCGCGTCACGGTCTCGCGCGGGAGCTCGTCGAGGGTCCGGAACTCGCGGAGGTACTCGAGGACGAGCACGCCCATCCCCTCGTACTCGAACGCCTCGATGGGTCTGGGTGCGTTGACGCCCAGCTCGCGCATTCGACGGGTCGCCGCGAGCTCGTGTTCGGCCATCTCGTATGGCGTGCCGAAGTGCTCGAAGAAGCCGGCGGTGCCCGAGGAGAACGCACCGATGTTGCGCCCGGTGGTCAACAGGGCGTGGACCATCGAGTTCTGCGGGGTGATGAGTTTGACGAACCAGCGGTCGTCGACGACCATCGGCGTCGAGAGCCAGTTGTCGGCCTCCAGAAAGCGGACGCGGCCGGCCGGCTCGTCGTACCGGTCGAGGACCGCGCGGCTGACACCTTCGAGTTGCGACCACGGGACCGTCCCGCGCAGGAGCCGTCGGAACGCCACGAGTTGAGGGAGGTGAGGCCGACTGATAGGCGTTGTGTCCCACACGGTATTTGTTGACAGCGGACATAACTACGGTATGGAGTTCACGCTCCCGGCCGAACACCGACAGATTCGGGCCGCTGTGCGGGAGTTCTGCGAGGGGGAGATCGCCCCCATCGCGCAGGACATCGAGGACGAGGCCCGCTTCCCCGCCGAGATTTTCGAGGCGCTGGGGCGACTTGACATGCTCGGCGTCCCCGTCGACGAGCGGTGGGGCGGGCTGGGCGGCGACCAGCTCATGTACGCGCTCGTCTGTGAAGAGCTGGGCCGCGTTTCCGGCGCCATCGGGCTCTCCGTGGCGGCGCACACCTCGCTGGCGTGCAAGCCCATCGAGCGTTTCGGGACCGACGCCCAGCGCGAGCGGTGGCTCGAACCGCTGGCGACCGGCGAGCAACTCGGCGCGTGGGCGCTGACCGAGCCCGGCAGCGGGAGCGACGCCAGCGACATGGACACCACTGCCGAGCGCGACGGCGACGAGTACGTCATCGACGGTATCAAACAGTTCATCACGAACGGCTCCGTCGCGGGCGCCGTCCTCGTGAAGGCGGTCACCGACCCGTCGGCGGGGTACGACGGCATCTCCACGTTCGTCGTCTCGCCGGAGGACGACGGCTGGGCGGTAACCGAGGAGTGGGAGAAGCTGGGGCTCAACGCCTCGCCGACCTGTGAGCTCCAGTTCGACGACTGCCGGGTCCCGGCCGACCGGCTGCTGGGCGAGGAGGGAGACGGCTGGGCACAGACCCGTGCCACGCTGGACGGCGGGCGGATCTCCATCGCGGCGCTCTCGGTGGGGCTCGCTCAGGGGGCCTACGAAGCCGCCAGGTCCTACGCCACGGAACGCGAGCAGTTCGACCGCCCCATCTCGAAGTTCGACGCCGTCCGGGACAAGATCGTGGCGATGGACCGCAAAATCGAGCGCTCGCGGCTGCTCACACACAAGGCCGCGACGATGTACGACCGGGGAGCGGACGTGACTCGGATGGCCTCGCTCGCCAAACTCGACGCCAGCGAGACAGCCCGCGAGGTGGGCGAGGCGGCCGTGCAGGTGCTGGGCGGCTACGGCTACCTCACCGAATACGCCCCACAGCGCTTCTACCGGGACGCGAAGCTGATGGAGATAGGCGAGGGGACCAGCGAGATACAGCGGCTGGTCCTGGGCCGTGAGCTGGGGCTCTGACTCAGTGCTCGTCGAGCCGCGGGACGACGGTGACCGGGACCGTCGTCTCGTTGACCACGGCGACGGCGGCGTCGCCGCTGCGGAGCCGGCCGCTCAGCCCCTTCGGTTCGTGGCCCATGACGATGTGGGTGATATCCACGTCCTCGGCGATTTCGAGCAGTTCGCGGGCGATACGGGCGCCCGGCCGGCGGCTGTGGCGACCCACGTACTCCAGAGCGACCGTCGCCTCCACCGGCTCGTCGGCCAGCCGGTCCGAGAGCGCGTCGCGCATCCGTTCTGCGGCCCGGTCCGCGTCGGCGTCGTCGACGAGATGGACGACGTACAGCGGTGTCGCCAGCCCCTCGCCGAGCGTGACGGCCGTTTCGAGAACACGGCTGGACGCCTCGTCGTCAGCGACTGCGACCAGAATGGTCATACGGCGTGTAGGGCCCGCCAACAAATATTGTTTATCTAACAACTACTCGGACGCGTCGATATCGGGGTCGAACAGGTCCGCGACCGAACAGTCGAACTGCGCCGCGAGCTTGAACGCCAGTTCGAGCGACGGGTCGTAGCGCTCGCGTTCGATGGCGTTGATCGTCTGGCGGCTGACGCCGACCGTCTCCGCAAGCTCGCCCTGGCTCAGCCCGTCGCGACTCCGGTACACGTCGAGTTCGTTTTTCATAGACGAGAGCGGTGCCAGAGATAGGACAGGCCGAAGGCGATAAAGAGTCCGATGTAGCCGTAGAACGCGCCCCGTACTATCGGGGGAGCTGTGTAGTCGGTGAGCCAGGTCAGCAGGCGCAGCGCCGCCGCGCCGGGGACCGCGACGGCGACGACTAACTGCAGGGCGGTCAGGCTGGCGCGGCGTTCGAGCGCCCAGTCGCGCTCGTCCATCAGCTGGACGTCCGACCCTTTCCAGATGACGAAAAAGGCTAAGAGGCCGACCCAGTACACCGCCTCGCCGACCAGGGGATAGTCGAAGTAGCGAAGGAGCAACGACACTGCCGTCCCGCCCAGCACCGAGCCGTACATCAGTCGCCGATACGTCCGCCGCTTGGAGAGCCTCGTCGTCGCGGGGGAATCAGTCATCGCCATGAGTGTAAAGCGCGCTTTACAGTAAAGTCCACTTTACACACCCACTTAGTTCTGTTGGACGAACGAAATTCCCGACGGAACCGTCTAGAACGGGTCAGTCCGTCGATTTCAGGTTGTGGACGGCGTCGAGCCACTCGACGACCTCGGCGGTCGGTTCCAGCGCGGCGGCGATACGGTCGGCGTCCTTGTAGGCCATCGGCGCCTCGTCGCGCACTCCCTCGACGACCGACTCGGAGTAGACCCCGTCCATCGCCGCGGCGAACTCGTCCATGTCGACGATGTCGTGGGCGCGCGTCCGGCTCATCACCCGACCCGCGCCGTGGGGCGCGGTCTGGTGCCACTCGTCGTTGCCCTTCCCCCGGGCGATGACTGACCCCTCGGCCATGTTGAAGGGGACGACGAGGCGCTGCCCCTCACGGGCCGGCGTCGCGCCCTTCCGGATGGTCATGTCCCGGAAGTCGATGTAGTTGTGGACGCTCTGAAAGCGCTCGACCGGTTCGACGCCGAGCGCCTCACAGATGGCGTCGCTCATCAGCTCGCGGTTCCAGCGGGCGTACTGCTGGGCGAACAGCATGTCGACGTAGTAGCCGTGGGCCTCCCGGCCTTCGAGCCAGTCGAGGTCCGTGTTCCGGTCGTCGTCGCCGAGGTCGTCCCGCACCGCCTGCTGGAGCCGACCGAGTCTGTCGAAGGCGTCCTCGATGTCCTTGCCCGATAGCTCGCGGCGGAGGCGCTCCTTGTCGATGTAGGACTCGCCCATCCCCCCGGTGACCCAGGTGTAGAGGTCGCGGGACTCGACGGTGTCCGGGTCGAACTTCAGGAACTCGGTGTACTCGTCGGGAATCGACTCCCGGATGTCACCGATGGCACGCCGGTCCGTCGCCGTCGACTGCCAGTACTGGGCGACCGACATCCCCAGATACCGGGAGCCGCTGTGGACGATGACCCAGTAGTCGCCCGACTCGCGGCCGCGGGCGAACTCGACGAAGTGGTTCCCGCCGCCCAGCGTCCCCGCGCTCTTGATGACGTGGTCTACTCCCTGGCGCTGGTCGGCCAGCACGCGCTCACAGAGCGACTCGAAGTAGTCGCCGTCGTAGCCGTCGAAATCGAATTCGATGGGGTCGATACGCTCGCCGAACCGGTCGGCGAAGGCCGCGTCGAAGCGCTCGAACACCTCGTTGGCACGCTCGAACGGGAACTCCTCGACCAGATGGGGCGCGTCGCCGTAGTCGTGGACGTCCCGTCCCATCGGGACGGCCTCGCGGACGCGCCGCTCGCGCTCGGCGTCGGCCAGGGGAAGCGCCTCGCCCAGCCGCGTCGCGGCCATCCCACAGCCCACGTCGACGCCGACGATGTTGGGGACGACGCGGTCGGCCAGCGGCATCGTGAAGCCGATGGGCGCGCCGGCGCCCCAGTGGGTGTCGGGCATGATGCGCACCGGTTCGGTGAACGCAGGGTGGTCGATGAGGGTCTGAATCTGCGACATACACCCCTCTTCTACCAGCGACTCGTCGTCGACCATCACGCGCGCCGTCGTGTGGGCGCCCTCCAGCTCGATTGGCATCTTGTCGGAGGTAGTCCGGACGGCCGTTTGAACCTCACGGTGGCACTGCTACTCGAACCGTCTCGCCGACGGGCCGGCTCATCCCGCAGACGGGGGCGTCGACTGGCCCGGTTCCCAGCGGCTGAGAATTCGGTCCGGTTTATTTGCCGTTTCCTCCCGGATGTTCACATGTGAGGCACCGATGAACTACCAAACTGCTCCCCTGACCGACACCGTCGAACTCGAACTGGACGGGCCCTGGACCGCCTACTGGCTGGCCGTCCTCAGGCTCGTGACCGGCTGGTGGTTCTTCCACGCCGGCGTGACCAAGCTCATCGAGGACGGGCTGGCCTTCACCTACGGCCCGGCGTACCTCAAGGGGATGACCGGGACGGTGCTTGGCCCCATCCCGGTCTGGATGGGCAACAACCTCGCGTGGCTCATCCAGCCCGGCGTCCCCCTGGGCGAGACGTTCATCGGGCTGGCGCTGATGGCCGGTGTGCTGACGCGGCTGGCCGCCGCGGGCGGGGTCTTCTTCATGACCCTGTTCTGGATCGGCAACGCCGAGTTCGGCCACGGCCTCGTCAACGCCGACCTGATGGGCCTGCTGCTGTTCGCGACGGTCCTCGTCGTGGGCGCCGGCCGGTACTACGGGCTGGACGGCGTCATCGAAGGGACCAAGCTGGTCAAACGACACCCGAAACTCCGGTACATACTGGGGTGACCAAGACATGACTGACATCATCGAGAAAGCGGCAATGGCACTGGGCGGCGGACTCGTGGCCCTCGGCATCGTCGGCCTGGGCGTCGTCGAGTTACTCGCGGGCAAACCCTACGGGGCGGCGCCCCTGACCAACGAGGCCGGCGCGGTCCTCGCGACGCCGGCGGTCGACCCGGCCGTCCGGACCGGACTCGTGCTGGCCGGTCTGGTCGTGCTGGGCCTCTACGGGGCCTACACGGCCGCGACGGCCGAAGCAACTGGCGAGGAGCAGGGCACCGCCGCCGACACGATGGCAGACTGACCCACCACTTTTCTCGCCGCGTGCGCTCGGTCCGGTATGCTCGACGCTGGTGACCCAGCCCCCGACTTCGACCTCGACGGGACCGACGGCCAGACGGTCGGCGCGTACAGACTCTCGGCAGCGGCCCAGCGGGCGCCCGTCCTCGTCGCGTTCTACACCGCGGACTTCGAGCCGCGGTGCCGGGCGTATCTCGAAGCGCTCCGTGACACCGACTGGGCCGCGCTGACCGACGCCATCGCCGTCCTCGGGGTGGCGCCCGGCAGTATCGACGACCACCGGGCCTTCGCCGCCGACCTGGAGCTGCCCTTCCCGCTGCTCGCCGACCACCCCGGCGTCGACGCGCAGTTCGGCGTCCAGCGCTCCGACGGCTCGACCCGGCGTGCGGCCTTCCTCGTCGACGGCCGCTGTCGGGTCCAGTTCGCGTGGGCGGACCCTGAAACCGCCGAGACGCCGGATATCGAACCCGTCCGCTCGGCCGTCGCCCGGCAGTGAGTGGAAAGGGGTAAGCGCCGCCCTCGCACACGACACCGTATGGAAGAGCGTTCCCGGGCCGGCGTCCGCCGAACGTACGAGCGCATCGGCGACCACTTCTCGAAGACCCGCGAGTACGCCTGGCCCGAGGTCGAAGCGTTCGTCGACGACGCCGCCGGCTGCGAGACGGCGCTGGACCTTGGCTGTGGCAACGGCCGCCACGCCGCGCTCCTGACCGACGTGGCCGACCGCGTCGTCGGGCTGGACGCTAGCCGCGCGCTGCTCGCCGAGGCCCGGCGGCGCCTCGGTGACAGCACGACCCTCGTGCTGGGCGACGCCTCCCGGCTCCCGCTGGCCGCCGATAGCGTGGACCTCGCCGTCTTCGTCGCGACGCTCCATCACCTCCCCTCGGCCGCCGACCGGCAGGCCAGCCTCGCCGAACTCGCTCGCGTGCTCGCCCCCGGCGGCCGAGCCCTCGTCAGCGTCTGGAGCACGGCCCACGACCGCTTCGACGCCCCCGCAGACGCCGAGACGGGGTTCGATACCACCGTCGACTGGACGCTCCCCGGCGGCGAGCGAGTGCCCAGATTCTACCACATCTACGCGCCAGCGGAGTTCGAGCGCGAGCTCGCCGACAGCGGGCTGGCGACGGTGTCGTTCGAGCTATCGAGTGGCAACTGCTACGCCGTGGTCCGGTCCGAAGGGAAAGGTCCTTAATCACGTTCCGTTTATCACCGAGTGAGCGCGGCGGTGGTGAGCAACTCAACGAGTTGCGAACGACGCCGCGAATGCGATGAGCGGCGGTGGTGAGCAGTTCCGCAGGAACTGCGAGCCTCGCTGTGCGAACGAAGTGAGCGCGGCGGTGGTCTAGTGGTAGGACCTGAGCCTTCCAAGCTCATGGCCCGGGTTCAAATCCCGGCCGCCGCATTTTGCTGCGAGCAAATCGCGAGCAGCAAATGCTGAACAGAGAGATTTGAACCCTACGAGTCGCAGTGCGCGCAGCGAACGGAGTGAGCGAGCACAACCGTCTTCGCGTGGTTCAAACACCGACGGACTCCGTCCGTCGAGGCTCGCGAAACCTCCGGTTTCGCTCACTCCCGGCCGCCGCATTCTGCGAGCCATACGGGAGCACCCGTCGAACCGGAGACACTACCGCCGAGAGAATCGGGGCCGCTACCGCTCGACCGACTCCCAGGTGTCCGAACTGATGGTCGCGTCGGGGTTGTCGGCGACGGCGACGGTGAGCGTGTCCTCGGTCTCCGTACTGACCAGTTCGACCCGACCGCTGTCACTCGCGGGCCCGCTTGGCAACTCGGCGGGCCGCTCGGTGGCCTGCGCTCGCGTCACGCCGCGTTCCGACGCCCCGTCGGGCTGGGCCGTCTCGCCGGACTGGCCGTCGGCCGGCGTCCCGGCGCCGAAAATCGCTCGGAGCGCCGACTTCAGCCCGGAGAGAAACCGCCGGATGGGAGTGTCCTCACCCGGTCCCGTCCGGGGTGCCGTCGGACCGTCACCCCGCGGCTCGTCGAGGGGTATGAGACTCATGCGCATGGGTAGGGTGTGGCGCTACTAAACAGTTGCGTCGCCTACAGGTTTGCGCCGCTCAGAGCTCGATTCGCTCGACTATTTGGTTGCCGTTCTGGTGGCTGTTGAGCGCCACGATACGGATACTCTCTTCGAGACCCGAGTCGTCGAGTTTCGCCTTCAACAGGTTGTCGACCTGATAGACGCCGGCGGCGTTGTTCATCTCGATCTCGACCAGCACGGGGTAGTCGTCGCCGCTGCTGAGCGTGACCGTCTCGATGGCCTGACTGGAGACCGTGTTGATGCCGCGGCCGCCGCGTTCGTACGGGATACGCGAGCGGCCCCGTTCCATGTCCAGCGCGTCGGCCACCCGGACCACCCCGGCCTCCAGGGTGAGGGGTTGCTCCTCGGTGTGGTGACAGAGGATGGCGTGGAGCACTTCGCCTTTCACCCGGACGCGCTCGGCGATGTCGTAGTGGTCCTCCAGCAGCCGGTCCAGCAGGTCCGCCGCGAGGGGAATCGAGTAGTAGGGGTGTTCGTCGCGGTGGACGACGTGGCCGATGTCGTGCAGTGTCGCGGCGAGCGCGATGATGACCGCCTCGTCGGCCTCGTCTAGGTCCTGCTGGGCTGCGCCGTTGAACTGGACGCCGCCCTGTTTGAGCAGGTCGTAGAGACACAGCGCTCGGTTCCGGACGATACTGATGTGTTTCGTCCCGTGGTCGTTGTAGCGCTTGCGCGCCACGGGATTGACGTTCTGGGCTTCGAGATACGCCTGCACCTCTTCGTCGTCGGCCAGCATACCGAGGACAGCGTTGACCCGTCCGTCGGGAAACGCGTGGTCGCCGTCGGGGTCGTAGATGCGGCCGGCCGCCTCGTCGTCGGTCTCACTCATGGCCATAGCAAGTGCGGCCAGCGAGAAAAACCCGGGCTTTCAGACGGCTTGCCGTGGCGCGTTGCCGGTAGTCGCCGCCCCGGGGCCGGCGGTGTCCGGCACTGCCCGTAAGCGGTCCGTCTCAGGCGGTCTGTGCGGCCTCGACCACTTCGTCGTAGTCGGGCTCGACCCCGGGGTCGTCGCTGACCCAAGCGTACGTGACGGTCCGGTCCTCGTCGACGACGAACACCGCTCGCTTCGCGAGGTCGTGGACGCCCAGCGCAGTGAAGTCCATCGCGATATCGTACGCGTCGATGATCTCGCGGTCGCTGTCGCTGACGAGCTCGAAACCGAGTCCCAGTTCGTCCCGGAAAGCGTTCTGGGCGAACGGCGTGTCGATGCTGACGCCGTACACGGTGACGCCCGCGTCGGCGAGTTCGTCAAGGCGGTCGTCGAACGACTCCATCTCGTGGCTACAGACACTCGTGAACGCGCCGGGGAAAAAGGCCAGCACGACCGGCCCGCGGGCGACCGCGTCGGAGAGAGTCATCTCGGCTACGTCGCCGTTTGCGAGCGGTGCGGTGAAATCCGGGGCCTCGTCGCCGACTGAAACCATATCGCTGGCTGGGGCCCCGAAACAGATTAGTGCGGTGGTCCGGCCCGCGAGTCGCGCGGTTGTTTAAGTACCAGCCGGCCCAAAGGGACAGCCATGCCCGATACGATGGAGGTCTACACAGGCATCGAGGTCACGGTCGAACACGTCTCGACGCTCGCCAACGGCGGCGCCCGCTTCAACATCACCGCCGAGGACGGCCGGAAGTGGCAGATCGACCTCACCCGGGGCGGCGAGACCGAGGTCGTGACGACGTGGCGCGACGGTGCGCTGGCTGACCTCGACGTTCCGGACTGGCTGGACGACGTGACTGCCCGACTCGTCCAACAGTAGGGCGTGCTCGCGCGGGCCGGCGACAAAAGGTTGATATCGGTCGGTTTTCGTCTCAGCCCGAAACGTCGATATTAGCTATTTCAGCCCCTCTAAAAGACCGTTCGCGAACCCAGGGGCAGGCAAAAAGACTATAATAGCAACCGCGTAAATTCCCATCACAATGTCAGGGACCATCGTACCGCTGTTCCCGGGGATACCCGGTGGGCCGGAGCTGCTAGTCATCCTCCTCATCGCCGTGCTCCTGTTCGGCGCGAACAAGATTCCGAAACTCGCTCGTTCGACCGGTGAGGCGATGGGTGAGTTCCAGAAGGGGCGCGAGGAAGTCGAACAGGAACTCGAAGAGATGCGGGAGGGCGGGGCGGCCGCGGACGGCGAGACGACTGCCGCTGACGACACCGCGACGTCGGCTACCGAGAGCGAGTCCGTCACGACCGAGGAGACGACGAGCGACTCCAAGAACTGAACTGCCTTTTCGGACGTTTCGGCTGTCCCGACGGGGGCGTGTGGCCTAGTGGACGAGGGTGAGGGGTTCCTAACCCCTAGAGCGCGGGTTCGAATCCCGCCACGCCCGTCTCGTTCGTGACACTCACTCGACGCGCGTGGCGACCATCGCGAAACCTCCGGTTTCGCTCAGTCCCGCCACGCCCGTGTAGAGTGCCGACGGGCGGAGCGGGTTACGCCATCGGGACCGCCCGTTACTCGACGACGACGGCGCCGCGCATGTTGAAGCCCTGATGGGGCGCGCAGTAGTAGAAGTAGACGCCGGCGTCGTCGAAGGTGTGCTCGAACTCGTGGCCCTCCTCGTCCGTCAGGTCGCTCTCGAAGTCACCGTTCTCGTGGACGACGTTGTGTCCGTTGCCCTCCCCGGTCCAGGCCCAGGTGACGGTCGTCCCGCTGTCGACGCGGACGGCAGCCGGGGCGAAGGCGAAGTTGCCGCCGTTACCCAGGGCACCGACGTCGACGGTGGCGCCGCCGCTCCCGGTCTCGTCCTGAATCGTCCCGTCGTAGTTGTCGGTCTCATTGAGGTACTGGTCGACCGCGACCTGTGGGGTGCCGGTCGCCTCGGGCACGGCACCGTCGGAGCCGCCGCATCCGGCCAGCAGTCCCACACTCGCGGCGGCCGCGGTTCCGAGGAACGCCCGCCGGTTCAGTCTGCCTGTCATACGTCGCTCTGACGGGCGCAGTGTGAAAACACCACCCATTCGCCGGTGTCCCGTCGCCGACACCGATCTAGTTCGGACGTGGGTTCGTGACGGGTAGCGGCCGAACCGTCGTTATTCGCGGCCTCGACGCTCGTACTGTCAGAGGTCCCGTGAGTCACCCTCGCGCGTTCCGAGATTCCGACCGGAGCGGAATATCGCTACTGCCAATCGTCGACGCGCTCGGTCCGTAGCTCCGACCGGGCGTGCCACTTCCGCGGTCTGAGCGTGACGACGACGCCGGCGAGGTAGACGAGTGCGACGGCCGCGGTGACGACGACGCCCGGCACCATCCCGATGGCCGCGCTCGACGGCCAGTCAGCCCCGTCGGCGAACGACGTGACGCGAATCACCCAGGCCGCGTTCACGACCGTAAAGAGCGCGAGGTACACCCGCCGCAGCCGGTGTGCCAGCGCTTCCTCGAAGGGAATCTTCACCGTCGGCTGGCTGTAGTCCTCGCTGAGCTTGCGTCGCCAGTCGTGGTCCGTCACGTCGCGACTGGGGTCGAGTCCCGGGGCCCAGACGTTCTCCTGTATGAGCCTGACGCGGGAGCGCCACACGTCGAAGCCCCGATAGCGGTGGGCTTCGATGCCCAGAAACACGCCGAGCGTGACCAGCCCCACGAGGACCAGGTAGTGTGGGTTCGTGGGGTCGGAGAACGCCCAGGTGAGGATGGCGGCAATGACCGTCACCGCCCAGTTCGTGGTTCGGTCGAGCCGTTCGCGCCAGCGTGTCATCCGGTGGACCTCGGCCCGATAGAGGTGCGCCATCGAGGAACTCGGCCCCATCTCCTGCTCGAAGAGACCGACGCCGAGGCGCCGTTCGCGCTCGTCGCTCGGGTCGAACGAGCCGTCGACCCGCTCTCCGTCGTCGCTCATCCCGCAGGCTCACCGACGTTAGCCCGGAACTCGCGGCCGAGCGGTCCCCGCTCGGCGTGGTCGTCGTCGCGGTACCACTGCGTCTGGTCGGCGATGCCTCCCGGCTCACGAGACGCGTACACGCGGTGGGAGCTGTTGCCGTCGCCGTCGACCGGCAGTCGACCACGCGTGCGGTCGCGGCCGGTCAGACCGTGCACGCGGTCGAACAGGACCGCGCGCTGTACGTCCGCTTCGAGAGAGCTGTGGCTGGCTTCGGGCATTGTCTCATCCTCCGCGCCGCGGCCGGAAAAGTCGTTGCGCTCACGCTGTCTCGTCCGTCTTCGGGGCTGCCGTCCCGGTGGCCCCGGTTAGCGGTGCTGTCCCTCGTCTTCGCGTCGGCGCATCTCGTGGCGCGTGAACTGGGGCGTCCCGAGACCGCTCCCCCGAGACCGCCCGAACGACCAGCCGAGAACCAGGAGTGACGCGACGGTCACGCCGAGCGCAAGCGCCGTCGACGGAAGCGTCGCGTCGACGTAGAAGAAGGCCGCGACCGGAATCCCGGCGGCCGCGACGAACCCCAGAAGCAGCCGCTGGGCCATCTGCCGGGCGAGGCCGTCACCGTCCTTGAGCACCGTCTCCAGTGTCAGCTCCCCGCGTTCGGCGATGTCGAGCGCCCGCTCGGCTCTCGGAGGCGTCGTCACCAGCGACCGGGCGCCGCTGGTGACGGTCTCTTGAATCTCCTCTCGGATAGCTGACCCCGCGTCCGCCCCACCCTGTTCCATCACGTAGTCGGTGATGATATCGATGAAGTCGAACTCGGGGTCGAGCGTCCGACAGACCCCTTCCAGCACGGTGGTAACCCGAACGACGAGCGCCAGGTCCTGTGGCAGGCGCATCGGGAACTCGTAGAGCTGGCTCTCGAACTGGTCGACCAGTTGCTCGACCCGGTACTCCGAGATGTCCTCGCCCCGGAACTGTTCGATGACGATCTCGAAGGCCTCGGCCATCACCTCGCGGTTCGCGCTCGGGTCCAGCGCCCCCATGGCGACGAAGGCGTCCATCACCCGCTCTACGTCGTCGGTCGCCAGCCCGACGTAGAACTCCATCAGCTGGTCTCTGGTCCGGGGCCCAAGACGCCCGGTCATCCCGAAGTCGTAGAAGACGAGCGTCCCGTCGGCCTGGACGGCCAGGTTCCCGGGATGGGGGTCGGCGTGGAAGCGGCCGTCCTCGACTATCATCTGGATGTACACCTCTTCGAGGCGCTGGACGAGCGCCTCGCGGTCGACGCCCATCGCGTCGATGCCGGCCACGTCGTCGATTTTCACGCCTTCGAGATACGTCATCGTCACCACGCGGTTCGTCGAGTGGCTCTCGACGACCTCTGGGATAGCCACGTCGTCGCGGTCGGCGAAGCTCGCGCCGATCTCCCGGAGCATACGGGCCTCGTGGGCGTAGTCCATCTCCTCGCGTATCGTGGCGGCGAACTCCTCGCTCAGGTTCTCGAGTGTGTACGCCTGACCGGGGTCGGCGCCGCGGGCCAGAACCGGCGTCAGCGTCTCCAGCACTCGCAGGTCGGACTCCACGCGCTCCCGAATCCCGGGCCGGAGGACCTTGACGGCGACGCGCTCGCCGTCGATGGTCGCTTCGTACACCTGCCCCAGCGACGCGCCGCTGATTGGCGTCGTATCGAACTCGTCGAAGCGCTCCTCGACGGGCGCGCCGAGTTCGCTCTCCAGCAGCGGCTCGATGGCCGACCACGGTTCGGGCGGCACTCTGTCCTGGAGTTCGGAGAGCACCTCGATGTACTCCCCCGGAAGGGCGTCGGGCCGCGTCGACAGCATCTGCCCGAGTTTGATGAACGCCGGCCCCAGCTCGACGAAGGTGATCTTGAGCCGGCGCGCTCGCTCGGTCCGCTGCCCGCTCGTGACCTCGCGCGAGCGGCCGAAAAACAGGAACCGCTTGCGGTCCCGGGCCCACGCCCAGACGAAGGGGACGAACTGCCAGGCGACCACGATGGCGCGCCACAGGGCTCGCAGGCGGACGCCCAGGCCGGACGGCTGGTGACCCTGCGACGACTGTCTTCCTCCGACGTCGTCGGCGCTGCGCGCCGACTTCCCGAGGGACCCGCTGTCCCTCTCTGGCTGCGACTCGCTCACTACCGGCGTTCAGGGTTCCGGCCAGATGAACGTACTGGAAGGAGTTACGGCCGTAGCTTCCCCAGCAACTCGTAGTCCTTCTCGGGCGTGTACCGGCGGAACGCGAGGCTGTTCGCGAGCACCGACACCGACGAGGCCGCCATCGCCCCGGCGGCCAGCGCCGGCTGGAGCAGCCCCAGCGACGCCAGCGGAATCATCACCGTGTTGTACCCCAGCGCCCAGAAGAGGTTCTGCTTGATCTTCGAGAGACTGGCCTCGGAGATGCGGATGGCCTTCAGCACGTCGGCGGGGTCGTCACGCAGCAGCGTCACGTCGGCGGCCTCGATGGCCACGTCCGTCCCGGAGCCGATGGCACAGCCGACGGTCGCCGTCGCCAGCGCGGGGGCGTCGTTGACGCCGTCGCCGACCATCATCGCGCGGCTCCCGTCTGCCTCGATATCTTCGACCGCGGCGGCCTTCTCCTCGGGCAGAACCTCGGCCCGAACGTCGTCGGGGTCGATACCGACCTGCTCGGCGACGGCGCGGGCGGTCCGCTCGTTGTCGCCGGTGATCATCCACACGTCGAGCCCGCGCTCTCGGAGGTCGCCGACCGCGCGCTTCGCGCTCTCCTTGACCGTGTCCGCGTCGGCGACGACGCCGACGAGGCGGAACTCTTGGTCCGGCGACCGGTCGGCCTCGCCCGGCCGACCGTCCGCGAGCGCCACCAGCATCGCGGTCTTCCCCTCCCGTTCGAGGGCGTCCATGCGCTCCTCGGCGGGGTCGGTGTCGACGCCGTTGTCCCGCAGGAGTTTCCGGTTCCCGACGAGCACCTCGCCGTGTTCGGTCGTCGCTCGGACGCCCTGCCCGGGGACGTTCTCGAACTCGTCGGCGTCGGCGAAGTCGACGCCCCGGTCGCGAGCGCCCTCGACGATGGCCTCGGCCAGCGGGTGTTCGCTCCCGCTCTCGGCGCTGGCGGCGAGTTCGAGGACGAACTCGTCGGTGAGTTCGGGGCGCTCTTCGAGCGCTCCGCCGTCGGTGGCGGCCTTCTCGCGACCACCGTCCGCGGCCGGGCCGACGACTTCTACGTCGGTCAGTTCCATCGCGCCCTCGGTCAGCGTCCCCGTCTTGTCGAAGACGACGGTGTCGATGTCCCGGACCGTTTCGAGCACGTCGCCGCCTTTGAACAGGACGCCGTTGCGCGCGCCGGTGGCCGTCCCGACCATCGTCGCCGCGGGCGTCGCCAGCCCCAGCGCGCAGGGACAGGCGATGAGCACGGCGGAGGCGAAGACGACGACGGCGAACTCGGTGATGCCGACGGCCGCGGGGCCGCCGGCGGCGAGCCCCCAGACGGGGAGCGTGCCGACGAACGCAGCGAGCGCCTCGGGGAACAGCGCCCAGACGCCCGCCCACAGCAGGGCGTTGGCGATGACCGCCGGCACGAAGTACGCGGAGATACGGTCGGCGACGTTCTGGATGTCGGGCTGTCGTGACTGTGCGGCCTTGACGCGCTCGACGATCTGCTGGAGCGCCGTCTCCGAGCCGACCTTCGTCGCCTCGATTTCGAGGACGCCGTTCTGGTTCACGGTCGCACCGATGACCTCGTCGCCCTCGCCCTTCTCGACGGGGACCGACTCGCCCGTGACCATCGATTCGTCGACGGCGCTGCCGCCGTCTCTGACGACGCCGTCCGTGGGAATCTTCTCGCCGGGGCGGACTTTCAGCCGGTCGCCGACCGCGACCTCGTCGAGTGGAATCTCCGCTTCGCTCCCGTCCTCGCGGACGACCGTCGCCGTGTCGGCCTCCATCTCAAGCAGCTCTCGGATGGCCGCGCCGGCCTGGCTCTTCGAGCGCGCTTCGAGGTAGTTACCGAGCGTGATGAACACGAGGATGAACGCGGCGGTATCGAAGTACAGCCCCGTGCTCGCGACGAGGTCGAGCAGGGCGACGACCGAGTAGCCGTAGGCCGTCGTGGAGCCCAGCGCGATGAGCACGTCCATGTTGGCCCGGCGGTTCTTGACGAGCGCCTTGTAGGCGTTCTCGTAGAAGGGCTTGCCCAGCGCTATCTGGACCGGCGTCGCGAGCGCGAACTGCGCCCAGCCAAGCGGCACGCCGAAGAGCGTCGCCTCGAACAGCCCGAGCGACAGCAGGTGGTCGGCCATGAAGACGAGCAGGGGGAGCGAGAGCGCCGCGCCGAAGAGCGTCAGCCGGCGCTGTTTGCGCACTTCCTCGTTCCGGGCGGTATCGCGGCGTTCCTGAGCGGAGAGCTCCTGTCCGTCCTCGCCCTCGTCGTCCCGGACCGGCGAGTAGCCGGCCTCCTCGACGGCGTCGTACAGTTCGGACAGCGACGCGACCGACGGGAGGTAGGTGACCTGCGCCTCGTCGGTCGCGTAGTTCACGTCCGCGGAGACGACGCCCGCGACGCCGACGAGCGCCTCGGTGTTCGTCTGTGCGCAGTTCGAGCACGTCATGTCCGTGATGCCGATAGTCACCGTCTCCGTGTCGACGCCGTAGCCGGCGTCGCGGACGGCCGCGACGATATCCCCGAGCGACACCGCGTCGGGGTCGTAGGTGACACTCCCCTCGTCGGTGGCGTAGTTCGCGTCGACCGACGAGACGCCGTCGAGCTCGCCGACGCGGTCCTCGATAGTCCCCGAACAGTTCGCACAGCTCATCCCGGTCAGCTCCAGGCGGACGGTTCGATTGGTCATCTTGTCTCTTCGTACGGCCTGCTCTTTGATGCGGTTTGTGTCTGTGATTGATAGATGAACCGCGGTGTAAATCTTCGATTCCAAAGCGAAAGTCGGCGGGAAAATTCGTTCGATAACCCCTCAGAACGGCAGCGCGTTCGCCGCCGCGGTGACGACCGTCTCCCACAGCGAGAATCCCACGAGCGTCTTGAGCGCGAAGTCGGCCGCGAAAAAGAGGAACAGGCCGGCGCCGACGAAGTGGGCCTTCCGGAGGTCGAAGCGGCTGGAGAACCGGTGGAAGAACAGGGCGTTGGCGATGCTGACGGGGATGATAGCGAGCATCTCGCCGGTCCAGATGGCCGTCCCGAAGGCGGGGTACTGAGCGGCCAGCGAGATGGTGATGAGCTGGGTCTTGTCGCCGAACTCGCCGAACGACATCATGGCGAAGATGGGGAGAAACCCGCCCAGCTTGTTCGGGACCTGCCAGTCGACGTACGGCACGCGTACGTCCAGTTCGCCGCCGTCCGTCAACACGCCTGTGGCGGCGTCCCTGTCGGGTGCGTCTTTCCCGGGGGCGGTCCGGACCAGCAGGGCGGCAAACAGCACGAAGAGGGCGGCGGTCAGGGCGTCGAGATAGATGCCCGGGAGCAGTTCCGTGACGGCGTTCCCGAGCCAGACTTCGAGCGCCGTCCAGCCGGCGAAAGCGGTGCCGGCCGCGGCGACGACCATCGCCGGATTGAACCGCGTCGAGAGGCCCGCGATGATGAACTGGACCTTCTCGCCGGGGAGGACGGCCAGTTGCGCACCGGCGGCGATGACGACGACGCCGAGCCACGTGACCTCGCTCACACTTCGCTCACCTCCTCGGGGCTTCGGACCTGTATCGCGTCGGCGATGTCGTCGGGCAGCGACACCGTCTCGCCGCTGTCGAGGCGCACCGTCACCATGCCGATGGGGGCGACCTCTTCGACGACGAGCTCGGTCCCCGGCGTGATGCCGGCCGAGTCGAGGTAGGTGAGCTCCTCGGGGTCTCGGTCACGGACGCGGGCGACGAGGAGTCGGGTGCCCTCGACGTGGTCGGCCAGCGCCGACGCCGGGCTGTCGTCGATGGGGTCCAGCGTGTCGCTCGGAATCGGGTCGCCGTGGGGGTCCACCTCGGGGTCGTCCAGCGCGGCCGCGAGACGCCGCTCGAACACCTCGCTGATGTGGTGTTCGAGAATCTCGGCCTCCTCGTGGACCTCCGACCAGTCGTAGCCCAGCTCCTCGGTGAGAAACGTTTCGAGCAGGCGGTGATGGCGGATGACCTCCAGCGCGACCGTCTCGCCCTCCGGCGTGAGGGTGACGCCCTTGTACTTCTCGCGTTCGACGAGCCCGCGGTCGGCGAGCTTCTCGACCATGCTCGTCGCCGTCGGCGGGGTCACCTCCAGCATCTCCGCGATGGTCGAGGTCGCCACCGGCGGTTCGCCCTCCCGTTCCAGCCGGTAGATGGCTTTCAGGTAGTCCTCCATCTTCGCGCTCAACATGGGACGGTTTAGACGCGTCTAACGCAAAAACGTGGCGGAACAAAACAACACTGGGCGGTCACGCGCCGTCGTCAGCGTACGTCTCGCGGCGGGCTCGGGTCAGGAGATAGAGGAACAGGTAGCCGATCGCACCCAGCACGAACAGCGTCGCCGGGATGAGAAAGGGGCCGAACGTCGAGACGAGTAGTTCGACCACCGACGGCAGTAGCATACCCCTACTTCCCGCGCTCGCTACATAAACCGCAAGGCTCCGCTCTCGACCCGACAGTATACATGCCTTCGGCGGACAACAGGGGTGTATGTACCGTCTGGGTCACTACGGGGCGGCGCTTATCGTCTACGCGCCGCTCGGGCTCGCGCTGTTGCTCGCCGGGCGGCCGACACTCGCCGTCGTCGGCGGCGGCGTCACGCTCGCGCTCGCCCCCCTGCCCGACGTCGACCAGCGGATTCCACTGGTCGCACACCGCGGCGTCACCCACACGCTGGCCTTTGCGGTCACTGTGGGGCTGGTGGTGGGCGCGCTCGGGTGGGCCCTCGGCGCGGACGCCGGGCTCGGCGCCGCGGCCGAACTCGCGACTGTCGGGTTCGTCGTCGGCACGGCCGTGATTGTCTCGCATCTGCTCGCGGACGTCATCACGCCGATGGGTATCACGCCCTTCTGGCCGGTCTCCGACCGACACTACACCGTCGGGCTGTGTTACGCGGACAATCGAGCGGCGAACTACGCGCTGTTGGGACTGGGCGTGCTGGTAACGGTCGGCGTACTCGCCGTCGCCGGGCCTAGATGAGGTCCTGAGATTCGAGCGAGGCCATCACGTCGTCGACGAACTCGTCGACGCTCTCGTAGGGGAACTCCCCGTTGAGTTTGGTGTTCAACTCCATCGCGGTCATCGAGAACTCGCCCGACTCGAACTTCGTCGAGGGGCCGCTGGGCAGGGCCGGTACGAGGTCCATCGGGCTGGAGATGGGGTAGTCAGCGTCCTGAAACGCCTCGGTGAACTGCTCGCGGAGTTGTGCTTTGTCGACCATCGGTTGTATTACGAGTTGCACAACCCGACCAATAAAGGGTTCGACAGCTGTACATTTTTCCGTTGTTCTGAGTTTATTCGTCCCGACGCTTCTTTGTTCACGGGCCCCGCGGAAGTTGTATGCACACGCCGACTCGCAGGCGCTTTCTCGCAGCGACAGGGCTCTCGGTGGCTTCGCTGGCCGGCTGTACGAGTTCGGAATCGCGCCCCGGAACGCCGACGGGGACACCCAGCGGACTCCGGCTCTCCGGGGACGAGCTACTCTCGGGCGTCCCCTCGCCCGTGGACGTGGCCGTTCCCCGCCCGGACGAGTACTTCGTCGCCGACCAGACGGGGACGGTGTCGGCGCTCGACGGCGCGGACGCGTCGCCGACGACCGCGGTCGACCTGACAGACCGGATGGTCGCGCCCGGCGGCGAGAAGGGGCTGCTCGGGCTGGCCGTCCACCCCGACTACGACGGCTCCGGCCGGGTGTACCTGCGCTACAGCGCGCCACTGCGCGAGCGGATGCCCTCGGACTACTCCCACACGTTCGTCCTCTCGGAGTTCGAGCTGTCCGACGGTCGTATCGACCCCGACAGCGAGCGCGTCCTCCTCGAAATCGCGGAGCCACAGTCCAACCACAACGCCGGGGCCGTCGCCTTCGGGCCGGACGGCTATCTCTACGTCGCCGTCGGTGACGGCGGCGGCGGCAACGACCAGGGTCGGGGGCACGTCGACGACTGGTACGACGCGGTCGCCGGCGGCAACGGGCAGGACGTGACCGAGAACCTGCTGGGGAGCGTCCTCCGCATCGACGTGGACGGCGGGGGCAGCCGCCGCCCCTACGGCGTCCCGGACGACAACCCGCTCGTCGGCCGCGAGGGGCTCGACGAGCAGTACGCGTGGGGCTTTCGGAACCCGTGGCGGCTCTCTTTCGGTCCCGACGGGCGCCTGTTCGTCGCCGACGTGGGCCAGTCGAGCTACGAGGAGGTCAACGTCGTCGTGGCGGGCGGCAACTACGGTTGGAACGTCCGCGAGGGCGAACCCTGCTTCCGGGCCGAGGAGTGCCCGTCGACCGGGCCGGACGGCGAGCCACTGCGGGAGCCCGCAATCCAGTATCCGCACGACGGGGACGGCATAACCGGTATCTCGGTCATCGGGGGATACCTGTACGACGGGCAGGAAATCCCGGCGCTGCGGGGCCGATACGTCTTCGCCGACTACCTCGCGGAAGGCCAGCTGTTCGTGGCGACCGAGGGCGACGACGGCTGGTCGACGACGGCGCTCCCGATTTCGGGTGTCGAGCCGAACGTCCTCGCGTTCGGGGAGACGCCGGCCGGCGAACTGCTGGTCTGTTCGACCGGGGGCTCGGGCGGCGCGGTCCACCGCGTCCGGACGGCCTGAGCTACAGGACGCTGTCGACCTCGGCGAGCGAGTCGAGCACGTGGTCCGGTCGCACGTCGCTGGCCGCGAGTTTGGCGTCGTCGGTGACACCGGTCATCACGAGCGCCGTCTCCATCCCGGCCCGTTCGCCGAGCAGGATATCGGTCTCCAGCCGGTCGCCGACGACGAGAATCTCGCCGGGGTCGTGGTCCAGCCGGTCGAGCGCGGCCTCGACGGCCACGTCCGAGGGTTTGCCGAGCACCCGGTCGGGGTCGCGCTCGGTGACGCCCGTGATGGCCCGGAGTATCGCCCCCGAGCCGGGGACCGGGTGGCCGTCCGGACCCGGGAACGTCGGGTCCGGGTCCGTCCCGAGGTAGGCCGTCCCCGTGTCCAGCGCCCGGAGCGCGTCGACCATGTCGCTGTAGTGAAAGTCGTCGGTCCAGGAGGCCAGCAACACGTCGGCGCCCGCGGGCTCTTCGACCACGTCGGCGTCGCCGTCGTCGATGCGGTCGCGAATCGAGGCGGAGCCGATGACGAACACGTCGTCGCCGGCGTGATGGCGGTCGACGTACTCCCGCGTGACCACGGCCGAGGAGCAGGCCTCGCCCGGCCGCGCGTCGACGCCCATCGACTGCAGGCGGTCGACGTAGGCCTCGCCGCCGTACAGCGGGTTGTTCGAGAAGAAACACAGCGAGAGGTCGCGGTCGCGCAGCCGGCCGACAGCCTCGGGCGCGCCGGGCAGCGGGTTGTCGTCGTGGTACACCGTTCCGTCGAGGTCCAGCAGGACGCCCCGGAGTGTCATCGTCCCCGCTATGTGGACCAGCAGTAAAAATGGCTCAGTCCCGAACTGCCACGTCCGTCGGCTCGACGCGGGCAGCGACGGCGTCGAGGGCACCTGACTGCTCGGGGGCGCACCTCACTCCGCTCACGGCGTGGAGGACATCACTGCCGGAAGCGCTCCTCCCAGCGCGGGCCCGCGCGGCGGTTCAGCCACCAGCCGGCGACGCCGGCGACTGTCGACAGCGCCACGGCCCCGCCGACCGCGAGCAGCGGCGCGACGGAGACGACCAGCGCGGCGACCAGCAAGGGGACCGCGAGCGCCGCGAGCGCGGCCCCGAAGACGGCAAACAGCGCGGTGTCGAACAGCAGTTCGTTGGGGGACAGGCCCGTGAGATACGCCGAGACGCCGAAGACGTAGGCGGCGACGCCGGGCACCACGGCCACGCCGACCGCGAGTTCGGCGATGGGGTACCACACCGCGGCGACGGCGAGATAGCCGACCGTCGTCGACAGCGAGAGCACCAGCGACGCCCGCACGGTCCCCGCGAACACGTCGGCGTAGCGAACCGGATAGCGCAGATACGACCGCGGGGCGTCGAACTGGGTCACCCAGCTGTAGGTGGTGAACGCGCCGAGGCCGAGCAGGGTCCCGAAGGCGACGCCCGGCTGTGGCCGGACGCCCGTCGCGGCCGTGATTCGCCCCAGCAACAGCGCGGTGACGGCAAAGAGGACGCCCATCGAGAACACGACCTTCCCGACCGAGCCCGAGGAGCGCGCGACCGACAACAGCGACCGGCGGGTCAGCGGGTCCGAGACGCCCGTAAAGAGCCGCTCGGTCGCCCGGTGGCGCCCGGAGCTGTCGCCCTCGACCGGCTCGAACAGGCTGACTCCGACCGCCGCGAGCGCGACCGTCGGGACCAGCCCGCGGAGCGCGGCGCCGACCGACGGGGTCGCGTACAGCGCGTAGGGCGTGTAGGAGACGGGGTCGACGCCGAGGCCGACGACGGCGAGCGTTCCGGCGGCGAGGGCGCTCAGCAGCGCCATCCGGCTTCGGCTCGCGAGTGCGACCAGCGCGAGCGAGAGCGCGGCGCCGAAGGCGAACGCCGCGACCACCGCGAGCCACAGGAGCCCGACGCGGCCCGGCTCGGCGCCCGAGCCGACGGCGACGGCGCCGTAGCCCGCCACCGCCGGGGTGAGGACGAACCCGGTGTAGTAGCAGACGTCCTTCAGCAGGAAGGTCGCGAGCAGCCGGCGCCACGACAGCGGCAGCGTCCGCGCCGAGAACACGAGCAGCGTCGTGTCGCCGAGCACGTCCTGCAAGGCGTCGCGGCCGACGAGACCGATGGTGCCGACCTGGAGTCCGAAGAAGCCGACGAGCGCGACGAGCCCGCCGGCGACGGCCGACGGGGGCGTCCCCGTCAGCGACAGCAACCACGTCCCCAGCCCGGTCAAGGCGGCGACGACGAGCGGAAAGGCGGCAAAGCGCGGGCCGCCAAAGAGGTGGCTGTGGAGGCGCCACTCCTCGCGGACCATCCACCGAAACAGCGTCCCGGTCACGCCCGCACCTCGGGCGGTTCGCCGCCGACCTCGGCGATGAAATACGAGAGGAGCTCGTCTTCGCTCATCTCGCGGGGGTCGCAGTCGGCGACGAGCGCCCCGTCCTCGACGATGCCGACGTGGGTGCACAGCTCGGCGGCCACGTCGACGTAGTGCGTCGAGAGAAAGAGCGTGTTCCCCCGCTCGCAGTAGTCCGACAGCACCGCCTTCACCTGTTCTTGCATGATGGGGTCGAGGTTCACCAGCGGCTCGTCGATGAACACCAGGTCGGGGTCGTGGAGGAACGCCGCAGCCAGCATCACCCGCTGGCGTTCGCCCTCGGAGAGCCCCGTCGCGAGCGCGTCGAGCACGCCGTCGAACTCCAGGCGCTCGGCCCAGCGCTCGATGCGCCCGTCGATGTCGTCGACCTCGCGGACCTCGCCGACGAAGGTGAGATACTCCCGCGGCGTCAGGAAGCTCGGCGGGTCCTCCCGCTCGGGCAGGATACCGATGGCTTCCCTGACGGCCATCGGCTCGGTGACGGGGTCGTGTCCGACGACGGTGGCCGACCCGTCGGTGGGCGCACGCTGCCCGGTCAGCAGTTCGATAGTCGTCGTCTTCCCGGAGCCGTTGGGCCCGAGCAGTCCGAAGAGCGCGCCCTCCTCGACGGCGAGCGTGAGCCCGGCGAGCGCCGTGACCTCGCCGAACCGGCGCGTCAGGTTCGTCGTCTCGATAGCGGCCATATCCAGAAACTACCGACCAGCCGGCCCTTTAGCTGTTCGGCCCCGTCACCCCTCGCGCCGGGCGGTCCAGCACACCCACCCGGCGAAGATGACCGCACCGACTGTCTCGGGGACGGCCAGTCCCGGCCGCGTCACGCTGCCTCCAGCGGCCCACCACCACCAGACGGCGACGTGGGCCGCGACCAGTGTGGCGGTGCCAGCCGCTCGGCGACGCGCACCGGCCGCCGCGTTGCCGGCGGCGTAACACGCCATGGCCACCATCGAGCCGAGATACAGCGTGAGCGCCGCCGGGACGTGCAGCGCCTGTCCGGCGGGAAACAGGCCCACGCCGGCCATTCCCAGCAGCGCCGTGACGAACGGCACGGCGGCGACCCGTTCGAGCGGGTGGTCGCTCCCGCTCCAGAGGCGGACCCCGAAGGGGAGCCCGACGATTCCCGCCGTGATCAGCCCGCCGTCGAACAGCAGCGTAGTCAGCGGCGTCGCGGCGGCGTTGCCGGGCTGGCCGAGGTCCGAGAGGGCGTTGCCGGAGAACGCAAACGACGGCGACGCGAGGACCGCGCCGACGATGGCGACCGCCGCGACACCGACCGCGACGAGGCCCGCGCTACTGGCGACACGGCCTGCGTCGTTCATCTCACGTGGAGCAAAGCGGCGGCGTGTTGTAGGGTTTGGGCCGGCTCAGTCGAGCCACAGCGGGACCGGCGGCGCCACGCTCATGTCGTTGCCGGGGCTGTAGTGGACCAGCGGCTCGCCGACCGGTTCGGGGAGGTCGAGCACCCGCAGCAGGTCACCGTCGACAGCGGCCTCGACCGCTCCAAGCGGCCACGGCTCGTGGCCCACGCCCGCGACCAGTTTCGTCCCCAGCGGACCGGTGGCGAAGACGCGGAACCGCTCGACGAAGAACGACGGCAGCGAGTCCGCCGGGGCCGTCGTCGCCGGTCCGTCGCCGGGTGTGTACCGGACGGTGAGCGCACGTCGATTGGCCACGTCCAGGGTCCGCTCTGTCCGGTACTCGGTGTCGCCGTCGCGCCGGGCGACCCGTCCGTCCCGATACGGGAGTCGGAGCAGCGGGCCGGCGGCCGACGCCAGCGTGTCCGTCGTGAACGCCGCGAAGAAGTACAGCCCGCGCTGGCCGTCGGGCCCGCTGACGTAGGTCCGGACCGTGACCGACTCGGCGGGGTCGCTCAGGTCGATGCCGAACGACGAGACGCCGGTGACCGTGTGGTGGATGGCGGTCACCCACGCGTCGCCGGCCGCCGCCTCGGCGGTGAGCCACGCCGGCAGCGCCCGGTTCAGGGCGTCGGGGTCGACCGGCCAGTGGCAGAAACAGACGTCCTCGACGCTGACCGTGAGTGGCTTCCTCGATGACACAGTCGCTCTCAGGACCGTGCCCTCTTCAGCGTGGCGTCGGTCACAGCCGTCGCAGTCGTCCGGCCCGCACGTGGATGCCCGGGCTGTAGTACACCACCGGGTCGCCCGCCGGCCGGTCGAACCCGTTGGCGGCGAAGAGGTCGTTCTCGCGGATGTCGACCTCGCCGGCCTGCAGCGGCCAGGGCTCGTGGTCGATGTCGGCGTAGTAGATGGTCCCCGCGTCGTCGGCGACGTAGAACCGATAGCGCGAGACGAGGAAGGATTCCAGCGACCGCGGCGCCGGTTCGTGAGGTTCGTCGTCCACGGGGCCGTACGTGGCGTCGAAGTCGGCAGCCGGCGCGCGGTCGTCGGTCCGCCGGCTCCGGAACCGGACACCGTCGCCAGTTCGCCGAACGGTCATCGACGCGCGGTAGTACGGCAGCTCGAACAGCCGCCGGGCCAGCGCGACGCTCAGCCGGTCGTCGGCGTCCAGATTGTAGAAGTAGACGCCGGGCGTGTCCCCGTCGGTGACGTACGTCCGGAGGTTCAGCTCGCCGAAGGAGCGCCCGATTGGGCTGCCTCGCGGTCGGATGTCGCGCATCTCGAAGGGGACGACGCCGAGCCACGCCTGCCCGTCTCTGATATCGACGGTGAGCCCGTCTGGCAGCGTCGCCGCGACCACGCCGGGGTCGACGGGCCAGTGGAGAAAGCCCACGTCGCGCCAGTCCATTCTGAGGAGGTCCATACCCGGGCTGGGGACTGGACCGCTTTCGGGCTGGCGTGAGCCCTGCCACCACGTGCCAGTAAGCCTATGGGGCCGAGGCTCGCACCGTCGCCTATGGAGTTCGACGTCATTCAGGGCGACATCGCGGCCCAGTCCGCCGACGCGCTGGTCAACGCGGCGAACACGAGCCTCCGGATGGGGTCGGGGGTCGCCGGCGCGCTCAAGCGGGCGGCGGGGTCGGGCATCGACGACGAGGCCGTCGCGAAGGGACCGGTGGAACTGGGCGGTGTCGCGACGACCGACGCCTACGCACTGGACGCGGAGTACGTCATTCACGCCGCGGCGATGCCCGCCGGCGGCGAGTCGACGGCCGAGAGCATCCGCGACGCGGCGAAGAACACGCTGATAGAGGCCGACGCGCTCGACTGCGAGTCGCTGGTCGTGCCCGCGCTGGGCTGTGGCATCGCCGGCTTCGACTTCGAGGCCGGCGTGCGTATCATCTGCGAAGAAATCGACGCCTTCGAGCCCGACTCGCTCGCCGACGTGTCCCTCATCGCCTACGACGACGACGAGTTCGAGCGGATGCGGGACGTGGCGGCGGAGGTAGGGGCGTGAGTGAGGGTGACCCGACCGCCGACGGCGAAGGGGGAGGGACCCCCGACGGCGACGGCCCCGTCATCTGCCCAGTCTGTGGCGCCGACTTCGCGTCTGTTTCAGTCCACGACGAGGGGCTGATGGTGAACATGCGCGACAACGACCGCTACCAGCGGGTCTGTCTGGAGCCGGTCAGCGACGACGCGGGGACCCCGCTGGTCCGTTTTTTCCACCACACCCACGAGCAGGCCGGGACCGACCAGCCCGGCACTGCGGGCGGGCGGATTCCCTGACTACTGCCCGTCGAGGAACCGCCTGATGGCGACGGCCGCGTCCTCGAAGGCGTCGACGTCCATGTCGTCGGTCGTCAGGAGAACGCCGTCGTCGTCGGCCAGCACCCGAACGACGAACCCCTCGCCGTGGACCCGGACGGTGAAGTCGTACGAGCCGATGCTGTCCGGGTCGGTGGGCGGCGAGAGCGCCGTCCGAATCGGCGCCTCCGCGAACCCGATGCGCTCGAACTCGACGAGTCGGGCCTTGGCCTCGACGGCCCGCGCCCGCGACTCGTAGAGGTCCTGTCGGACGTAGAGCACGTCCATCTCAGACGGCGTGAAGTAGATGACGCTCCGGAGCGTGTCCCCGAGGCTCGTCCGGGCGGCGCTGACGACGCTGTCGGCGAAGCCGGTGTCGATGTCTGTTCTGAACGGTACGTCGTACATGCCAACTGTAGAGTCCGAGAGGTATTAACTACGTCTGACATGTTTTCGTCATAACCCGGCGACAGTTTCGCCGTCACCGCTCGCGTGCCGGAGCTGTTCCCACCGGTCACTGCGTCACTTCGAGGTGCCTCTTCGCTCGGCACCTCGCTACTCCACGGCTCGCTCCGCTCACCGTTCCGTCGAGACGTCTCGCTTCGTTCGCTACTGCTCGCGGCTATCGCCGCTCGCATGTCGGAGACGTCTCGCTTCGCTCGACGTCTCCCCCTACTCCACGGCTCGCTCCGCTCACCGTTCCGTCGAGGTTTGCGGTCGCTACGCTCCCGCAAACCCCTCTACTCGTGTCCCGAAACCGGCACCGGCTGGTATGGCTCCTCCAGATACGCGACGTCGCTGTCGGCGAGGTCGATATCGAGCGCTGCGACGGCGTCTTCGAGGTGCTGAACGCTCGTGGTGCCGACGATGGGGGCGTCGACCCACTCTTTGTCTAGCAACCACGCCAGCGCTATCTGGGCCATCGTGGCGTCGTACTCGTCGGCCAGTTCCTCGACGCGTTCGTTGACCTCGCGGCCGCCGCCGGCGAAGTAGGGGTGCTCGCGGGCGTAGTCGTCGGTCTGCCCTCGCGTCGTCGCCTCGAACTCCTCGTGCGGTCGGGCGAGGTAGCCGCGGGCCAGCGGGCTCCACGGCACGACGCCGATACCCTCCCGCGCACAGAGCGGCAGCATCTCGCGTTCCTCCTCACGGTAGAGCAGATTGTAGTGGTTCTGCATCGTCTGGAACCGTTCGAGCCCCTGCAGGTCGCTCACCCGCAGGGACTCGGCGAACTGGTAGGTCCACATCGAGGAGGCCCCGACGTAACGGCTCTGGCCCCGCCGGACGATGTCGTCGAGTGCTCGCAGGGTCTCCTCGATGGGCGTGTCGTAATCCCAGCGGTGAATCTGGTAGAGGTCGACGGTGTCCATCCCCAGTCGGTCGAGGGAGTTCGACACCGCCTGTTCCATCGTTTTCCGGGAGAGCCCCCCGGAGTTGGGGTCGTCCTCGTCCATCTGGAAGTACCCCTTCGTCGCCACCACCTGACTGTCGCGGTCGTAGTCCCCGAGCACGTTCCCCACGACGCGCTCTGACTCGCCCATCGAGTACATGTTCGCGGTATCGAAGAAGTTGATACCCAGGTCGATGGCCCGTTCGATGATGTCGCGGCTCTCGTCCTCGTCTAACACCCAGTCGCGCCACTCCGAGGTGCCAAAGCTCATACAGCCGAGACAGATGCGGCTGACCTCCACGCCGGTCGAACCGAGTGTGGTGTACTCCATGGTCCAAAAGCGGCTGCCGCGGAGAAAAAACTACAGTCCGACGACGGCGTACGGGACTACCTCCCCGGACAGGCGGCTCACTCGCCGGACAGGTCCGGTATCGGCAACCGTAGCTCCCCGGTGAGGCGGTAGTCGGTAGCCAGCAACCCGTCGTCGGTCAGGCCGACCGTCGCGTCTATCGCGAGTTCAGACGCGGGGTCCCGGGGCCTGACGAGGAAGTCGAGCGTGCTGATCGTCTCGTCTGCGAGGTCGTCCAGGTCGGTGACCTCGACCAGTATTCCCGGCCGCTGGTCGGGATACGACAGTGTCACCGACGGCGGTGGCGAGCTGTCGCCTTCTACCGGCGCGACGAGCGCTATTTCCGTCGACGAGCTGGTCTCGGGCAGCCACAGCCTGAGCGAAACCGTGTTCACTCTCGTCCCGTCTCGGTGCGGAATCTCGGTCGAGAGGGCGAGTGTGTCTCCACTCACCCGCGCGGAGACACCGAACGCACAGATAAACTCACCGTCGACGCTCCACTCCAGCACGCGTTCGCCGGGCTCCGAGTCCGTCGACGGGTCCGACAGCTCTGTCGGCCCACCGAGTCCGCCACAGCCGGCGACACCGGCACAGCCCGCACTCGCGACGAGCCCGAGCCACTTGCGTCGGTCCATACGGACCACACAGGTGTCGGTCCCAAAACGCTCCCGGCCCGTCGCGGACCGACGGGGGTCAGAACGCGCTGGCGTCGACGCTCCCGACGTACTTCCGGGCCGCTGCGTAGCCGAGAAGGGCCACCGCCAGCGTGCCCCAGACGGTCGCGTAGGTCGACAGCGTCGGGCTGTCGACGGCGAGTTTGGCGACCGTCGTCGCCGGATGCTCGGGCAGCACCACCGCGGCACCGAACACCACGAGCGTCAGCACCGAGTACAGCAGCTGTGCGGGCCGGCGTTTGCCGGTGGCGACGCCCAGCACGACGCCGATGGTGACGACCAGCGCCGCGACGGCGGTGACGAACAGGAGGATGACGGAGACGTTCGCCACGCGGATGCCGTTGACCGACAGCAGCAGTATCCACAGCAGCGACTGGGCCGGCGCGAGCAGCGCCATCCCGAGGGCCTTCCCGTCGACGATGTCGAGCAGGGAGACGGGCGCGACGCGCAGCAGCTCCAGCGTTCCGCGCTCCATCTCCTCGGTGATGGTGTCGACGGCCACCGACCCGCTGATGAACGCCGGGAGGAAGAGGAGGAGCGGAATCAACACCGTGTAGGTGAACCCGAAGTAGGGGCTGGCGCTGATCTCCGGCGGGAGCGGGACGGGGTCGTTCTCCAGCGAGCCGGTCCGCTCGAAGCGCTCCTGGCGCTCCAGCGTTTCGAGCACTCGCCGGACGTTGACGACGATGAGCGTAGAGCGGATGGAGCCCTCGGGGATGCGAGCCGTCACCTCGATTCGCTCCCCACCGTCCTCGCCCGGGACGTATCTGGCGTTCAACAGGGCGTCGGCGCGGCGCTGCTCGAACGCGAGCTGTGCCGTCTCCGGCTCTTCGTACGCCGTGGTCGCGGCGCTCTCGTGTTCGGCGGCCGCTTCGAGCAGCTCGTCGCGGGCGTCGCCGGTGACGGCCATCTCGACCTCGCCGGTCGAGACGGAGCCGGGGTCGTACAGCGAGGTCAGCCCGACCACGAGAAACGAGGAGAAGCCGGCCACGAACAGCTGGATGAGCAGGGCCAGCACGATGGTCTTCTCCCGGGAGAGCGAGCGCACGTCCCTGCGGGCGACGACGAGCCGGGGGTCCCGATACCACGGGCGGTCGTCACGCAAGGGCGCTCACCACCGTGAGGTTGTAGCCGAAGTGAACGACGACCGCCACCCCGACGCCGGCGACGTAGGGCCAGCGACCCCGCCGGGCGCCCACCGAGGAGATAGCGGCGGTCACCGCGTGCAAGGCGAGCGGGGCGAAGAGAAACAGGAGCGCGACGGCCCACAGCGGGACGCCGGCCGGCGGCGTCGCCCCCTGGACGGCGGCGTTCCCGATCGGGAGGCTCTCCAGGTCGGAGAGCCGGACGATCAGCAGCCCCTTCTCGGCGATAAAGAAGCCCAGCCCGGAGAGCGCGCCCAGTCCGATAGCCGACCGGAGCGTCCGCTCGTACCGTGCGTGTGCGTAGCCGGCGTAGATGTGGAGGCTCTTGCCGAGTTCCTCGACCACGGCGACGACGCCCAACACGAGGACGATGCCCAGTGACTGGTTCGTCCCGAAGACGTTCAGCGTCACGGAGTCCAGCACGAACAGGAACGCGATAGCGACCAGTTCGGCGACGATGACGAACGGGATGAGCAGGGCGCTCATCTTCAGCGCGCTCCGTCGCGTCTTGATGCGACCCGCGAGCGCGTCGAGCACCTTCAGCGGAATCGAGCGCTGCGTGAACATGTCCTCCTCGCGGTACAGGCCCGCGCCCAGCCCGAACAGCACTAGCGCGGTCACCAGCGGCGGAATCGTCGAGAACGCGAACTCGCCGAGCGTTATCGGCCGGCCCGTGAGGTCCATCACGACCAGCGTCAGCGGCGAGATGAGCGCGATGGGCGTCACGTCGGTGAAGATGGCGGGCACGAAGGCATAGGAGGTCAGCGTCACCGTGATGGTGACGGTGACGAAGGTCAGTTCCTTGAACGAGCGGGCGAACATCGCGCCACAGAACGTCGCCGAGAGGAACAGCAGCGCGATGGGCAACACCGCGAGGACGGCTATCGGGCTCCCGCTCGGGGCGACGCCCGAAAAGCGCAACAGGGCGGTGATTGCCGTCGCGACTCCCATCGCGCCGAGGAAGTACGGGAGCGTCTTCCCGCCGATGATGTCACCGCGCGAGGCGGGCGTGACGAGCAGCAGTTCGCCGCGGCGGTTCAGCCGCTCCGAGAGCATCGAGGAGCCGTAGGCCTGGATGACGAAGTTCATCGGCACGATGTAGAGGAAGGCGAGCACGAGCGACTCGAACGGGAACGGCGGCGAGATATCGCCCGGCGTCCCGCCCTGCACGTCGCCGGTGAGCCGGGCGCCGATGCCGCCGAGGCTCGCCCCGCCACCGCCGGCGGGGGTGGCTGCCTGGCCGTCCGTCCCGCCCGCACCGCCGGCCTCGGTCCCACCGGTGCCGTCCGCTCCCGCTGACGGCGTCGTCTCGCTGCCCCCGTCGGTCGTCGTGCCGTCACCCCCGTCGGCGGTGCGGGTGTCCAGCGGGCTCGTCCCGTTTTGCTCCTGATAGACGAGCGTCACCGACACCGGGAACGCCGCGGTCTGGTTGGCCTCGCGGGCCAGGGTGCGGTCGTTGTACGATTCGGCGCTCCCGCGGAAGGCTTCGAGCGCCGCGGCCTGCTTCCCGGTCTCCGGGGCGCCGACCAGCCCGGTCCCGTAGAAGGTGAGGTCCTGGTCGCCCCGCCGGAGCGCCTTCGGATCGGGTTCTTGGGCGCGGAAGCTGGGGTCCGCGTCGGCCACCGCGTAGTACGGGCTCGACTCCTCGACGCCGACGCGGTAGATGTCAGCCTCCAGCCCGGAGCCGCTCCCGCTGGCCGCGACGGCCGCGACGCTCCCCATCGCGAGGATAGCCAGGACCATCACGACGATGGTCTGTTTGTCCACGCCACCCGCGTTCTTGGTCACCTCCCACTTCGCGACTCGCAGCAGCTTCGACGGCTGCATCTACTCGGCGTCCTCCCCGACGTAGCGCGTCCCGCGGGTGCCGGCCTCGGCCACGTTCAGGAACACCTCTTCGAGACTGGACTCCTCGGTTCGGATATCGACCACCCGCCCGCCCGCGCTCTCCGCGGCGGTGCGGGTCGCCTCGACGGCGTCCATGCTCTCGACGACCCGCCGGTAGTTGCCGTTCTCCTTGACCGCGTCCGGCACGTCGACAGTGGTGTAGACGGTGTAGCGCGTCTCGCCGTATTCGGCCTGCAGTTCGTCGAGGTCGCCCCGGGCGACTATCTGTCCCTCGTTCATGATGGCGACCCGGTCACAGATCGACTCGACGTGAAAGAGGTTGTGCGCGGAGAAGACGATGGTTTTGCCCTCTTCTGCGAGCTGTTCGGTGAACTCGATGACGTAGTTGGTCGTCAGGGGGTCCAGCCCGGAGGCGGGCTCGTCGTAGATGAGCACGTCCGGGTCGTTGATGAGCGAGCGGGCGATGGCGACTTTCCGTTTCATCCCCTTCGACATGTCGCCGAGTTTGCGCTCCCTGTGTTCGAGCTGGAGCTCGTCCAGCGTCTCGTGCATCCGCTCGTCGGCCACGTCGCCGGGCACGTCGTAGAGGTCCGCGAAGAACTGCAGATACGAGATGGGCGTCATCTCCTCGTACAACGGTGACTCCTCGGGGAGGAAGCCGAGCTGCTGGCGCATCTCCGTCGTCTCGGTGTCGAGACCGGCTATCTCGGCGGTGCCCCCCGTCGGTTCGAGCAGCCCCGCGAGCATCTTCAGGGTCGTCGTTTTCCCGGCCCCGTTGGGACCGATGACCCCGAACACCTCGCCCTGGTCGACCGAGAACGTGCTCCCCTCAACGGCGAGGAAGTCGCCGTACTCCTTGCGAAGGTCGCGGGCTTCGATCATCTGGCAAGCGATTATGACCGGACTAACCTATACTTTGGTACCGTTCTATCCGTTCTGATAATACTTCGCTCGCTCGTCGGGACCACCTACGCCCCGAACGGACGCCCGATGGTCGCCGGCTCGTCGCGGCTCCGGTCGAGACCGTCCGGCTCCCTTCGAGATACCGTCGTGTGAGAACTACCGGTGGACGTGGCCCGACGCCGCGCCACCGGACATTTCGCGGCGGCCCACCCTGCCGGCGCCGTCGTCGGGTTCGAGCTCCCGCCCGCCGCTGTCGGCTACGTGCCCGTGTGCCAGCGGGCCTGTGGACACGTCGGCGCGCTCGCCGGCCGCTCCGCTGGCCAACGTGAACAGTTGAGACCGTCGAGAACTACTGCTTGGCGACTCTCGCGTCAGATACCTGGTGGATGTCGTCGTCGATACCGCTCCCGTCGCAGTCGTCGTTCGGGCATCGATAGTGCCATCCGTCCTCCGTCGCCGCCCGCTCGGTGAACCGACCGCCGCACTCGTCGCAATACAGCTGGCCCGCAGAGCACGTATCGAGGTGGAGTTCGAGCTGCAGTTCCGTGCTGAACGTCCGCTTGCAGTTCCGGCAGGTGTGGGGCATACCAGAATGTTCATATTCCGCCCTTATAGCTACACCGGAACGTTCAGAACGCCGTCCCGGACCGCGAGAAACGCTTTGTTATCGGCACGGTTGCATCAACTCCGCCCAGTTCTCGGGCGGCAACTGCATCCGGGATACCGGTTCGGTTACCCTACCCGTGGTCACGTGGGCCTGACATCGAACCTTGCGCCGCCCGCGTCGCTCTCGCCGGCGACGATATCCCAGCCGTGAGCCGTCGCGACGCTGGCGGCGACGAACAGGCCATAGCCCTCGCCGTCGCGGGCCGTCCCGTACCCCTGCTCGAACACCCGCTCGTACTCACCGTCCGGGATGCCCGGGCCGTCGTCGGCGACGTAGAAGCCACGCTCCGTGCTCCCGACGGTGACGGTCACGTCGTCCCCGGCGTGGGTCAGAGCGTTCTCGAAGAGCCGTTCGAGGACGAGATGCAGGCAGTCGGGGTCGGCCTCGACGGTCTCTGTCACCTCGACGCGAAGCTGTGTCGCCCGGCCCCCCAGCTCCGACCACACCTGACTCACCATCTCGGCCAGGTCGACGGTCTCGACGCCCTCGATGGGGCCGGCGACCGTCGCGACCGTCGACAGCTCCGCGAGCAGGGACTCCACCCGCTCCACGGAGCGCTGGATGGCGTCGCTGTGGGGTCCGTCGTCGTCCAGCAGTTCGAGGCGGCCGGTGACGACGTTCAGCGGGTTCTTCGCGTCGTGGGCGAGCGCCCCGACGATCGTCTTCCAGCGCTCGGCCTGGACGGCCCCGTCCATCGCCGGCGTCCTGACGTGGGCCCGGATGCGAGCGCCGAGCTCGCCGGCCCGGTCGTCAGTCCACGCCGCGAGGTACTCCGTGACACCGGCCGACAGCGCCCGCTCGACGCGCTCGGGGGCCACGCGCTCGCTGACCAGCAAGACGGGCAGGGTCCACCCGTCGGCTCGGACTCGCCTGAACGTCTCGATACCGTCGTGTTCCGGCGGGCTGTCGACGACGACGAGCGCGTCGGCGTCGGCTACACCGTCTCCCAGCAGCTCACCGGCGGCGACGGCGACGGCTTCGAGTCCGGTTGCTGCCTCTAGCGTCGCCGCCAGCGACCCCATGTCGGCGGCGTCCACCCCTGTCACTATCACGTGCCGGTCTGGGTCCCATCCACTCATTCCCTTACCAATTAGAAACCTGGGTAAAGAATCCGTCGGCCGGACAGAGGGGGTCTTCGGCGGCTCTGCTCGCTGGCCGGATACAACCGGCCAGCGGGCGCCGTCTCTTTATAGCAATACGTCGGCGGCTCTGCTCGCTGGCCGGATACAACCGGCCAGCGGGCGCCGTCTGTTTATAGCAATACGTCGGCGGCTCTGCTCGCTGGCCGGATACAACCGGCCAGCGGGCGCCGCCGACCTATAGTAGGTCTTCCACGTGTTCGGCTACCTCTTCAGGGGTGTCGCCGACCGCGACGCCGTTGTCTTCCAGTGCCGATATCTTCGACTCGGCGGTGCCCGTCCCCGACCCGGAGACGATGGCGCCGGCGTGGCCCATCCGCTTGCCCGGCGGCGCGGTCCGTCCGGCGATGAAGCCGGCGACCGGCGTGTCCATGTGCTCGCCGATGTAGCGGGCGGCCTCCTCCTCGTCCTCGCCGCCGATTTCACCGCACATGGCGACGACGTGGGTGTCGGGGTCGGCCTCGAACAGTTCGAGGGCGTCGACGAAGTCCGTCCCGATGATGGGGTCGCCGCCGATACCGATGGCCGTCGACTGGCCGAGACCGCGCTCGGTGAGGTTGTCGACGACCTGGTAGGTCAGCGTCCCCGACCGGGAGACCAGACCGACGTTGCCCGACGAGAAGATGTTGCCCGGCAGGATGCCGAGCTTGGCGACGCCCGGCGTGATGAGACCGGGACAGTTGGGACCGACCAGATGCGTGTCGGTCTCCTGTAGCTTGCGGTAGACGCGAGCCATGTCCTGGGTCGGGATGCCCTCGGTGATGGCGACGACGAGGTCCACGCCGGAGGCGTCGAGCGCCTCGAAGCACGCGTCACCGGCGAAGGCCGGCGGCACGAACACGACGGAGGCGTTGGCGTCCTCCTCGCGGGCCGCCTGCTCGACGGTGTCGTACACCGGCACGCCGGCGACCTCCTGCCCGCCCTTGCCCGGCACCGCGCCGGCGACGACGTTGGTGCCGTAGTCGAGCATCTGTTCGGTGTGGAACTTCCCTTCGCCGCCGGTGATTCCCTGTACAACGACCCGTGTGTCTTCGTCGACTAGAACGCTCATTCTTCTTCCTCCTCCGCGTAGCTGACCGCCCGCTGGACGGCGTCCTCCAGCGTGTGTTCGACCGTCACGAGGTCTTTGTTCAGAATCTCCATGCCCTCCTCGGCGTTGGTCCCGGCCAGCCTGACGGTGACGGGCTTGGGAATCTCGTCGAACTGCTCCAGGGCCTGATTGATGCCGTTTGCCACCTCGTCGCCGCGGGTGATACCCCCGAAGATGTTGAAGACGACCGAATCGACGTTGTCGTCGGAGAACACCATATCGAGCGCGTTGGCGATGCGGTCGGCCTTCGCGCCGCCGCCGACGTCGAGGAAGTTCGCGGGCTCGCCGCCGTAGTAGTCCACGAGGTCGAGCGTCGTCATCACGAGGCCCGCACCGTTGCCGATGATGCCGACGTTCCCCGAGAGGCGGACGTAGTCGAAGCCGTACTCGTCGGCCTTCTGTTCGAGCGCGTCGCCCTCACTCGCCTCCTCGCCCATCTCGGCGAGCTCCGGCTGTCGGAACAGCGCGTCGCCGTCGATGTTCATGACGGCGTCGGCCGCGACCACGTCGCCGTCGCTCGTAATCATCAGGGGGTTGACCTCGACGTCGGCGCCGTCGCGGTCGTCCCAGAGCTGGTACAGCGTGCCCAGCACGCTCGCCACGTCGTTGGCGACCTCGCGGTCGACACCGGCGTCGTAGACGGCCTTGCGGGCCTGGAACGGGTGCATCCCGAAGGCGGGGTCGATGTGTTCCCGCGCGATGGCCTCGGGGGTCTCCTCGGCGACCGATTCGATGTCGACGCCGCCTTTCGTCGACACCATGGCGACGGGCCGGCCCTCGCCGCGGTCCATCGTCACGCCGACGTACAGTTCGTTGACGAAGTCGACGGCCTCCTCTACGAGCACCTTCGAGACGTGGAACCCTTTGAGGTCCATCCCGAGGATGGACTCTGCGGCCTCGCGCGCCTCGTCGGCGTCGTCGACGAGTTTGATGCCGCCGGCCTTCCCGCGGCCGCCGACGTGTACCTGTGCCTTGATAGCGACCGGATAGCCGATATCCTCGGCCGCGTCGACGGCGTCGTCGACTGTCTCGGCCAACGTGGACGCGGGTGTGGGGACGCCCGCGTCGGCGAAGACCTGTTTCGCCTGGTATTCATGCAATCGCATGTCATGCTGATGGGCGGGGCGGCGCGGTTTAAATCCGTCTTTCGCGGACGGGCTGGCCGCCAGTGGAGATGCGAGGTTCGTACAGAAATACGGCGTAGAACCGAACGTTCTGATACGGAACTACCGTCCTCGTGACGATGACTCGGAGTTACGCCGCGGAACGGTCCCGGCCGTCGCCCCAGCGCGCTCTGGCCCGCAAAACGCCCCAGCCGACGAGCAACAGCGCCTGATGCAGTACCGATCCGAGTACGACGGCCCCGACGGCGCTCGCGAAGACAACCCACGCTGGGGTCCCCTGGGCCAGCAACACGGCGAGCACGATAGCGGCGGCCAGCGCGCCGTTGCGGAGGGCACAGAACCACTCAGCGGTGAGGACCTCGGTGACGCTGGCCTCGGCTGTGTCGTCGTCAGTGAGCCGGTCGAAACACATCGGAGACCGCTACGGACCGGGAAAAGGTAAATCCCCGCCGAACTGCCTGCGCGTTCAGGGCAGGAAGTCGGCCTGACAGCGCCGGCAGGTACACATGCCGTACCGGTCCGTACAGAGGCGTTCGTTCTCACAGAGCTCGCACTCGGTTATCTCGCCGTACCGGGGCCCGTCGTCGGACGTGTCGTTGGTGTACGCCGAGACACCGTGTTTGGCGCGATCCATTGGAGCGTGAAACTGTAGGCCATCCAACCTTATAACCCCAATTTTCCCGTGGTGGTCGTCGGTGTACACTACCGTCTCGGGGCTGTGCTCGGCTGTCCGTCACGGTTTTGTCCGTCCTGTCACAGCTACAGCTATGGACGAACAGGCGCTCGATGCCCTCGCCGACGACATCCGGACCGCCGACAGCACCGTGGCGCTCTCCGGCGCGGGCGTCTCGACGGCCTCGGGCATCCCTTCCTTCCGCGGCGAGGACGGTATCTGGCAGGAGTGGGACCCCGACGCCTTCCACCGGCGGCGTCTCGACGCCGACCCGGCGGGGTTCTGGCGGGACCGCAGCGACCTCCGGTCGGCGCTGTCGGGCGACGACCCGGAACCGAACGCCGCCCACGCTGCTCTGGCGACGCTGGAGGCGCGGGGGCAGCTCGATGCCGTGCTGACGCAGAACGTCGACGGCCTCCACACCGCCGCCGGGAGCGACCGCGTCGTCGAACTCCACGGCACGAACCGGCGGGTGCGCTGTGACGACTGCGGCGTGACCGAACCGGCCGAGCCAGTGTTCGAGCGAGTGCGGGAGGAAATCGACGCCACGGGCCCGAAATCGAGTTCGCTGCCACCGCGGTGTGACTGTGGCGGCGTCTACCGGCCCGACGTGGTGCTGTTCGGGGAGTCGCTGCCCGACGCGGCGCTCGACCGCGCCCAGCGGCTCGCTCGCGAGAGCGACGTGTTCCTGGCAGTCGGCTCCTCGCTGTCGGTGCGACCCGCAGCGCTCCTGCCCCGAATCGCCGTCGACGCGGGCGCGACGCTAGCGGTCGTCAACTTCGAGGAAACGCCCCGCGACGGGGACGCGGACTACCTGCTCCGGGCGGACGTGACGGCCGTCCTCCCGGCTATCGCGGACCGGCTCTAGAGCTCGACGCTGCCCGGGATGAGGCTCCGCTGGCGCAACAGGCCGCCCTCGTCGTCGTACACCAGCAGCACCTCCTTCTCGTAGACCAGCGACTTCCCACCGCTGTCGGTCAGCCGGACCTCGTACTCGCCGTCGCCGTCGTGGCGCTGGGCGGCAGTGACGAGCGCGTCGACCTCGCTGACGGGCGCGGCCACCTCGAAGATGAACTCGCCGGTCATCCGGTCCGTCAGCGAGAGGACCCCGGTCTCGCTGTCGGCCTGGTGGCGGAAGGCGACGTCTAACTCGCTCGATTCGAGGGTCGCTTCCGCCGTCTCGGTGAGGCGGTCCCGGAGACCGCCCGACGGGCCCGTATACTCGATCGCTACCGTGGGGATACCGTCATCGCCTGGTTCCGGCCGGACGTCGATGGTGAAGTAGTCGCGCCTCATTCGGTTGTCGGTGCTTGGATGGCCGTCCCAAAGAACGTATCGGCGCTGTCACTATCTGGCCGCTGACCGGTAGCTTTTACACAGTCGCCGGTACTCGTGCAAACAGCATGGCGTGGGTCAAATCCGAGTACGCCGGTGAACTGGCGGTGTTGTCGACGTGGCTCGTGGCCATCGCCCCCTGGTCCGTCTCCCTCTTCGGCGGCGGCCAGTTCACGGGCGTCGTCTTCCGCTTTCTCCCCTTCCGACTGCAGTATCTGTTCGGTATCTCGGTGCCGAACGAACTCACCTTCCTCTGGGCGTGGGAGGCCGCGACGATTCAGCAGGGACCCACCACACTCGCCGCGTACCTCTGGACGGCCGTCGTCGAGCAGAACTACACCGTGCTCGCCGGCCTTCTCTGGACCGTCGGGCTGGCCGTGTTCGCCGTCGCCTTCCTCGCCAGCGTCGTCTACTACGTCCGCGAGGAACGCTTCGCGGCGGCGCTGCCCCTCGACCCTGTCCGACTGTTCGGCGGCCTGCTCGGACTCGTCGGCCTCCTCACGGTCGTCGGGACGGTCTTCCTCAACCTCACCGGCGGGTTCGCCGGGACGACGGTCCCGGTCGGCGCGCTCTTCGCGCCCGTTCTCTCGTATCTGTTGCTCACCGTCGACCGGGCGTGACAGCGCCAGTTCGGGCTCGTGTACTCGTGTGGCGCGACCGGCGTGTCGGGTGACGGAACTCGCAGTTACACAACTGAGAATTGGCGAGCGAATTTTAAGTAGGTGGCCACCAAAGCGTGTTCATCCACGGTTTCCATCTCTCGACCGATGTCTGACCACGAGACCCCCGACCCCGGTGACAGCGTCCGGAACCCGCTGGGTCGGATACAGGACTGGCTCTCCCGGACGGCGACGGTCCTGTCGGGGACCGCGGTCCCGGAGTCCAACTACGACCCCGGTCGCCACGGGACACTCACGCAGTTCGACGGCCTCGACGGGTACGAGGAGCTAGACCGGTACTGGCTCAACGCCCCCTTCGCCTTCGCCTCTATCAACCGCGACCCCGAGACCGACGAGAAGCGCTATCGAGTCGTCGAGCCCACCCTCGCGGAGTTCGAGTCCGAACTGCTCGACCGGCTCTACGAGGATATCCGCGGTCCTCTCATCTACCGGGAGGCGGTCGATGCCGACCCGGAGACGGCTCTGCGGGAGGAACTGCGCGACCGGCTGGAGGAGTACGGCGTGGTCATCGAGGCCGAGACGTTTTACCGGCTGTTCTACTATCTCTACCGCTCGTTTCAGGGGTACGGGCTCATCGACCCCCTGATGTACGACCCGGATATCGAGGACATCTCCTGTGACGGGTCTGACCTCCCCATCTTCGTCTATCACGACGCCTACACCGACATCGAGACGAACATCGTCTACGACGAGGCGGAGCTGAACAACTTCGTCATCCAGCTCGCCCAGCGGTCGGGTCGGCACGTCTCTATCTCGGACCCCGTCGTCTCGACGACGTTGCCCGACGGGTCGCGGATCGAACTGGCGCTGGGCGAGGAGGTCACCCCCCGCGGCTCGGCCTTCACTATCCGGAAGTACGCCGACGAACCGTTCACTCCGATAGATCTCCTCGAGTTTGGCACCTTCTCCCTGGAGATGCTCGCCTACCTCTGGCTGGCCATCGAGTCCAACAAGTCCCTCCTCTTCGCTGGCGGGACGGCGGCCGGCAAGACCACGTCGATGAACGCCTTGGCGATGTTCATCCCGCCGCGCTCGAAAGTCCTGACCATCGAGGACACCCGCGAGCTGTCGCTGTACCACGACAACTGGCTCTCCTCGGTGACCCGGGAACGGCTCGACGACTCGGACATCACGATGTACGACCTGCTTCGGTCGGCGCTGCGGCACCGACCGGAGTACATCATCGTCGGCGAGGTCCGCGGCGAGGAGGCCATCACGCTGTTCCAGGCGATGAACACCGGTCACACGACGTTCTCGACGATGCACGCGGACTCGGTCCAGACGGTCATCAACCGGCTGGAGAACGAGCCCATCAACGTCCCCAGACCGATGGTTCAGAGCCTCGACATCCTCTGTGTGCAGGTGCTCGCTCGCTCGGGCGACGAGCGGGTCCGGCGCGCGAAGACGCTGGCCGAAATCGAAGGCATCGACCAGCGCACCGGCGAGCTCGACTACTCCACGACCTACGCCTGGCAGGCCACGGGCGACCGGTTCCAGGAGCGAAACAGCGAACTGCTCGACGAAATCCGCGAGGGACGGGGGTGGAGCCAGTCCCGGCTACTCACCGAAATCAACGACCGCGAGCGCTTCCTGACGTACCTCCGCGAGCAGGGGGTCAACGACTACCGGCGCTTTACCGCGATGGTCAACAAGTACTACGCGGACAAGGAGCAGGTGATGGCCCGAATCGGCTCCGCCGAGACGGTGTAAGATGGCGCTGAACCCGCTGGGACTGGCGCCGCTGGTCCTCGTCGTCGGCGTGCTGGCGCTGGCCTTTCTGGCGTCGGCCAGCGACGCGGTCGACCGCCGGCTCACGCGAATCGCCCGGCGGCTGTTCGGCCGATACGTCACGCCCTCGGCCGAGCGCGAGCGCCAGCTAGAGGCCGCCTACATCGGCCAGTCGTACCGGGCGTACGCCGCCCGGACGTACCTCTTTACCGGGCTTGGCGCGGTCGGGGGCGCCGTCGCCGGCGCCTACGCTGTCGGCGGGTTCCTGCTGCTGGTCCCCACCATCGTCGACCTCATGCTGGGGCTGCCCCGGACGATGGTCAACGCCCTCGGAATCAGGGGGTTCGAGCTCGTCCTCTCCAGCACCCAGACGCTGGCTATCCTCGTCGCGAGCGGTGTCGTCTTCGGCGGCATCACCGCCGGACTCACCTACGTAATGCGCTGGGAGCGGCCGAGAAACAGGGCCGCTGTCCGCCGGCGCAACATCGACGCGGGGATGGCCCGGACCATCGCGTTCATGTACGCGCTCTCCCGGGGCGGGATGTCGTTTCCCGACGTGATGGCGGTTCTGGCGGACAACGAGGAGATATACGGGGAGAACGCGCGGGAGTTCGGCGTCGCCGTCCGGGAGATGGACCTGTTCGGTCGCGACATGATAACGGGCATCAAGCGGATGAACGCGCGGACCCCCAGCGAACGGTTCAAGACCTTCTCGGAGAACCTCTCCAGTGTCCTGCAGAGCGGCCAGTCGCTCTCGTCGTTTCTCCACAACCAGTACGAGCGCCACCAGGAGGAGGCCGCCGAGCGCCAGGAGGACTTACTGGAGTCGCTGGCGACGATTGCCGAGGCCTACGTCACCATCTTCGTCGCCGGCGTCCTCTTTCTCATCACCATCCTGCTGGTGTTCGGGCTGACCACGACGGACACGCTCGCCTTTCTCCAGTTACTCGGCTATCTGGCCATTCCGCTGGCGAACCTCGGGTTCATGGTGTACCTGACCCAGAAGCTGTCCGCGCTGGGCATCGGTGACACCGGGACGACGACAGCGCTCGACCGGGCGAAGACGGCCACGCTCGGGCGGCCCGCGGACGCCACCTCCCCGACCGGGATGGCCGACGGCGGCACCGTTCGGGAGGCGGACCCCAACTGGGCGCGGCTCCGGTTCCACGACAGGCTGGAGTCGGTGAAGGCGATGGCCCGGTCGCCGGCACGGGCGCTCGTCTGGCACCCGTCCCGGGTGCTCTACCTCTCGGTCCCCGTCGCGCTCCTGCTGTTTGCCGTCCGGGTCCCCGAGGCCTTCCAGACGAGCTCGGTCAACATCCGGCTGCTCGATGACCTTATGGTCCAGTCGCTGCTGGTGGTGCTCGGCTCGTTTGCGGTCGTCCGGACGATTTACAGCCGGCGGGTCAGCAAGATCGAATCGGCGACGCCCGAACTGCTCGAACGGCTCGCGAGCCTCAACGAGGCCGGCATGACCATCGTCGAGAGCCTCCGGCGGGTCCGCGGCAGCGACGTCGGCGTGCTCTCCCCGGAGGTCGACCGCATCTGGGCCGACATCAGCATGGGAGCGAACGTCGACGACGCGCTGGTACGCTTTGGCCGCCGCATCCGCACCACGTCGATCTCGCGGGTGGTGACGCTGCTGACGAACGCGATGCACGCCTCGGGCCAGCTGGGGTCGGTGCTGCGAATCGCGGCCACGCAGGCCCGTGCCGACCACCGGCTCCGCAACCGGCGGCGCCAACAGATGCTGACGTATCTGGTCGTCATCTACATCTCCTTTTTCGTCTTTCTGGTTATCATCGTGGCCGTCCAGGAGGTGCTGGTCCCGGCGCTGCCCTCCTCCGTGCCGACGCCCGATTCCACGAACCGGCTCGCGGTCAACGTCGACCAGTTCGCCCGGCTCGGACAGGTGGACAAGGCCGCGTACACGATGGTGTTCTTCCACACGGCGCTCATTCAGGCCGTCCTGACCGGCTTTATCGGCGGCCAGCTCGGCGAGGGGAGCCTGAAAGACGGGGCGAAACACGCCGCCGTCCTGCTGGGCATCGCGTACGTCGCGTTCGTCCTGCTGTCTTCGCCGGTGGCCTCGATGACCGTCCAGGACGCGAGCGTCTCGGACGGTCAGCTGACCGTCGACTCGACCTCGATGTCCAGTGGCGGGTTCGTCGTCGTCCACGCACAGGACGCGGACGGCGAGGTCATCGGCGTCTCCTCGTACCTCGAAGCGGGCTCACATTCGGACGTGAAGATCACACTCGACAAACAACCGCCGGACGGTCAGCCGCTGGTCCTCGTCGCCCATCAGGACACCAACGACAACCGACAGCTGGACTACGACTTCGAGCGGCCCGGCGACACCGACCGTCCGTACGCGGCCGCCGGCCAGAGCGAGTTCACGTCTATCGAGGTCACGCTACGGGAAGAAGAGTAGGCAGCGGGGGAGGGCTGCTCGCGTCAGCGGGGGGACCGCCTCACGCCCAGAGGTCGTCGAGCGCGGCGGCGACTGCTTCGGAGGCCGACTGGACACCGACGTGGCCCGCTCTCCCGATGTGACGGTCTGCATCCGGTCGGGCATCGCTCCGCAAGTCCCTGACCCGTAATCCTCCGGCCGTTTAAATATCATCCCGGTCGACGGCCAGTGCCAGCCACGTCGCCGAGACTGTTCCTCGACGGGCCGGGTCTGGGCGCGACGCAGGCGTTCGGACGGCGCAGGTGCGTAGACCTTTAGTCGGCTGTCTCCTACTGCGTCCCATGACCATCCGTCACGACGATATCACCGCCGAGTGGCTCGGTTACGCGACGCTCCGACTGGCGAGCGACGACACCGTCGTCTATCTCGACCCCGGCCGCTACGGCGTGCTCACCGGGGAGTGGGCGCCCGACTCACCGGATATCGGCCATCCGCCGGCACGGGAGTACGCGCCCCGGGACGGCGATATCGTCTGCGTGACACACGTCCACCACTACGACCCGGACGCAATCCGACGGGTCGCGAGCGAGGACGCCACCGTCGTCGCGTTCGATGGTATCAACGTCCACGCCACCGACCGCGACCTGGACCGGCTCGCCGACCTCGACTACGAGGTCCGGACGGTGTCGATGGAAGACGAGTGTCTCGTCGACGACGTGCCCATCTGGACGATGCCGGCGTACAACCGCGAAGACGGGCCGAACGTGGACGCCAACGGGGACCCGATACACCCGAAAGGCATCGGCTGTGGCTTCCTCCTCTCGCTCGCCGACACCCGGGTGTTCTGGCCCGGCGACACCGACGTACTGGCGGGCCACGCCGAGCTCGACGTCTCGCTCTTTGTCCCCTCCATCGCGAGCAGCTACACGATGGACCGCCACGACGCCGCCGACCTCGCCGAGGCGCTCGACCCGGACCTGGTGCTCCCGATTCACTACAACACGTTCGAGGCGCTCGAAGCCGATTCGGGTGCGTTCGCAGAGGACGTGGCGAAACGGGGCGTGCCGGTCGTGCTTGACGAGCAGTAGCGCTCGGGCGCATCTATTCTGTTTCCCGACATATCTCTAATTCTGAAAATTCATTTGTATCGACAACTAAATCCCCCCCGGATGACCGACCAGCTCGACGACCTCGACCGAGAGATTCTCCACATCCTCCAGGTGGACGCGCGCCGGCGCACCGACACGGATATCGGCAAGGAGTTGAACGTCTCCGGCACGACCGTCGCGAATCGTCTCGACGCCCTCGAAGAGGGCGGCATCATCCGCGGCTACCACCCGGAAATCGACTACGAGATGGCGGGCTACCCGCTCGTCGTGCTGTTCATCTGTACGGCGCCGATAGCCGACCGGGAGCGCCACGCGCAACGCTCGCTCGACGTGCGCGGCGTCGTCAACGTCAAGCAACTGCTCTCGGGCGAACAGAACCTCCACATCCAGGCCGTCGCGGAGAGCACGACCCGAATCGAGGAGATATCCGAGCAGCTCGACGCCGAGGACCTCCGTATCGTTCGGAGTGACATCCTTTCCTACGAGTCGGTCCAGCCCTGGAACCACTTCGCCCGGATGGAGGACACGGACATCGACTCCGATACGTAGGGGCTACCCTCCCGTTTCGGACACTACCACAGCTGCCGGTTGAGAACCTCGACCTACCGGCACGCTGTAGCGTACATCTCACGTCCGGCACGCAGGATTTTACACAGTTCTTGACAAAACAGTTGTATTACTCAAAAGTTAATTGTTTCTGACTAACAACACTAATGCGTGTTCGTCACCGAGTCCGTTTTGATGTCAGTCGCCGATACCAGAACCCTTTCGGAGCTCTTCGAACTGCTCAGCCACCCGCGGCGCCGGTACGTACTCCACCTGCTTCAGGACAGCAACGGAGTTGTCAGCGTGCAAACACTGGCGAAGCGAATCGCGATGTGGGAGGATACCGACTCCAGGACCCGACCGAGCGTCGTCGCGGTCGAGTCCGTCAGGGTGTCGCTCCACCACACTCACCTCCCGAAACTCGCCGACTCGGGGACGCTCACTTACGACACGGCACAGGGGCGCATCGAACCGAACGGACAGAGCGTCTCGGATCTCCTCATCGACAGCGAACTGCGGACGGAACGGCACTCTGTGCAGTCGGCCGGTCGGTAACGCAGCGGCACCGTCTCACGAGACAGCGACCCTACAGCACGCCCATCTCAGTGAGCCGTTCCGGGATTCTTCCAGTCGCGACACCTCGATGCGTGTCAGATGACGCCCATCTCGGTCAGTCGCTCAGGAAGATACGTGTCCGTCACGAAGTCCAGCCCGCGCGAGGCGAGCGCCTGCTGTTCGGCCTTCTTCCCGATGTCGAGTTGCAGCTCTATCTGCTCTCTCCAGAACTCCGTCTGGAAGCGGGGGTCCTCCAGCTCGGACTCCAGGGCGTTGATGTCGGAGTCGGCGAGCGGGTCCGTCGGGAGGTCGTACTCCACGATATCGGCGGGGCGGATGCCGACGAACTGGGCTTCGGGCGTCGCCAGATACTCCGAGAGGTGTGCGGACTTGATGGAGCCGTAGGCCACCGAACCGTAGATTCGGTACGACCACGGGTCACCGTCAGTGAAGACCACTACGGGGAGGTCGAGTTCGTCGTGGAGCCGCTTGGTGATGCGCCGGGTCGCCCGGGCCGGCTGGCCCTTCAGGTGGACGACGATGACGTTGTACTCCTCGTCGAACCCGTTCTCGACGAGCCGGTCCCGCATCCCGCCGGTCTCCACGCACAGCACGAAGTCGGCGTCGTTCTCCAGGAACTCGATGGTGTCGGGGTTGTTGGGAATCTGGTAGCCACCCTCGCCGACGTCTTTCTGACAGTGAATCTCGCGTTCGCCCCGGCGGGTCTGTTCGCGCAGTTTCAGCGGGCCCATGATGGTCGCACCGGACTCCTCCGGGCGCATGTGGAAGTCCTCGCGGGTCACGTCCGAGACGATTTCGAGGTCCTCGATGAGGTCGTTGGACTCGTCCTGACTGTTGAACTGCGCCTCTTCGAGGTCCCACGACTCCGAGAGGTAGTACAGTTCACGCAGGGTCGACGAGCGGTCCTCCTCCAGTTGCTGTGCGAGGAAGTCGATGGCGTAGGTCGCTTTCAGCAGCTTCTCGGCCCCCGAGACGGTCTTGGCCGACCGGGTGGATTTCCGGTCGCCGTACACCCACACCGATTTCTCCTCGTCGTACTCGATGTTGGATTTCGTCCGGGTGGGAATCGACATCGTCGGCACGTCCCCCTCGGCGAACTGGTCGTAGAACTCCGACGCGAGGTCGATGAGCTTCTCGCGTGCCACCTCTTCCTGTGTCTTTGTCTCTGAACTCATAGGTCAGGCGTCCACCGTCAGTTTCTCCGCTTCGATGCCGTCGACCGAGACGGTGAACTCGGCCTCGTCGTCCACGCTGTACTCCAGTACCGCTCGCTCGCCGGCCGGGACGGTCGGCGACCACTTCACGAACCACTCGCCGTCCATCTCCAGGACCTGTGCGCCGTTGGTCTTCCGGGGCTCGACGCTGACGATGTCGGTCACGTCCAGTTCGGCGTTGGTGTCGTCGTTGTTCTCGACGACGAGTTTCACCGTGTCGCCCTCGACCTCCCGCTCGACCAGGACGTTGTTCATGATGCGGGCGATGGAGTCGTCGATGTTCAGCTCGTCGCTCCCCGTCACTTCGGTGAGCTTCTCGGCCATCTCGGGGAGGATAGTCGCCAGCTTGTCCTGTTTCTCCCGGCGCTGTTGCATCGAGCGCCGCTTGTTGAGGTAGCTCTTGAGCTCGCGGGCGGCCTCCCGGATGGCGAGCTCTATCTCGTCTTCCATCTCGGGGACGTTCGCGATGGCGTCTTTCGATTCGCTGGTGAAGGGGACGTTCGTGGAGGCGACGTGGACCATGATGACCGCCGGCCCGTTCGGGATGCCCGACCCGCCGGGCTGGTCCAGGTTGTAGTTGCGCCAGTTGATGGACTTGACCACGTCCGTCGTGGCACAGGCACCCCGCTGGTACACCAGCGGAACGCGGTTGGCGAAGCGGCGCACCTCGACGCCGCCCTCGGCCGGGAGGTCCCCGCCGTAGGCGATACCGGCTTCGACGATGAACGGGTCGCCGCCGTGGACCGCCGCGTCCCGGGTGGAGGCGGCATAGAAGTCGGCGTCGTACTCCTTGCGGAGGCCGGACTCGACGAGCTCCGAGGTGATGGGTGCCAGACAGTCCGTCGGCGGCGCGATGATGTCCGTCTCGCGCATCGCGGTCAGGAACTCACTCGCCGTGTCGCGGTCGTCCGCGACCTCGCTGACCGTGGGCGGGTCGTCGGGGACGCCGCCGGCGACGCCCCACAGCTCGTCGACGATGTTCTCTCTCGCCGTCTCGCCGAAGGTCACGTCGTCCTGGTCTTCGGTCATGTCCGCGGCGCGGTCGACGTACTCGCGGAACCCCTCGCGTGTCAGCCGGTGGCGGCGCTCGTCGTCGCCCTCGGCGTCGGCCGGCGCTGTGAACTTCTCGGCGAGGCGGGAGGCGAGTCCCTCGACGGCCGCGTCGTCCTTCCGGACCGTCGTCGCGGCGTCGACGAGTTCGTAGAGGTCGCTCGACCGCTCGGCGGTCACGGCGGCCCAGGCCGCCTCGACCGCGTTCGCCCTGACCGTCGAGCCGAACGTGGTGTCGTGGTCCGCTTTGGCGTCCTCGGCCGCCGACTCGACGATGGCGACGATGTCGTGGTGGGCGACCCGGCCACGCTCCTCGATGGCGTCGGAGACGGCCGCGGCGAACTCGGCGGTGGCGGTCGCGCCCTTGTTGACGACCGCGTCTTCGACGGCTGCCTCGACGTCCGCCTCCTCGTGGTTCGCCGGGGGCGACCAGGCCATCCCGCGGCCGAAGTGGCGGTCGTTGAAGTTGGCGATGACGCTGTCGGCGGTCTTGGCGCCGACGCGGGTGAACTCGCCCTGCATGAACCCGGAGATGGAGTAGGAGTCGGTGGCGTCCAGCATCTTCAGCAGCGTCCCCAGTTCGACGCCGTGGGGATGCGGGCGAATCTCCTCTGTCTCGGCCGGGAGGTCCGCGCCCTCGGCGCGCTCGAACTTCAGCGACGTCTCCATGCCCGGCTCCTTGAACTCGATGCGGGCGTGGGGGTTGACGACAGCGGTGTCCTGAATGTAGTCCTGCAGGCTCGACCGGGCCCGCATGTTGGCCTCCATCTCCAGCTCGATGCGGGTGCCGTGGGGGCGTTCCCAGGAGGTGGACTCGTCGACGCTGATCTCGGGCTCGTTCGTATCGGTGTCGACGATGAGCTCGAAGTACTGCGCGTCGGCCTGTCCCTTGGGCCGGGAGGTTATCTTCGCGGGCTTGCCCGAGGTGAGCTGGGAGTAAAGCACCGCGGCGGAGATACCGATACCCTGCTGGCCGCGGTTCTGCTCGCGGGCGTGGAACCGGGAGCCATAGAGGAGCTTCCCGAAGATCTTCGGGAGCTGTTCTTTCGTGATACCGGGCCCGTTGTCCTCGACGATGAGGCGGTAGTAGTCACCGGCCTCCTGTATCTCGACGTAGATGTCGGGCAGGATACCCGCTTCCTCACAGGCGTCGAGCGCGTTGTCGACCGCCTCCTTGACGGCCGTGACCAGCGCCCGGGCCCCCGAGTCGAAGCCGAGCATGTGCTTGTTCTTCTCGAAGAACTCGGCGATGGAGATGGCCCGCTGGGACTGGGCCAGCTCCTCGGCGATGCCCTCCCCGTCGCCGAGTTGCGACTGAAACGAGGTCATTTCGTAGCGTAGGTACCGCCGTCGGGGTTAAAAGGTAATCGCCACCACGGTGAAACTGAACCGCCGCCGGCGGTGTGACCGCCTACCGGTAACGCTGTATTACGCCGCGCGTAAAGGCCGCCTACGACCCACACGTGGCCGGACAGCCCGGCGGTGACTAGCCGACGGCGTCGCCCGGTTTTCTCGGGTTGCGCACGCGCGTGCGGGAGTTTTATGACCCCACATCTACTAAGAGGAATCAGTTCCTATGTCAGGAGAGTCTGAAGAGTACGGCGCAAAGTCGATCCAGACCTTGGAAGGGCTGGAGGCCGTCCGAAAGCGGCCTGCGATGTATATCGGGTCGACCGACGCTAGGGGTCTCCACCATCTCGTCTACGAAGTTGTCGACAACGCTATCGACGAGGCCCTCGCCGGGTACTGTGACACTATCGGCGTAACTATCCACGACGACGGCTCCGTCTCCGTCAGCGACGACGGCCGGGGTATTCCCGTGGACGAACACGAAGAGCACGGCCGACCGGCCGTCGAGGTCGTGATGACCATCCTCCACGCGGGGGGGAAGTTCGACAACAAGTCCTATCAGGTCTCCGGTGGCCTGCACGGCGTCGGGGTCAGCGTCGTCAACGCCCTCTCGAAGTGGCTCGAAGTCGATATCAAGCGCGACGGCGCGCTGTGGCGCCAGCGTTTCGACCACGGCGAACCCGAGTACGACCTGAAGAAGGTCCGGGACCTCGACCCCGACGAGGAGACGGGCACCACCGTTCGGTTCTGGCCCGACGACGACATCTTCGAGACCGACGAGTTCACCTTCTCGACGCTACAGTCCCGACTGCGCGAACTCGCCTTCCTCAACTCCGGGGTCGCCATCAGTATCGAGGACGAGCGCGACGGCGCGAGCGAGACGTTCGAGTACGACGGCGGCATCCGCGAGTTCGTCGAGTACCTCAACGAGACCAAAGACCCGCTCCACCGCGACGTGGTCTACTTCGAGGACGAGGAAGAGATTCCCGAGGGGGTCGTACAGGTCGAAATCGCGATGCAGGGGACCGACGACCTCCAGGGGTCGATTCACGCCTTCGCCAACAACATCAACACGCGCGAGGGCGGCGACCACCTCACCGGGTTCAAGACGTCGCTGACACGCGTGGTCAACGATTACGCGACGGATAACGGCCTGCTGAAGGACCTCGACGACACCTTGAAAGGCGACGACATCCGCGAGGGCCTGACCGCCGTCATCTCGGTGAAACACCCCGACCCGCAGTTCGAGGGCCAGACCAAGACCAAGCTGGGCAACAGCGAAGTCCGAGGCATCGTCGAATCGGCCATGCACGACGGGCTCTCGACGTTCTTCGAGGAGAACCCCGACACCGCCGAGGCAATCGTCGGGAAGGCCGTCGAGGCCGCGAAAGCGCGCAAGGCCGCCAAGAAGGCCGAGGAGCTGACCCGCCGGAAATCGGCGCTCGACTCCACGGCGCTGCCCGGGAAACTGGCCGACTGCCAGACCCGGGACCCGGAGGACGCCGAGCTGTTCGTCGTGGAGGGCGACTCCGCGGGCGGGAGCGCGAAACAGGGCCGTAACCCCGAGTTCCAGGCCATCCTCCCCATCAAGGGGAAGATTCTGAACGTCGAGAAACACCGGCTGGACCGGATTCTGGAGAACAACGAGATACGGAACCTCATCACGGCGCTCGGAACGGGCATCGGCGACGAGTTCGACATCGAGGACCTGCGCTACGAGAAGATCATCATGATGACCGACGCCGACGTCGACGGGGCCCACATCCGGACGCTCCTGTTGACGCTGCTCTACCGCCACATGAAACCGCTCATCGAGGCGGGCTACGTCTACGCCTCCCAGCCGCCACTGTATCGCGTTCGCTATCGGGGCAACACCTACGACGCGATGACCGAGGCGGAACGGGACCGCATCGTCGAAGAGAAATGCGACGGCAACCCCACCCAGGTCCAGCGGTTCAAGGGCCTCGGTGAGATGAACCCCGAACAGCTCTGGGAGACGACGATGGACCCGGACAACCGGATTCTCAAACAGATCACCATCGAGGACGCCGCCGCGGCCGACAAGATGTTCAACGTTCTGATGGGTGACGCCGTCGAGCCCCGAAAGGAGTTCATCAAGGAGCACTCGCCCGAGGCGGAGTGGGTGGACATATGAGCTCGGACGTCCCCGACGACCCCGCTCCCGCCGACAGGGTCAAACACGTCCGCATCGAGGACGAGATGGAGCAGTCCTACATCGACTACGCGATGTCGGTCATCGCGGGTCGGGCCCTCCCCGACGTTCGGGACGGGCTCAAGCCCGTCCACCGGCGCATCCTCTATGCGATGCACGAGATGGGCGTCTCCTCGAACACCGCCCACCGGAAGTCCTCCTCCATCGTCGGCGAGACGATGGGTGACTACCACCCCCACGGGGACAGCGCCATCTACGACACGCTCGTGCGGATGGCACAGGACTTCTCGATGCGCTATCCGCTGGTCGACGGCCAGGGGAACTTCGGCTCGATGGACGGCGACCCGGCCGCGGCGATGCGCTACACCGAGGCCCGGATGGCCCCCATCGCCGAGGAGCTACTGGCGGACATCGAGAAGGACACGGTCGATTTCTCCAGTAACTACGACGACCGCCTGCAAGAGCCCGACGTGCTCCCGTCGAAGGTGCCCAGCCTGCTGCTGAACGGCTCCTCGGGCATCGCCGTCGGGATGTCGACGAACATCCCGCCCCACAACCTGGGCGAACTGGTCGACGCGACGACACACCTCATCCGGAACCCCGACGCGACCGTCGAGGACCTGATGGAACACGTCAAGGGCCCCGATTTCCCGACCGGCGGCAACATCGTCGGTCGCGACGCCATCTACTCGGCGTACGCCACGGGCCGGGGCCGCCTCAGAGTGCGCGCCGAATACGAGGTCGACCGCGAGGCGGGTCGCATCGTCATCTCCGAGCTCCCGTATCAGGAGAACAAGGCCCGCGTCGTCGAGCGCATCGCCGAGGACGTCACCGAGGGGAAAATCGAGGGCATCTCGGACCTGCGCGACGAGTCCGACCGCAACGGCGTCCGCGTCGTCGTCGAACTCAAGCGCGGCGCCAACATCGACGTGGTCGAGAACCGGTTGCTCGACCACCACCTCGAATCCACCTTCGGCGTCATCAACCTCTCGCTGGTCGACGGCCAGCCGAAGGTGCTGTCGCTGAAAGAGACGCTGGCCCACTACGTCGAGCACCGCCGCGAGGTCGTCCGCCGGCGCTCCGAACACGACCTCGAAGAGGCCGAGGACCGCGCCCACATCCTCGAAGGCCGGCTGAAGGCCCTCGAAAACGTCGAGGACGTGGTCGAGCTCATCCGCAACAGCGAGGACCGCGACGCGGCGCGGTCGGGCCTGCACGAGCAGTTCGACTTCTCCGAGGAGCAGGCCGCTCACATCGTCCGGATGCAGCTGGGCTCGCTCACCTCGATGGAAGCGGCCGAGATCGAAGACGAGTACGCGGACGTTCAGGAGACCATCGACTACCTCGAATCCGTGCTCGCCAGCGCGGAGAAGCTCGATTCGGTCATCGTCGACGAGCTCGAAGCGATGAAAGCCGAGTACGACGACGACCGCCGCACCGCCATCATCGAGGACGAAGGGCAGGTCACTCACGAGGACCTCATCCCCGAGGAGGACTGCGTCGTCGTCATCACCGAGGACGACTACATCAAGCGCATGCCCGTGGCGAACTTCGACCCGCAGAACCGCGGCGGGAAGGGCATCATCGGCGCCGACCCCAAGGAGGGCGACCGCGTCTCGAAGGTGTTCAGGGCCAACAGCCACGACTACCTGCTCTGTTTCACCAATCAGGGACAGGTCTACCGGCTGAAGACCTACGAGGTGCCCGAGATGTCCCGCACCGCCCGCGGGAAGTCGGCCATCAATCTACTCGACTTAGACGACGGCGAGGAGCTGACGGCCGTCGTCTCGACGGACGACTTCGACGACAACGAGTGCATCACGATGGTGACGCGGGACGGGTACGTCAAGCGGACCTGCTGTGACCAGTTCGAGAACATCCTCTCGACGGGTATCCGGGCCGCCAAGCTGGAGGACGGCGACGAACTCGTCGACGTGGACGTCACCGACGGCACCGGTGACCTCGTCATCGCGACGGAGCAGGGGATGACCATCCGCTTCGACGAGAGCGAGGTCAGCGAGATGGGGCGGTCGGCGCGCGGCGTCCACGGTATCAAACTGCAGGCGGACGACCACGTGGCCGCGATGGTCGCGACCACCGACGACGACCCGCGGTCGCTGCTGACGGTCACGAAGAACGGCTTCGGGAAGCGGACCGCCCTGGCGGAGTACCGGCCACAGTCCCGCTACGGACAGGGGCTCATAGACATCAAGACCGACGAGCGCAACGGCCGCGTCTCGACGGCCAAGGCCGTCACCGACGACGACAATCTGGTCATCATGTCCGAGCAGGGCCAGATTATGCGCATCCGGGCGGGCGACATCTCACAGGTCGGCCGCAACACGATGGGCGTGACCATCATGGAACTGGAAGCGGGCGACGGGGTCGCGAGCGTCACCGTGGTGCCGGCCGACGGTAGCGAGGAGTAACACCTCGCGCCGGCGGCTTCGACGCTGCCACAGTGCTCACACGGGACATCGAACTCGCGACGCGCGGCTTTTCTCACCCGCGTTGTTGCCGTGAGCGGCAGTCGGCGACAGCGGCCTCCAAGCACCAAAAACGTGTGTGGCAGTACCGACCGACAGCGAGGTGTGACGCGCTCTTTTCAGGCCGACTCCTCCGAGTGTCGCCCGGATACGGCCACGAACGCGCAGGCAAGCTGTAACAATACACAACTATCGCCGTGACAGACTCTCACTACGGAGCGGTGCGTTCCGACCGCTGGGGGCTGTCCCAGTTGCACGGCGTGGAACGTGCGTATCACCGCAGCGATCAGCATGACACCACAGAGATGTACCGGCAGTGACCGGACCGACCGACCACCGTTCGAGCGGATACGCCGGCGGCCCCTCCTCTCGGCGCTCGCCGGACTCGTCGGACTGGGAGGTGTCGCGAGCGGACAGTCCGACGAGGCCGACGTGTTCAGGGTGCTGTCGACGACGGCGGACGCCGAGGTCAGCTACCGATTCACCGTGGGCGGGACCGTCGAGAAGATACGACTCGACGACGAGGGCGTCGCCGCGGACACCGACGACCGCGTGTTCGGAACCGGTGACACTACGACCGTCGTCGGCTCGACGGGCGATGGGGCCGGCGACGCGTATCTGTTGACCGGCTCCATCGAGTCCTTCGAGCGGACGGGCGGCGAATCGGGTCTCCGGCTGCTCCGCGACGGCGAGGCGGTTACCGACGACTTCCTCGGGGACTCGCGGCTCTTCAGAGTGCTTTCGACCACCGACGACGCCGAGGTGGACTACCGGTTCACCGTCGACGGGAGCGTCCGCAAGACACAGCTGGGCGACGACGGCGTCGCCGCGGACGCCGACGACCTCGTCTTCGACAGCGGTGACACCACGTCAGTCGACGGCTCGACCGGTGACGAGTCCGGTGACGCGTATCTGCTGACCGGCCCCATCGAGTCCTTCGAGCGGACGGGCGGCGAATCGGGCCTCCGACTGTTCCTCGACGACGAGAACGTCACTGACCGGGTGTCGGAGTCCGGCTGAGACCGGTTTTCCGCTCTCCTCCCCCTCAGAGGACGCGTTTGCCGAAGGCGCTGGCTGCCAGCTCACAGGCCAGCTCTGCGGTGCGGTTGTGGTCGTCGAGGATGGGGTTCACCTCGACGAGCTCGAACGACCGCAGCTGGTCGCGGTATCTCGCGACCGCCTCCATCGCGCTGTGGGCCTCCCGGTAGGAGACGCCGCCGCGGACCGGCGTCCCGACGCCCGGCGCCTCCGACGGGTCGAGCCAGTCGAGGTCGAGCGAGACGTGTATCGCGTCAGTCCCGTCGGTGGCGATATCGAGCGCTTCGGAGACGACCGCTGGGAGACCCCGGGCGTCGATATCGGACATCGTGTACGCCGTCACGTCGCTCTCCCGGACGAGTCGCTGTTCGCCGTCGTCGAGGTCGCGCAACCCCACTAGCGCGACGTTCGACTCGCTGACCGCGGGGGTGTGTGCCCAGGCCTCGCCGCCGAAAGAACCCTTGCCGAGGATGGCCGCGAGCGCCATCCCGTGGATGTTCCCGCTGGGCGTCGTCCGTGGCGTGTTGAAGTCCCCGTGGGCGTCGAACCAGACGACGCCGAGGGACTCGTCGGGCCCGGCCGCGCCGGCGACGGTGCCGATAGCGATGGAGTGGTCGCCGCCGAGCACCAGCGGTGTCTCGCCGTCGGCGACGGTCGAGCGGACCGCCGTCGTGATATCCTCACAGACCTCCTTCGTCTCCCGATGGAACTTCGCTCGGCCCCCGTCGGGCTGTGAGCTGTCGGGGTCGCGTTCCTCCGGCCGGGGCACCGCGAGGTCACCGCCGTCGGTACACGCGGCACCGAACTCCTCGAGCTGGGTCGCGAGGTCGCCGTATCGAATCGCCGAGGGACCCATGTCCACCCCCCGTCGGTCGGCACCGAGGTCCATCGGCACGCCGAGAATCCGGATATCCATAGTCGAAATTGGACACCGAGGGGATAAAGGGCAGTGGCACTACCGCCCGATCCGACCTACTCGTACTGCTCGCAGACCCGCCTGACACCTTCCTCGAAGGAAATCCGGGGTTCCCAGCCCGTCGCCTCGCGCATCTTCGTCGCATCGGCCATCGTGTCGTGGACGTAGACGTCCTCCGGGATGGGATTCTCCTCGAACACCGGTTCCACGTCGGTGCCCAGGGCGTCGTTGAGACGGCGGACGAGCGTGTTGAAGCTGTACTGCTCGCCGGTGCCGAGGTTGTAGATGCCGGTCAGCTCGTGGTCGGCCGCCAGTTCGAGGCCGCGAACGATATCGTCGACGTGCGTGAAATCCCGCGTCTGGGTCCCGTCGCCCCATATCACCGGGCGGCGGCCGTTAGCGACGTCGTCTGCGAACTGCGCGATGAGGTTCGCGTACTCGCCCTTGTGTTCCTCGGCGCCGTCCTCCATACCCTGATAGACGGAGAAAAACCGCATCCCGGCCATCGAGAGGTCGTAGTGGTTGTGGAAGTACTCGGCGTAGCGCTCCCGTGCGAGCTTCGAGGCCTCGTAGCCGGTGTTTACGGTCACCGGCATCTCTTCGGGCGAGGGCTCCGTGCGGTCACCGTAGATAGAGGACGTGGAAGCGTAGACGACGGTGTCACAGCCGTCGTCTCTGGCCTGCTCGACGACGTTGACGAACCCCTCGACGTTGACCCGCGCCCCCTTCGTCGGGTTCTCCTCGTGCATGGCGTAGGACGACAGCGCAGCGAGGTGGAAGACGACGTCCACGTCTGTCGGCAGGTCGTCTTCGAGCACGCTCGCCCGGACGTACTCGACGTCGTCGCTCACGTTGTCCGCCGTCCCGAGATAGCCGTCGTCGAGTGCGACGACGTCGTTGTCAGCAGCCAGTGAATTCGCCAGGTTCGACCCGATGAACCCGCCGCCGCCTGTCACCAACACACGTTGTCCGTTCATGGCCAAAACCCCACGTGGTGACAGTAAAATTATGTCGCTATTAATCCGTCGTACCGCCGGCGGAAAATCGACCGCTCGGTGTAACCACCGTCGCTTTTAAGGGCGGCTGTGCCGAACGACAGATTATGTCTTCAATCGAACTGACACCCAGCCAAAAAAACATTCTACAGGAGCTCGTGAACCTGTACCGCGAGAGCGAGAGCGCGGTCAAAGGCGAGGATATCGCTGAGAAAGTCGACCGCAATCCCGGGACCATCCGGAACCAGATGCAGAGCCTGAAAGCGCTGCAGCTCGTCGAAGGCGTACCCGGGCCGAAAGGCGGCTACAAGCCGACGGCCACGGCCTACGACACGCTCCAGATTCAGGAGATGGACCAGGCCGCCGAGGTGCCGCTGCGACACAACGGCGAGCTCGTCGAACACGCCAACGTCGAGGAGATAGACCTCACGAGCGTCCACCATCCCGAGCAGTGCCGGGCCGAGATTCAGCTACAGGGGAGCATCACCGCGTTCCACGAGGGCGACGACATCACCGTCGGCCCGACGCCGCTCTCGAAGCTCCAGATTATCGGCACCCTGCAGGGCAAAGACGACACGAGCAACAAGCTCATTCTCAAGATCGACGATATGCGCGCCCCGGCCGGCGAGCCCGAACACTGACCTGTCTCCCTCGGGACCACGCCGCTGTGGTCCCTATCTCCCACGATTGTTCACGTTTCTAACGGCGATTCCGTAGCCTTTGTATCATCCCCGTCCCGAATCGCAGGTATGACCGACAAGGTTGTCGTACTCGGCGCTGGGTATGCCGGTGCAGGCGCCATCAAGAGCCTCGAAGACGAACTGAACGGTGAAGCCGACGTGACGTGGATCTCCGATACGGACTACCACCTGGTCCTCCACGAGTCCCACCGGTGCATCCGCGACCCGGCCGTCCAGGACAAGGTCGCGATCCCGGTCCACGAGATCAAACAGCCGACGACAGAGTTCATCCAGGACTCCGTCACCGGTATCGACACCGACGACCGCACGGTCGAACTCGATAGCCGAGACCCCGTGGAGTACGACTACCTGCTGGTCGGCCTGGGTTCCCAGACCGCCTTCTTCGGTATCGACGGGCTCGAAGAGTACGCCCACACGCTCAAGAGCCTCGACGACGCGCTGGGCATCCACGACGCCGTCCAGGAAGCGGCCCGCGAGGGCTCCCAGAGCGACCCCGCACAGGTGGTCGTCGGCGGTGCCGGCCTCTCCGGTATCCAGACCTGTGGCGAGATCGCCGAGTTCCGCGACGACCATCGCGCGCCCATCGACATCCATCTCGTCGAGGGTCTCGACGAGATATTCCCGGGCAACGACCCCGAACTCCAGGGCGCGCTGCGCAAGCGCCTCGAAGCGCGTGACGTCAACATCGAGTGTGGCGAGTTCATCGGCGAGGTCGACGAGGAGACCGTCTACATCGGCGACGAGGACGAACTCGACTACGACGTGCTCGTCTGGACCGGCGGCATCACGGGTCGGGACGCCGTCCGCGACGTCGACGTCGAGAAAGACGAGCGCAACCACCGCATCCACTCCGAGGGCGACTTCCAGACCACGAACGAACGGGTCTTCGCCATCGGCGACTGCGCGCTCATCGACCAGCCCGGCGAGAACCCGGCGCCCCCGACCGCACAGGCCGCCTGGCAGGCCGCCGAGGTCGCCGGCGAGAACCTCGCCCGTGCCGTCCGGGGCCAGCCCCTGAAGACGTGGACCCACAAGGACAAGGGGACCGTCATCTCCGTCGGCGAGAAGGCCGTCGCCCACGACGTGATGGGCATGCCCATCGACACCTTCGGCGGCCTCCCGGCGAAGGTGCTCAAGAAGGGCATCGCCACCCGCTGGATAAACGACGTCACCGGGCTCGGTCGCGCCGTGAAGGCGTGGCCGGACATGTAGTACCTTTTTACTGCGTCGGGTTTCCTCGCGCCTTCGGCGCTGCGGGAACCACTCCTTGCAAAAATCTACGCTAAAAACTCCCTTCACGCTCCCTCGCTTCGCTCGGTCGCGTGAAGTGAAACCGCTCGCTGACGGCGAGCGGTATGCTCACAGCAGGCAGCCTGTCCTTCCCCGAGTCGTGGCACAGCGGCCACTCCCGGCCAACAGCGTGATGCTGGGCCGCAACATCATCTCGGTACCGCTACAATTTTTCCAGTGGCCGCAGTTGTCGTAGATATGACGAACGAGCGACAGCAAGAGTTCGCTATCCGTCGCTTCCAGCCCGGTGACGGCGAGCGAATTCGGGAAATCCACGACCGGGCGATGAGCGGCACTCCCGAGTACCTGCCCGACCTCCCTGACGAGGACCTCGAGGGTATTGAAGACCACTATCTCGACGACGCCGGGGAGTTTCTTGCCGGTCTCGACGGGGAGACCATCGTCGCAATGGGCGCGTACACGACACCCGACGAGTGGAAGCATGAGTACATCGACGTCGACGGGGCCACCGCGGAACTGACACGGATGCGCGTCCACCCCGATTGGCAGGGATACGGCTTCGGCACGGCGATGTATCGTGCGCTCCGTGAGCGGGCCCTCCACGATGGGTATCGCGACTTCGTTTTGGACACGGGTGCCGAGAACGACCGTGCCCGTGGGTTTTACGAACGGCTCGGGTTCGACTGTCAGACGCGGATATCCGTCGGAAGCGGCGACGCCGCCTTGGAGATGGTGCTGTATCAGCAGTCCATCGAACGCTAACACTGGAAACCGCGATAGCTCACTACCGTTCGATAGAGAGCCCGGCGTGCCAGTGGTCCGAATCGGACTGTTCGACCGCTTCGTCCATCCGTTCCAGATAGGTCACGGCGAGGCTGGCGCATTTCGACGCTTTCGCCTCGCCCTCGGTCCGGAACTCGCCGGTCTCGCGGTTGGCGTAGACGGTACAGACCGCGCCGGCCCGGAGGCCGTAGATGGAGGCGAGCGTGAGGATGCTGGCGGCCTCCATCTCGAAGTTGACCACGCCGGCCGCCCGGAGTTCGTCGATGTTCGCCTCGCTATCGCGGGCCTCGAACCCCCCGAAGCCGGGACGGGACTGGCCGGCGTAGAAGCTGTCCGTCGAACAGGTGATGCCGAGGTGGTAGTCGTAGTCCAGCGTTTCGGCGGCGGCGACCAGCGCCGAGACGACGCGTGGGTCGGCGCTGGCGGGGTAGTCCTCGCGGACGTACTCCTTGCTGGTTCCTTCCTGTCGCACTGCGCCGGTGGTGATGACGAGGTCCCCGACGCCGGCCTCGGGGACGATAGCGCCACAGGAGCCGACCCGGAGGAACGTCTCCGCGCCGACGCGGGCCAGCTCCTCGACCGCGATAGCGGCGGAGGGCGAGCCGATGCCGGTCGACGTGACCGAGATGGGCGTCCCCTCGTGGGTCCCGGTCGCGGTGCGGTACTCGCGGTGGTCGCCCCGGATAGCGTGTCCGTCCCAGTCGGCGACGACCGTCTCGACGCGTTCGGGGTCGCCCGGCAGCAGCACGCTCGGGGCGATATCGCCGGGACCGACTTCGAGATGGTACTGCACGTCCTCGTTAGGGTCTTCGCTGTCACCGGTCATCGGTCGAGGTGCTCGCGGGTGATGGTCGTCGGCAGCAGTTCACCGAGCGTGTACTCCCCGTCCCCGTCGGTGACGACGGGAAACTCCTCGTCGCAGAACTCCGCCAGCGTCTGGCGACACATCCCACAGGGAGTGACGCCGTCCCGGGCGGCCGAGGAGACGGCGAGGCGCTCGAAGGAGCGGTGGCCCTCGCTGACCGCCGTCCCGACGGCGACCTCCTCGGCGTGGAGGCTGTTGGAGTAGTTCGCGTTCTCGATGTTACAGCCCGTGTACACGGTCCCGTCGGCCGTCTCGATGGCCGCGCCGACGCGGTACTCCGAGTACGGTGCGTAGGCCGACTCCGCGGCTGCCCGGGCTGCGTCCAGCAAATCGTCCATACGCCGGGATTGCGCGGGGAGGGCAAATACCCACCGAGCCTCAGCGGGCGTCCTCGACCGCCGACTCCACGACCTCTCGCACCCGCTCGGCCAGCGCGTCCACGTCGTCGCTTTCGGCGTAGAGGCGGACGTAGGGCTCGGTGCCGCTGGGGCGAACCAGCGCCCACGAGCCGTCGGAGAAAGCGAGCCGGACGCCGTGTTCGGTGGCCACATCGCCCTCCGGGAAGGCGTCGGGAAGCGCGCTTTCCAGCGCCGCCATCACCGCGGGCTTGTGGCTGTCGGGACAGTCGACGCTCACCTTCCGGTAGGGCCGCTCCGTGATGGCGGCTCGGCGCCGGCCCAGCCCCTCCGCCGCGAGGAGGCGGGTCAGCACGGCCGCGCTCGCGACGCCGTCTATCCACCCGCCGAAGGCCGGATGGACGTGTTTCCAGGGTTCGGCGGCGAAGACGACCTCGGTGACCTCGTCGTCGCTCCCCGCCTCGCGGCGCTCGCGGGCGATGCCTTCGTGGAGCGCTCCGAGTCGGACCCGCTCTACCCGTCCGCCCGCTGCCCTGACCCGCTCGTCGATGCGCCCGGAGGCGTTGGGCGTGGTCACGACTACTGGGTCAGCGGCGTCCGACGCTCTGGTGTAGTGTTCGGCCAGCATCGCCACCACGGTGTCCTCGTGGACGATGCCCCCCTCGTCGTCGACCACGACGATACGGTCGGCGTCGCCGTCGTGGGCGAACCCCAGGTCGACACCCGCTTCGGCGACGAAAGAACGGAACTGGGCGAGCGTATCGGGAGTCGGCTTGCTCCCGCGGGCCGGGAAGTGGCCGTCGACGTTGGCCTCCGTGGCGACCACCTCGGCGCCGAGCTCCCGGAGGACCTGTGGCGTCGCCACGCCGGCCATCCCGTTGCCACAGTCGACGGCGACGGTCAGGCGCTCGGGGCCGCCACCGTGCTGTCGGGCGTAGTCGGCTACCGCGTCGCGATACAGCGGCAGGACCGTCTCCGGCTTCGAATCGCCCCACCGGTCCCACGCCGCGGTGTCGACGCCCGCCTCGACCCGCTCGGTGATGCGTCCCTCCGCTTCGTCGCCGTACTCCCGGCCGTCGACGAACAGCTTCAGCCCGTTGTCCGTCGGCGGGTTGTGACTGGCGGTCACCATCACGCCGCGGCGGCCCCGCGAGGCGTAGGCGAGCGCCGGCGTGGGCACCTGCCCCACGCGAACCACGTCGACACCGGCGCTCACCAGCCCCGACGCGAGGCCGTCGGCGAGCGCCGGCGACGTGACTCGACCGTCGTGGCCGACGACGAACTCGTTCCCGTCCTGACCGGCCGCGCGGCCGACCCGGAGCGCGAGCTCGGGCGTTACTCGCTCGTCGACCCGTCCGCGGATGCCGGCCGTCCCGAACAGCTTCATACCGGTACTCCGGCGTCTCGTCGTTTAGTTCCCCCGGCTCCGCTTTCCGTTTCGTCGGGTTCGAGCGCGCCGGAGACGCGACTCGAACCCCTCCTCACGACGGTTTGCAATACGGCGTTCCCACAGATCGCCGAGGGCGACCGCGGAAACCCCGTGCCGTAAAAAGTACGTTTATAGAAGCTCGTCGAAGTCGTAGCCGTTGATGTCGACGCCCTCGGCCGTCACGTCGGCGAGGTAGACACCGTTGCCCGAGCCGGTGTCGCGCTCTGCGGCGGCGTTGATAGCGGCCGCGGCCACTTCCTTCGCTTCCTCGTTGGTCATGTCGTCCTCGTAGCGGTCCTCCAGCGTCCCGTAGGCGACGGTCAGGCCCGAGCCGGTGACGGTGTAGTCGTCCTGCATGACGCCGCCGGCGGGGTCGATGGAGTAGACGTGGTGGCCGTCGTCGTCGACGCCGCCCAGAATCGGGTTGATGGCGAAGAACGGGCCGCCCCTGGCGAAGTTACCCGCGAGCGTCGAGAGGGCCTGCATGCTCATGTTCTCGCCGCGGCGAGCCTCGTAGAGGTTCACTTCGGCGCGCAGCGAGCGGATGAAAGACTGGGCGCCGCCGACGCTGCCGACCAGCGTGAGCGCGGCGGTCGGGTGGATCTCCTCTACTTTCTGGACGTTCTTGTTGGAGACGAAGCGGCCGCCGAGCGAGGCACGCATGTCGGTGGCGATGACGACGCCTTCGCTGGTGGTGATGCCGATGGTCGTGGTTCCGGTCTTGTTGACCTTCTCCGTGTCCTGACCGGAGCGGTCCGGCAGGGAGCCGACCTCCGGCTCGTAGGGGTCGGTCTGGAACTCGTCAGCTGTCTGTGGCTGGGAAAACGGCGTGTTCGGCTCGTTCATTATCGCCCGGTAGCAGGCGGGCGCTGATAAAACTGTGGACCTGCCCGCTTACTCCCGGGACTGTTCGTAGGCGTCGTTGAGCCCGGCCACCGCTCGGTCGACGGGGAGTCGAAAGCCCAGGCGTTCGGTGACCATCGCCACGGGGAGCAGGACGATGCCGGCGAGCAGAGTGAGCTGGTACAGTGCGAATATCGTTGCGGTGTGCAGTCGGGCAGCCATTTCGCTTCAGTCGAGTCGTGGGACGACCCCGTATATAAATATTCGGGCCCGAACCGGCGTGTGTCGCATCGTTCGTGAAGAACCACAGCGCCGCAGTCTTGCGGTTCACTCTGACTTGTAGCTGAGACAAGCAAATCTGGTCCTGTTCGGGACAGCGGCGTAACTCGGCGGCAAGGTTGGCCCCTGATTCTCGTAAGTTATAGCGATAGTAACGGTGACGTGCGCACCGGCCGCGAATCGCAACTAACGAGTAGCCGGGCCACGAGATGAGAGGTATGAACTATCTCGTGGCGATGGAAGCCGCCTGGTTGGTCCGTGACGTGAAAGACATCGACGACGCCATCGGCGTCGCCGTGAGTGAGGCCGGCAAGCGGCTCAACGAGGCCGAGATGGACTACGTCGAAGTCGAAGTCGGCGCGACGGGTTGTCCGGCCTGTGGCGAGCCGTTCGACTCGGCCTTCATCGCCGCCGACACCGCCCTCGTCGGGCTCGTCCTCGAGATGGACGTGTTCAACGCGGAATCCACCGAACACGCACAGCGCATCGCGAAAAGCGAGATCGGCGGCGCCCTGCGTGACGTGCCGCTGAAAGTCATCGAAGTGTTCGAGACCGAGGAATCGGACGACGCCGAGGCCGAAGCGTAGGGCCTCGGGCTGACCGTGGGTTTTTTAATTACCCCGAGTTATGGCGTACTATGGACTTGCCGACGCCCGAGGACCTGCGGGAACGGCGGAACGAACTGGAGCTCACCCAGAGCGAACTCGCCGAACACGCCGACGTCTCCCAGCCGCTCATCGCCCGTATCGAGGGCGGCGACGTGGACCCGCGACTGTCGACGCTGCGGCGAATCGTCAACGCGCTGGACGAGGCCGAGGGCGGTATCATCCGCGCCCGTGACGTGATGAACTCCCCCGTCGTGAGCGTCGAACCGGACGACTCCGTCCACCAGAGCAAGGAACTGATGGACGAGAAGGGGTACTCGCAGGTGCCCGTCATCCGTGACGGCTCCCCCCAGGGGCTCATCGGTAACTCCGACATCCGCCAGCGCCCCGAGGAGAACGTCGGGGAGCTCCCCGTCGCCGAGGTGATGCACGAATCTATCGCCACCGTCGAACCCGACGCCACCATCGACGAGGTCGACGCCTATCTCAACCACAACGCGGCGGTGATGGTCGTCGAGGGTGGCCGGACCGTCGGCGTCATCACCGAAGCGGACATCGCTCGCACGGTCAGCTGAGTCGACTGGTGAGACGTTCGCACCTAAGTGCCGGATTCTCGCGTTAGGGGCCTACTAACTGCCGAACGGTGTCGCAACTATAATACAGGGTAAGCCCACAGTACTACTCGTGAACGTCCCAGAGAGTGCGCTGGAGTCGCACTTGGAGGCCGCCTTGCAGGCCGCTGACGACGACGAGGCGCGCTATCACATCCGGGAGGCGCTCCAGCTTCGAATCGTCGAACAGACGGCCCCCGGCGACAGTCACTGAGTCCCGTCTCAGCAGCTCTATAGTAACAATTGAAACGATTTACACACTGACCGAACCGTCCTCAGAAATCTTCGATTTCTGATGGGCTGCACGAGAGCGTCGCTCTCGTGAACGCTGTCGTGCGGTCGGGTGTGCATTGATTTCAATGGCTACTAGAGCCCCCCGAACCTGGATAGCTTTCTCGCCGTCTTCGCGGTGGCCGAAGATTCGCGTCTGCCGACGCTCTCCATCCCCTCGCAAAACGTGAGCGAACAAACGACCGCTCGTTCACGCGGTCACCGGCGACCGCGTGGCCTCACTGCCGAGTCGTTTCAGTCCCGAAGCAGCAGTCCGCGAATCGAGACCGCTTCCTCGCCGTCTTCGACGTGGCCGATAATCCGTGCGTCCGCCGACGCGTCGACGACGGCCTCGGCGTCCTCCTCGGGCAGCGCTGCGACGAACCCGGTGCCCATGTTGAACGTCCGGTGCATCTCCTCGTCGTCGACGTTCCCCTCTTGCTCGACGAACTCGAACACCGGCTGTGGGTCGAAGGGGTCCGTGATGTCGTACCGGAACGCGCCCATCCGCGTGAGGTTCGTCCAGCCCCCGCCAGTGACGTGGGCCGCGGCGTGGGTCTCGGCGTCCCGGAGCGGTTCCAGCACTTCGCTGTAGATGCGCGTCGGTGTCAGGAGCACCTCCGCGATGGACTGGTCGGGGTTCGGCGGGAACGGGTCGGTGTACTCGTGGCTCCGGGTCACAGCCTCCCGAGCGAGCGTCAGCCCGTTCGAGTGGATACCCGAGGAGGGCCAGCCAACGACGGCGTCGCCGGCCTCGGCCTCGCCCGGGAAGACGGCGTCTTTCGGCGCCAGCCCGGCGCAGGTCCCGGCGATGTCCAGTCCCTTGATGACGTCTGGCATCACCGCGGTCTCGCCGCCGACGAGCGCGACGCCGGCCCGCTTTGCGCCCTCGCTGAGCCCGGCCCCGATCTCCTCGCTCGTCTCCTCGTCCGGCGTCTCCACGGCCAGGTAGTCGACGAACGCGACCGGTTCGACGCCGGCGGCCAGCAGGTCGTTGGCGTTCATCGCCACGCAGTCGATGCCGATGGTGGAGTAGTCGTCGATTGCCTCGGCGACGAGGAGCTTCGTCCCGACGCCGTCGGTGGCCAGCGCGAGATACTGTTCGCCGATATCGACCAGTCCGGCGTAGTCGCCCTCGAACTCCCCGGCGGCGCCGATGAGCGCCTTCGTCGCGGCCTCGCTGGCGCCGATGTCGACGCCGGTCCCCGCGTAGGTGAGCCCCTCCGACTCGTCGGTCTCGTTGTCCTCGGTCATACCGAAGACGGTGCGTGGGGCGGGCAAAAGAGCATCGTTCCCCCTCAGAGGAGGAACAGCGCGCCGACGGCGAGCAGGATGGAGGGGACCGCGACGGCCGCCCAGATGAGCGTGCTCCAGGCGCGAATCTTCCGGCCGTCCAGCGGGCCGAACGGGAGCATGTTGAAGCCGGCGAGCAGGAGGTTTATCTGAAGGCCGCGGGTGGCCAGGTCTGCGAGGAAGCCGGTCGTGCCGGCGGCTTCGACGACCAGATAGGGGAGCAGGAAGACGACGGCCAGCAGGATGTTCGTCACCGGCCCGGCCAGCGCGATGAGGCCGTTCTCCTTCGGGGTGATGCGGCCCCGGTGGACCACGGCCCCGGGTGCGGCAAAGAGAAAGCCCACGAGCGCACCGACGATGGCGAACCCCAGCATCCGGTAGTCGGCGCGGAAGGCCGCGACCTGCCCGAAGCGAACGGCGACGACCTTGTGTGCGACCTCGTGTAGCAGGAAGCCGACCCCGACGGTCAGCAGGCTCACCACGAGCGTGCTGAGGACCGTCCCGGGGCTCAGACTGGTGAGCGCCCCACCCATATCGAGTGCCGCGACGAGCTGTCGTTCCAGCAGGAGCGTAAAGGCGATACCCAGTGCCAGCCACGCGACGGCGAGGTCGCGTACCTCCCGCTGGCTGAACTGGAGTCCCATCAGAACGCCCCCGTCACGATTCGGGTCCCCTCTCTGATACCGTTCCACAGCAGTTCGGTCACTCCGGCCATCCCGCCGATGTCGGCCGCGAGATAGGGCAACAGGGCCGGGAAGACGACGTAGGAGGCGACGGCACTGCCGACGTTGGTCAGCGCGACGATGAGGATGAGTCGGAACAGCGGCACCGCCCGCATCCTGGCGAGGAGGTCAGCGATGGGCGCCTCCTCGTCGCCGAGTATCTCGTTGAGCGTCGCGATGTCACCGACGTTGACGGAGATGTAACGCAGTTCCACGTAGCCGGCGAACCAGCCGGCCGCCAGCAGCGGGAACAGGCTGGTCAGCCAGCCGAAGGCCCCGGCGGCGGCGGCGCTGGACCAGTGGGCGCCGGCCACCTTCGCCAGCCCGCCCGCGAGGACGGCGTTGACCACGACCAGCGCGAGAAACAGCTCCAGCAGGACGGCCTGGCTCGCCCCGCCGAGGATGAGCAGGCCGAAAAAGACCAGGAAGACGACCCCGACGCCGTAGCCGACAAGCTTGTACAGCGAGAAGCGCCCGCCGCTCTCGGTGCCGACCAGCGAGGCCATCGGCGGGAGCTCGTCGGGGTGGTCGAGGTAGCGTTCGATACCCTCGCGGTGGCCGGCGCCGACGACGGCGACGACGTGGTAGCCCGCCTCCCGGAGCTCGACCAGCCGGTGGGCGATGAAGGCGTCGCGCTCGTCGATGAGCGCCTCGGCCCCGCCGGGGGAGAACTGCCGGAACTCCTCCATCATCGCGCTCACGACGTCCGTGTCGGTCATCTGCTCGATGTCGAACGTCTCGACGTCCCCCTCGCCGCCGCTCAGCCGGGTCATGAGGAGCGCGATGGGGAGGCCGACCACGAGGCTCGCCGCGGCGACGACGAGCAGCGTGTCCAGCAGGCCGACGGCGGCGCCGGGTATCGCCCCGCCGAACGCGCCCGTCGGCACCAGCAGCGTGCCCGTGAACGCGCCGGCGACGACGGCGACGGCGCCCCCGAATATAGCGCCGACGGTGAGCCCGACGGTCAGCGGCGGCCCCATCTCGGCCAGCAGACTCCCCAGCAGCGTGAGCTTCTCCCGGGCGGTCAATCTTGCCCAGAACCGCTGGACCGTGGTCTGGATGTCGCGGTCGACGAGCGCCAGCCCCAGCCCGAACTCCTCGGCGGTGTCTATCGCGGCTTTCATGTCCGCACCCGGTTCGACGTCGAAGCGGTCGCCGAGCCTCGCCTGGATGTACGACAGCATCCAGTAGGCCAGAAACTGGAAGACGGTGTTCCCCCGGAGGAGGTCGCTGGCGTTCAGGTCGTCCGGTGTCTCCCCCTGCATCTGCCGGTAGCGGCCCTCGTCGAGTTCGACCGCCACGATGTCGGGCTGTCTGGCCGCTATCGTCGACTCTACCTCTTCGACGCTCTGCTCGGAGACGTGGGCGGTTCCCACGACTTCGACGGACCCCTCGCCCCGCGGTTCGGGAAACTCGTCGTCCGCCGACGCCGCGTGTTCGGTCATCAGTGCGCGTTACACAGTCGCTTCCTTTACCGTTGTCGGGTCGGTCGAACGCTCGACTGAAGAGTGACAATCTCGGAATAGGTGTCGGAAAGCCGCGCCGAGATGGCCGATAGTTACTACTAAATTACAGGACTCGTAGAGAGTAACCGCAGTACTGCGGGAACTAACCTGCAAGTAATGTTATTACCAGTGTTTTAGCAACTATGATATGTGTGGACACCAACTGGACCAATGAGACTCATGCACGATCTGACTGGGTTCCAGCGTGACTTGTTGTACGTAATCGCCGGACTGGACGAGCCCCACGGGCTCGCGATCAAGGAGGAACTCGAAGGGTACTACGAGAGCGAGGTCAACCACGGTCGACTGTACCCGAACCTCGACACGCTAGTCGAGAAAGGCCTCGTCGAGAAGGGCCAGCGCGACCGCCGGACCAACTTCTATACGCTGACACGCCGCGGCGAGCGCGAGCTCGACGCGCGCCAGGACTGGGAGTCGCAGTACGTCGCGGCCTGAGGCTGCCCGGAACTGGTCGTTAGCTGCCTCGTGAGCTCCGGCAGTCGATGACGTTTATCCTTCTCGCTGACGAAGGGGTGGTATGACACTCGATGTGGCCGTCCCCGACCGACCGACGCTTTCGGCGGAGGTCGACGCGGCGGCGTACGACGACGTCGACGTGCAGGGCGACGAGTACCGCCGCGGCGAACTGGCCGAGGCACTGGAGGAGGGCGCGTGGGCGGAGGCCTTCACGGAGTGGGCCACGGACACCGGGCTCGACGAGGGGACGTGGGCCATCGTCACCGACCTCGACCTCGTCGCGGAGTTCGACTTCTTCTGGGACTCCTTTGCGGGCCGGGTGGGGTATCACGCCCCCGGACTACCCGAGAACTGGCGCGAGCGGGAGATCCATCCCGACATCCAGTCGTGGGAGACCGTCTCCGCTATCAACGCGGGCCTGACTGAGCTCGGTCAGGTCGTCTGTGACGTGCTGGCCGAGGACTACCTCGACTGGGAAGCCGACGAGGTCGACGCCGGCGACCTGCCGGAGTTCTAGAGCGTCCCTTCGAGGACGAACGTCTCCCGTCGGTCCTCGGCCCGGTGGACGGTGAGACCGGCGGCCTCACACAGCTCGACCGCGTCGGCAGCGGCGTATCGCTCCGCGAGCGGCGGTCCGGCGTCGCCGCTCCCGGTCCGGGTCCAGTCGGCCAGCGCGACGCGACCACCGGGAGCGAGCGCGTCGACGACGGCGTCCATCGCCGCCGGGGTCGCGAACTCGTGGAAGGTCATCGTCGACACGACCGCGTCGAGGGGTTCGTCGACGGGGAGCGACTCGACGGTCGCCGTCACCGGGACCACGTTTTCGGGCAGTCCCTTCTCCCGGTACAGCTCGTGCATCTCGGGCTGGACGTCGACCGCGTAGACGGTGCCGGCGGCCGCGGCCACGTCGTCGGTGTAGAAGCCGGTGCCGCTCCCCAGGTCGGCCACCGCGTCGTCGGCCGTGGGGTCGAAGAGGGCGAGCAGTTCGTCGACGGAGAGGTAGGCGTAGCGTGTCGGGTCTTCGAGCTGGTCGGCGCGGGCGGGGTCGAACGTGTGAAATCCCATTCGGCGACTGTAGCCGCCCGAGCGATAAAACGCTGGTTCCGACCGGCACGCTGATAACCGTTCACGCGTTTGGCCCACACATGACAGCGATTACCTCGCCCCGGGAACGGGAGTGCGAGCGGTGTAGCCGACGCGATATCTGGGACGACGACGACAGCACGTGGCGAATCGCGGTCGTCGAGGACGAAAAGCAGTCCGGCAACCCGCACTGTCTCCACGAGTGGGACATCAACGGGACGTTCAATCCGCTCGACTCGTAACTACCGCTTCTCGGTCTGTCTCTCCCGCAGTGGGCCCGCAAAAAGCCAGCAGTCAGTGACTACGGCTCGGCGATAGCGTTCGCCGACGTGTCGTTCGCACTGGTCTCGTTCGTCGAGATGTCGTCCGTCGACGAGCCGCCGGACGTGCCGTCGGTCGTCGTCTCGTTCGTACCGCTGTCGTCCGTGCTCGTGGCGTTGGTCGACGCCGTGAGGTCGACAGTCGACGCCGAGTCGTCTTCACCGATGACCTGTCCCTCGGTGACCGACGTCGTCGCGGCGCCGGAGCCGTTCTCCGTCACCTCGACCAGGTACGGGCCCGTCGCCCGGACGCCCACGTCGGTGTACCCTTCCTCGGTCCCCCACTGGTCGTAGCCGGTCGTGGAGTACGGGACCGTCATCTCGAAGCTGCCGTCGGCACCGACCTGCGCTCGCTGGCGGTAGACGAAGAACTCGCCGGTGGCGTTGTTGCGCATCTGGACGCTGGCGTACACCGTCGAGTTCGCCGGGGCCGTCCCTTCGATGGTCCCGCCGGGCACCCGCTCGAATATCTTCGTCCACGCGGGGTTGGTGTCGCTCAGCGTGTTCGCGGCGGAGTCGGGCATACAGTAGGTCTGGTTCCCGATGGGCATCGCCGTCGTGTTGTCCACACAGGAGCTGGTCGCGGACCGCCCGGACTGGACACCGGCGAAGGCCGCCTCGATGAGCTGTTGCTGGTTGTAGCGGCTGGAGGTGTAGGCGTTGCGCTCGCTCGACCCGACGTATCGGTAGTGTTCGAGCGCCGCGACCCGCTCACCCGGCTGGGTCCCGAAGCCGCCCAGCCGCGAGGTGGCGTCGGACTCCGTGTAGTTCCGGGCCGCTTCCATCGTGGGGAACGGCTTGATAGCGGGCGAGTTCGGAGGCGTGGCGCGAATCGTCTGTCCGCCCCGCGTCGTCGCTGGCTCCCAGTCGACGACGTAGGGCTGGGCTTCCTTCGCGCTCCCGTGGTACTGGTAGAGCCGGACGACCATGCTCTCGTAGTACGCCTGCGTCCGGTAGTTGAAGTACCGGCGCGGGTCCTGTCGGCTCCGGACCGTCCCGTAGTAGTCGCTCGAAGAGACGTTCGAGACGCTGTAGAACCGGGGCGGCGCGAAGAACTTCCCGCCGGTGCCGCCGTACGTGTTGGCCATCTTCCAGTCGACGGCCACGTAGCGGGTCTTGGCGTCGTCCTCGTCGACGTCCTCGAGCACGTCGTTTGCCTGTGTCTCGTTGGGGGCGAGCAGGAAGTTCGCGGCGGTCGTCGCGCCCTGCTGGAACGGGTTCGCGTTCGGAATCCGCTCCCCTTGGACGGTGATGATGTGGCCGTAGTCCCACCACGACATCACGCCGTACTCCCCGTTCGAGTAGTCGAAGTCGTCGCGGTTGGCGTAGGTGCCGTAGTACTCCAGCGTCCCGTTACCGCCCTGCCCGTAGGCTCCTTCGGCCGGCGAGTTCTGCTGCAGCCAGTCCATGCTCTCCGTCCAGGCGGCCGGTTCGGCGCCGGGGGCCGTGTCCGCGCCGACGTTCATCGCAATGGGCGGGACGAGCAGGAGCGTCCCGAAGAGAATCAACACGATAGAGGCGATGGTGATGACCTCGTAGGCGTCTACACCGTCGTCGAAGGAGAAGTCGGTCCAGCGCACCACGTAGCCGATCGTCACCGCCGTGAGCGCGGCCACGGGGAAGACGAGATAGACGCTGAAACGCACCTGGGTGAACGTGGCGGCCATGATGAAGCCCCACCAGACGACGAGGAGGAACGTCTCCGCGCTCGCCTCCCTATCGGTCAGCTGATTGAACAGGACGAGCACCACGCCCAGAACCGCTGCGAACAGCGCGAGGCCGTAGTACTCGAAGAGCTGGCTGGGGTCTCGAAGCGGCTGTGCCTCGCCGACGGAGGTCACGCGAGCCGACGGGCTGGCGGTGAAGCCGACGACGCGCAGCACCTGATTGGACAGGTAGCCGAAGATGTCGGGCGTGAGCACCGCCGTCAGGATGGCGAGCGACGCCAGAATGGCGCCGATACTGACCGGGTAGAGGTTCCGGTCGTAGTCGTTGGTCTCCATGTAGCGGGCGAGCCATGCCATGAACACACAGCCGGCGGCGACCGCGAAGGCCAGCAGGACCTGCAACAGCGTGTGGTCCGTCGCCGAGATGGACAGCGACTGCACGACCGCGAGCTGTAACACGGTCACGGTCCCCATCGTGACGGTGCCGACGATGGCCGTGTGTTCGGGGCTCTTGCCCCGCACGAACTCGATGGTCAGCCAGAGGAGGAAGAAGGTCCCGAGGATACCGAGCAGGAGGACGGCCGGCGGCCACGTCCAGAGGTACAGCGAGATGGTCAGGCCGGCGAGCCCCGAGTAGCCGACGGTCGCTCTGAGCCCCGACACGTCGCGGTCGAGGAACTGCTCGTACACCGGCTTGTCGCGTTCGGCGACCGAGAGGGCGACCATCACGGCGAGCACCGAGGTCACCTGCAGCAGGGCCTCGGCGACCTGGTGGTCGTAGACACCGACGACGCTCCGCCGGAGGAACAGGCCCGACGAGAGGGCGAGAATCCCGATGGCGGTCACACCGCCGATGCGACCGGCGAGGCGGCGACCCATCACGTAGGTCGGTATCGCCGCGAGGGCGCCCATCACGGCCGGGGCGAAGAGGACGACCATCGCGACGGTGTGGTCGCTGGGCGAGCCCAGCCCGATGACGAGGGCGACCGTCCCGACGACCTGGTCCATCAGCGTGCCGAACTGGCCCGACCGGGTCCCGTACGGGAAGTAGGTCCACGGGTCGAACGGCATCGTCGCCGGCCAGTTTTTCACCACGTACATCGTCGAGCGGTAGTGATACCACGGGTCGGTTCCGCTGAACAGCACCTCGCCGTCTACGATGTAGGCCGAGTAGTTCTGGACTCGATTCCACAACATGAACCCGAACACGAGGAGGAGGGCTGGTACGTGATACCATGCTTTGACCCTGTCCAGCGTGGACTCAGGTTCGGGGTTTTCGGCGGACGTCCCCCGTGAGTGACTCATTGGTCCCAGACACTGCCAAGGCGCGCATAAGCCTTTTGACCTAAGCTCGGTGACCGGTCCACCCCGGATGGAAACGCCTAACAGCACCGGTGGTTCATCTCCCCCACATGCGAGTCTCGGTCGTCCTGTGTACGCACACGCTGGACCGCTACGATGACTGCCGTGCGGCGGCCGAGAGCGTCCTCGGGCAGCGCCACGAGGACGTGGAACTGGTGCTCGTCTCGGACGGGAACGACGCCCTCTACGAGCGGTTCGAGGCCGACTTCGGCGACCGCGACGACGTGGTGTGTACCCGGACCGATGAGAACGTCGGCCTCGCGGCGGCCCGCAACACCGGCGCTGCCGTCGCGACCGGCGACGTGTTCGCCTTCTTCGACGACGACGCCGTCGCGGACAGAGACTGGCTCGCGGAGCTCGTCTCCGTCTACGAACGGCGGGACGTGCCGGCCGCCGGGGGCCGGATGGTCCCGTACTGGGTCGCAGGTAAACCGGCCTTCCTCCCCGAGGAGTTCTACTGGCTCGTCGGCGTCACCCACCGCGGCTTCGGCCCCGACGGCGACCCGGACGAAGCCGGGGAAGTCAGGAACACGTTCGGTTCGAACATCTCCTTCAGGCGGGACGTCTACGAGTCGCTGGGCGGCTTCGAGAAGGAGATCGGCGGTCGGACCGGCGAGAAGAACCTCCAGGCCGAGGAGCCCGAACTCTGTGCCCGGATGCGTAGCGAGTACGGGCACGGGGTGTACTACACGCCCGACGCGCGGGTCGCCCACAAGATATTCGACTACCGGACCGACCCCGGCTGGCTCGTCGACCGGGCGTTCTGGCAGGGGTACTCGAAGCGGGGTATGGAGGTGCTCGTTCCCGAGTCGACCGGCGACGAGTCCGACTTCCTCCGCCAGCTGCTCTTCGAATCCGTGCCCGACCGCCTCGGCGACCTTGTCAGGTCCCCCTCGGTCGCGGGCGTCCTGCAACTGGTCGCGCTGTTCGTGCTGACCGGCTGTGTCGGCGCGGGCTATCTCTACGGCACCACGGTGTGGGGGTAAGATGGCCGGCGACAGCCTCCCCGACGTCTGTGTAGTCACCCATCCCCTCGCCGCGGCCGGCGAGAACGCCACTCGAAGCCTGCTCGACATCCTGGCCGCGATTACCGGGGTGGCGCTCGTCACGGCGGACCTCCCGGCCGACTCGGAGATACGCGAGCGCCGTGAGCTCGTCGAGCTCACGCGGAAGGGGGCCGGGGATTCGGTGCCGGTCGCGGCCGCCCGGTTCCTCCTGAACCAGCTCCGGATGTGTCGCGTGCTGGCCGACCGGGACGAGGAGGTCGTGTTGTTCTACGGCGCGACGTCGTATCTCCTGCCGATTCTGGCCGCGAAACTGCTCGGCAAGACGGTGCTCGTCGAGCCACGCGGCGACGTGCCCCTGACCCTGCGGCTCCACTGGGAACAGCGACTGCCCGACCCGGTGGCTCGCGCGCTCGCCGGCCTCGTGGGCGCGCTGGAACGCGCCGGCTTCGCCGTCGCCGACGGCGTGGTCACCTACACGCCCGAGATGGCCCGCCAGCTCGACCTCCACCCAGAAGCGCCCGACGTGTATCCGACCGGGGCGCGGTACGTCCGCACAGACGAGTTCACCGTCGAACGACCATACGCCGACCGCGACCGGGTCGTCGGCTTTCTGGGCCGGCTCGACGAGGAGAAGGGCATCCGGGAGCTCGCGGCCGTCGCGGCGTCGCTTCCCGACGACGTGACCTTCCGCTTCATCGGTGACGGGGGGTTGCGGGAGTGGCTCGAAACCGAGCTGGCCGAGGAGATAGCGGCTGGGCGGGTGGAGCTGACCGGCTGGGTCGACCACGACGACGTGCCGGCCCAGCTGAACGACCTCGCCCTGCTCGTGATGCCGTCCCAGCCGACCGAGGGGCTCCCGACGACGATACTGGAGGCGCTCGCCTGCGGGACGCCGGTGCTCGCGTCGCCAGTTTCCGGCGTGCCCGACGTGGTCCGGGACGGCGAGACCGGGTTCCATATCCGGTCGCGGGCGCCCGACCGGCTCTCGGAGCAGCTCCGTCGAATCCTCGACGACGAGGACCTGGCGAGCACAAGCGCCACCGGTCGGGAACTCGTCGAGACGGAGTACTCCTTCGACGCGGCACGCGACCGGTATCGGGCGATTCTCCGCGATAGCCGGCGGTAGCCGTCGATGTCAACATCCGACAGGTATTTGTGACCCATCGCGCTATCCGCTGTTGAATGACTGTCAACGTCGCTGTCGTAATGACCAGTAGGGGCAACTACGCCAGAATCGGCCCCGTGCTCCACGAGCTGTCAGACGACCCGGAGTTCGACCTCGACATCATCAACGCGGGGGCGTCGATGATCCGCAAGTACGGCTCTCTCTCCGCGATTCTCCGCGATGACGGGCTCGAAATCTCGGAGGAGATGTACAACGTTCTGGAGGGGGGTAATCCCGTCTCCTCCGCGAAGACGACCGGGCTGAGCATGGTCGAGTTCACGACGGTGCTCGACAATCTGGACCCCGACGTGGTCATCACCATCGCCGACCGCTACGAGACGATGGCGGTGACGCTCGCGGCCTGCTATCAGAACATCCCGATCGTCCACACGCAGGGCGGGGAGATAACGGGCTCTATCGACGAGAAGGTCAGACACGCGACGACGAAGCTGGCGGACTATCACATGGTCTCGACCGAGCGGAGCGCCGAGGTGGTCAATCGCTTAGGCGAGGACGAGGACCGAATCTACGAGGTCGGCTGTCCCTCTATCGACATCGCCGACGACATCGCCGAGAACGCCGACCCCGAGTACGACCCACAGGACGACTACGGTGGCGTCGGCGAGGACATCGACGTGAGCGAGGACTACATCGTCATCCAGTACCACCCCGTCCCGACCCAGTACCAGTCCGAGTACGACAAGACATGGGAGCTCATCGAGGCCGTCGACGAGCTGGACGTCCAGGCGTTCTGGTTCTGGCCCAACATGGACGCCGGGACCGACAAGGTCTCCAAGGCGATTCGCGAGTACCGGGACCAGCGCGAGCCGGACGACATCCGCTTTTACATCAACATGCGACCGACCCACTACCTCACCGTGGTCAACAACTCCGCCTGTCTGCTCGGCAACTCCAGTGTCGGTATCCGGGAGTGTTCCCGGCTCGGTCAGCCGTCGGTCAACATCGGCGACCGACAGACCGGCCGCGAGCGGGGGCCGAACGTCATCGACGTGCCCTGTGAGACCGACGCCATCGTCGAGGCCGTCGAGACGCAACTCGACGCCGGGAGCTACGAGACCTCCTCGCTGTACGGCGACGGCGACGCGGCGACGAAGATGGTCGACGCGATGCGTGAGATAGAGTACGAACTGAAGGGGTCGATGGACCCGACGCGGCTCGGCCTCTCGGAAATCGCCCCGCCGATGGACTGATATGGGTGACGTGCTCGGCCTGATACCCTGTCGCGGCGGCTCGAAGGGCATCAGGCGAAAGAACGTCCAGCCGGTCGCCGGCGAGCCGCTGCTTGCCCACACAGTCGAGGCCAGCCTCGCGGCCGACGCGATAGACCGCACCGTCGTCTCGACCGACGACGCCGAGATAGCCGCCGCCGCCCGCGAGGCCGGCGCGGACGTGCCCTTCGACCGTCCCGACGAGCTGGCGACCGACGAGGCGGCCATCGAGCCGGTCATCGAGCACGCTATCGAGCAGGTCCGCGAGGCCGACCGGGCGTACGACACGCTCGTCTTGCTCCAGGCGACTTCGCCGCTCCGGACCGCAGACGACATCGACGCCGCGATGGAGCGCTACCGCGAGGCGGACGCCGACTCCCTCGTCGCCGTCTCGGAAGACCACAGCTACCGCTGGGGGGAGACCCCGGACGGCGCGGAGCGACTGAACTACGACAGCCGGAAGCGCCGCCAGGACAAGGCGCCCGAGTACGTCGAAAGCGGCGCGCTGTACGCCGTGGATATCCCGCAGTTCCTCGCCACCGGCGACCTCCAGACCGGCCGGACCGCGCTGTACGTGCTCGACGAGATTTCGGCGCTGGATATCGACAGACCGTACGAGTTATGGCTGGCCGACAAGATACTCCGGGAGTGGAGACAATGATTTCGTTCGACGGCGTCGACGTCGGTCCCGAGGCCAGACCCGTCGTCGTCGCCGAGGCCGGCGTGAACTTCCGAGACGACATCGACCTCGCGAAGGCGTTCATCGAAGAGGCCGCCGCGGCCGGCGCCGACGCGGTGAAGTTCCAGACCCACGTGCAAAGCGAGGAGATGGTCGAAAGCGAGATGCGCGAGCTCGACCTGGGCGGGCTCTACGACCGGATGGGCGTCTACGAGCTCTCGATGGCCGAACACCGCGAGCTCAAGGCCCACTGCGAGGACCACGGCGTGACCTTCCTCTCGACGCCGTTCTCTATCGCCGGCGTCGAGCGCCTGGAGGAGCTGGGCGTGGACGCCTACAAGGTCGGCTCGGGCGAGCTGACGAACCACAAGCTGTTGCGGACCATCGCCGAGACGGGCAAGCCGATGATCGTCTCGACGGGGATGCACAGCATGGACACCGTCCGCGAGACCGTCGCCCTGCTGGACGAGCACGCCGACTCGTTCGCGCTGCTGTACTGCGTTTCGGAGTACCCGACCGAGCCCGAGGACTTCAACCTCGGCGTCATCGACCGGATGGCCGAGGAGTTCGGCGTCCCCGTCGGCTTCTCGGACCACTCGACGGGCGTCGAGGCCGCCGCCGTCGCGATGGCCCGCGGCGCCGCGCTGGTCGAGAAACACTTCACCATCGACCGGCGCCTCCCCGGCGGCGACCAGGAGGTCTCCGTCGAGCCCGAGGAGCTGGCGAAGCTGGCCGAGTACGCGACGCTCTGTCACGTCACGAGAGACCGCGAGAAACAGCTCCGCGAGGACGAGGCCGCCATCGCCGACTGGGCCAGACACAGCGTCGTCACCGCCGCCGATATCGAGGCCGGCGAGACGTTCACCGACGAGACCCTCACGGCCAAACGGCCCGGGACCGGGATTCCAGCCGACGAGTTCTACGACGTGGTCGGGAAGACCGCCGCCCGCGACCTCGACGCGAACACGGTCGTGCAGGCCGACGACGTGAACTGAGTCTCTCGGGCGGACACCACCGAGGCCAGGCCACCGGCCGCTCGGGTACGGTAATTCGGACATAACAGCTACATTTTTGTGCGTAAGCAGCGTCTATCAACCAATGACCGTCCGGGTTGGCGACGCCGAACTGGTCGAAGAGCTCCCCCGATCAGTGACGATTCGCGGTGAACCCTACATCCTCTCGTCGAGCGACGACGGCACGCCTGTCCTCCACGACGCCATCTGCCCCCATCAGGGCGGTACGGTGACCGTCGAATCGGAGAGCTGCCTCCGCTGTCCCCAGCACAACTGGGACTTCGACCCCGAGACCGGTGACAGCACCAACATCCCGGGCGAGGAGCTACGCACCTACGAGGTGACAGTTCGGGAGGACGGCCTCTACGCGGAGCTCCCGACATCGGCGGGGGGGACCCTCGAGTTCGCCACGGAGTCGACCGACGAGCGGCCGTCGGTCACGCTGGTCTCTCACGCCGCACTGCTCATCGAGTACGACGGGTTCACGCTGCTGACCGACCCGTGGATAGACGGCCCCGCGTTTCTCGGGGCGTGGACGCAGTATCCGCCCGCCCCGCACGACGTGTCGGACCTCGCCGACGAGGTCGACGCCATCTGGATCACCCACGAGCACTCCGACCACCTCCACCCGCCGACGCTCTCCCAGTTCGACCCCGAGACCCCCGTCTACGTCCCCGAGCTGAACTACCAGCGCCTGTCCGACAGGCTCGCCGATATCGGGCTGGAGAACGTCCACCGGCTCCCGACGGAGACGCCGTACCGGCTCGCCGACAACGTCGAGGCGGTCTGTTTCGAGTCGGGCAGTACCTGGAACGACAGCATCCTGCTGGTCGACTGTGGCGGCTTCCGGATACTCAACGTCAACGACGTCGGCGTCAACTGGGACGTTCAGGAGCACGTCGAGTCGGTCGACATGGTCGCGAGCGGGTTCGCCTTCGGTGCCTCGGGCTATCCGCTCACGTGGACCCACCTGAGCGACGACGAGAAGCGCTCGCTCGTCGACGACCGCAACCGGGGCCAGCTCGCCAAGTGCGAGCAGCTCGTCGACCTGTTCGACCCGTCTTACTTTCTCCCCTTCGCGAAGTTCTTCACGCTTGCCCAGCCCGACCACGGGCGCTACCGCGAGCAGATGGAGAAGAACACGCCGGGCGACGTGGCCGACTACCTCGACGACGAGCCGGTGCGCGTGCTCGACCTCGTCCCCGGCGAGCGCTGGGCGGGGGCGGACGACAGCATCGACCGCGTCCCCGACCGCGAGCGGTTCTTCCGCGACGACGTCGAGGAGCGTCTCGGCCGGGAGGCCTACGAGGCGTTCACCCCGTTCGTCGACGAGCGCTTCGACCTGACCCACGGGGAGCTCCAGCGGTACTTCACCGAACTCGCCGGCTCCCGGCTCGCCGAGGAGATAGAGAGCCACGCGCTGACGCTGGAACTCGAGGGTGACGAGCGGACGCTGACCGGCTACGTCGAGTTCGACCGCGGCGACATCACCTACACCGCGACCGAGACGCCGGTCGACCACGGCGACTCGGACGCGGCGACACACGTGATGATGCGAGTGCCCGGCCATCTCGTCCAGCACGTCGTCCGGGCCGACCTGTCGTGGGACGAGATACGCATCGGCTACTGGTCGGAGTCGAGCCGGGACCCGGACGAGTACAACCTCGCGTTCTGGCGGCTGCTACACGCCCCCTGGGAGGCCCGGACTGACACGTACCGCATCGCCGAGAGCTACGACATCTCGACCGAGCTGTCGGGCCGGACGATGGCCGACCTCGTCGAACAGGAACAGGTCCAGGAGATACTGGAGCGGTACGGGCTCTTCTGTGCCGGCTGTCCGGCCGGGCTGGGCGAGGACATCCTCGAAGCCGCCAGAATCCACGGCCTCGACAGGGAACAGGCCCGGACGCTGGTCACGGACATCGAGGCTGCCGTCGACGAGGCGCCCGGAGCCGCGGCCTCGGACTGACGGGACCGGCCGTCACTCGGTGACGACGTCGACGATACGCTCGGTCGCGTTCCCGAGTCGCACCGGCATCCGGGACTCGTCCCCGTCGTCCCGCCGCCCCGACAGCGCGTCGGCTATCGCCGGGGCCACCCGCGGCCCGTTGGTGAACGTGACGTTCGTCACCGGGGCCAGCGCGTCGAGGTCGTACTCCCAGAGGTCGGCGACGATGGCCGGCACCCCGACGACGGCGCTCTCGATGAACGCCGTCGAGCCGTTCGTCACCGACACGCGCGAGGAGAGCAGGGCGTCGTCGATGTCGTCGAAGTCGGTGACGTACGACGCCCAGCCCCGCTCTTCGAACCACGCTGGGCTCTCCAGCGGGTGGAGCTTTATCGCGAGCGAATACCCCTCCCGCTCACAGAGGCCGACGACGTCCTCGACGAGTCGCTCGAAGTCGGCCTCGATGTCGCTGTCGACCGCGGCGTGTGACCCGCTCACGAAGAGCACGTCGTAGGTCGCCTCGCCCTTCTGCTCGCCTTTCCGTGCGAGCTGGTCGTGCCACGGGTTGCCGACGACTGCCATCCGGGAGTCGGGGTGGGCGTACTCCGCGAACAGCTCGCGCCACGGGTCGCCCCAGAGGAGATAGGTGAGCGGGGCGAAAAACGGCGCCGCCATTATCCTCCCCGCGATCGGCTGCTGGAGCCCGTGCTGGTAGACGAACGTCCGGTCGGGCTCCGAGGCGGCGACGACGTACGGCATCGGCGAGAAGGTGTGTATCCGGGGGTCGCCGCTGACGAGCTCCCCGACGCTCTCGCGTTTGACCGTCTCCAGCAAGAGGAAGTTATAACAGAGCGAGAGCCGGCCGAGGGGAATCCCGGCCACCTTGCGCAGCCGGTAGACGAGGACGGCGGCGTACAGCGCGTTCCGGAGGACCCGCCAGAGCCGGAGATAGCCGTGGAGCGTCCGGTGGGAGGTCGTCGCGAACCCGTCTGCCTCCCACTCGTCCTGTCTCGTCTCCGCGGCCGGCGAACAGAGGAGCAACACGTCGTGGTCCCGCTCCCTGAGCGCACCGGCGACTTCGAGGAACGTCTCGGTGCGGTAGCCGCTCTGGGAGGACATGATAAAGAGGTGGCCGTCGGCCCCCAGCGAGGGGCGGCTGTCGTTTCCGACCAGCCGAGCCGCGAGTCCGCGCGCTCTCGCGAGGACGACGTAGCCCACCAACACGACGGGGAAGAACACGGCCGTGATGAACGGCACCTCGTCGTTCTCGGAGATGTCCCGGTCGTTTTCGAGGAGGTAGTTGATTCGGTAGGCGGCGTAGGCGAGCGGGTGGCGACGGAGGAAGGCCCCGGGCTCGTCCCCGTCGTCCGCGAGACGGTCCCGGCTCATCTACTCGACGTAGCCGAGGTTGTGGAGGCGTTCTCTGACGACGTCTTCCCCCATCGTCGTGCTCGAACGGGCGCCCTCGTCGGTGAACTCCCGCTCGGTCCCGTCGTCGATGACCGCCCAGGGGACCTCGACGAGCTCGGGACAGCGCAGCCCCGGCGGGTGGCCGTAGACGCGCACCGGCGGGAACGTGCGTTCGCCGAGCATGTTGCCGTGGTCGGACATGATGACGCTGCGACCGGGCAAGTGCTCGGCCAGTTCGACCGCGTGGTCGATGACGAAATCCAGCGTGTCGCCGTAGGCGTCCCAGGTCTCTTCTCTGGTCACCTCGCCGAGTTCGAGGGCGTGCCAGATGTTCCGCGGGTCCTCGCCCGCCGGCCCGGTGGTTTCGCCCGGGCGCCAGTGGGTCCGGAAGATGAGTTCGGGTCGGGGGACAAAGGGCATGTGGGGCTGGACGAAGTGAGCGACGAGACGCTTGTCCGGGTGGTCCGCGTGGGCGTCTTTGGCCTCCTCGACGACCGGTTCGGGGAGAATCGAGACGCTATCCGGGTCGAAGTGGTCGGCCCACACCTCGCGCAGTTCGTGGAACGACTCCGGGGCCTCCTTCGAGGTGACCGGGTTCGCTGTCACGTACACCAGGTCGCCGAACTCCTCGCCGGCGAAGTTCTTCTGTGTCCACGGCGTCGTGTTGCTGGCGTTCGACGTCACGCGCTTGTACTCGTCGAAGCGGTCGAGGTCGACCCGCTCCTCGAAGAGGTCGGCCCGGCAGGCGTCGAGGACGAGCAGATTGTCCCACTCGTGGTCGAAGACGGACGTCCCCGCGTCGCCGTAGCCAAGCGAGTGGAGCGGACTCACGACCTCCGCGAGAAAGTTGTGCCGAACCCAGTGGGGGTCGTTCCATTTCTCCGCGATTCGACGGAGGACGTATCCTGCGTTCATACAGTACCAGTGCCTGTCGGCGCTACTGACGATATATGTATAACGGTTACGAAACAGTACCGCAGTTTCAGGCCGTCTGTCGGTCGGATTCGTCGTTTCGCACGCTCACGGGCCGCCCGGGGCCTGTAGCGCACTGCGTGGCCCGGCGGTCACCGAATGCGGGCATATCGGAGCAGGGTTGGCGGCGCCAACGCCACCGCTTTCTGCCGGATTCGCGGCGAGATACTCAGCAGGGCGACCGTGTACACCGCGGCCCCGGCGCCCACGAGCGAGATGGTCCCGACGAACCCGCCGGGCGCGAGGGGCTCTAGAGCGACGACGCCGGCGAACATCAGGACGCTCGCGACCAGCTCCTCGCCGATTTCCCTGACCGGGACGCTCGGCCGCCCGACGAGTCGGCTGATGGCGACGTAGCTCAGGCCGAGGGTGACGCCCCCGGAGACGAGCGTCGCCGCGGCGGCCCCGTACCAGCCGAACTGCGAGACCAGAACGACGTTCAACACGACGTTCATGCTGACGAGCAACAGGTCGATGCGGAGGACGATGTCGGGTCTGTCCAGCGCCTTGATGACCGAGACGATCTGTGAGGCGTAGGCGTCGAGTATGAGGGCGCCGACCAGTATCACGAGGACCGTCGCGCCGCGGGAGAACTCGGTGTTGTAGATGCGCAACAGCTCGCTGCCCAGCGCCGCCGCACCGAACAGCCCGGGGATGAGAAAGAGGCCGGTGAACACGAGCCCCTCGTCGAGGTAGTGTTTGACCTGCTCGGTCTGTCCGGCGGTGCTGATGTCGCTGATCTCGGGGAACAGCGTCGAGCTGACGGAGTTCGAGAGGACGACCAGGAACGAGCCGAGCGTCCAGGCGACCTTGTAGATGCCGACCAGCGTCGGCGAGACGAAAAAGCCCAGCACGATGATGTCCATGTAGTTGAACGCGTTGCCCTTCAGGCCGCCCGACCAGCCGCTCTTTGCGTACTCGACGAGCCGCTCGAAGTGGACCCGCTTCGGCCGGGTCGGCCCCAGACCGACGAAGTACAGGCCGACGAGCGAACTCACGACGAGGGCGACGGCGTGGCCCACGAAGAGGCCGGCAATCGTGTAGCCCACCAGCAGTAGCGCCACCTGAAACGCGGTTCGGAGAGTCCGCTCGACGAAACGCACCCAGCCGGCCTGGGCGACCTTCTTCTCCCCGTGGAGCGCCTCCCGGAGCGTGTTGAACACGCCGTTGGTGACCAGGACCAGCGCGATGAACACCGCGATGGTGTCGCCGACGTATCGGTTGACCTGTCCCCGGAAGAGGACGACGAGCACGGCCGGCACGGCGACCGACGTAAAATTCAACAGGACGCCGGCGGTGAAGTAGGCGTTCTCGTCTATCCCTTCGCTGACCCGCTTCTTGAGCGCCTCCTGAAAGCCCGACAGCGGGACGTTGAGCCAGACGACGATAGACATCCCCAGCGCGTACACGCCGACGCCGTCGGCGCCGAGGATACGCGCGATTGCGAACGTCGCGACGAAGCCCGACACGGAGACGGCGACCTGCGAGACGAAGTGGATTGCCGCCGTGCGACCGAGTTTGAGAGCCATAACCTACTCAGTGGAACTGCCCGTCGCCGCGGATACTGCCTTGGTTTGCCCTTTCGGTGTATAAGTCTCGTGGGATAGAACAGACACCGCCTTCGGGCGGCGACGGCGCTGCCAGCCGGTGCTGAGTAGAAGGGCTTATGCGACCCCTGGTCGTCGTTACGATGATTGATGATTCCGGACCGGTACACGTTCAGTAACTTCAAACGGGCGGTGAAACAGCCCGGACTGCTCGTCGAGGAACTCGGGCGGCTCCCGTTTACGTTCCACGCGGTCGCCCAGAGCATCTACGCGGAGCGACACGGCTACGGCGAGGGCGACGCCGTGATACTGCCCGACGAGGACTGGGACAACCTCATCCTCATCGACGCCTGCCGGGCCGACCTCTTCGAGGAGACCATGGACACGTCCCGATACGACAGCTACTCGCGGGTCGTCTCCGTCGACAGCAACACGACGCCCTGGAGTATCAAGAACTTCAAGGACAGACAGCTCGGCGACACCGTCTTCGTCACCGGGAACCCCGCGCCGTCGAAGACCGTCCCCAACGACTTCCACGAGTTCATCGAGGTGTGGACGGACAAGGACGCCCACGACACGACTACCTACACCGTGCCGGCCGAATCGGTCTGTGAGTACACCCGCGACGCCGTCGAGCAGTACCCGGACAAGCGCGTTCTCGCACACTTCGTCCAGCCCCACTGCCCGTTCGTCCCCCGCGAGGACCTCGTCTTCCGGAACACCTGGGGCGACGCCGAGCGCATCGGCATCGAGGGCGGCGAGCCCGAACGGCCGTACAACGTCTGGGACGCGCTGGAGATGGGCGAGGTCGACGCCGACACCGTGTGGGAGGGGTACAGAGAGAACCTGGAGTACGTCATGGAGCACGTCCACGACCTCGTCGAAGACCTGCCGGGCAAGACCGTCATCACGTCCGACCACGGCAACATGCTCGGCGAGCGGACTATCACCGGCCGGAAGGTGTACGGCCATCCCGGCGGGATGCGGATGAAAGACCTCGTCGAGGTCCCCTGGGCCGTCGTCGAGAACGGGCCCCGAAAGGAGATACGCGACGACGGCGTCCACTCCGAGGGGTCCGTCGAGTCCGACCTCATCGAGTCCCGGCTGGCCGCGCTCGGCTACGTCGAGTGACCGGCCCGGCGCCGGTTCCCGTCCCTCTCTCAGCTATCGGGCACCGCGTCCGGCGGTCCGAAAGCGCTTGACCGGGCACCGCGTCCAGCAGTCCGAAAGAGCTTACTTCGGCCCGATTGCTATATCTCCCTAACATGGTTCTCGTCGTTCTGGGTATCGACGCCCTCGACCCCGACCTCGTCGCGCAAGGGGAGTACCCGAATCTCACGCTCTCCGACCATCGGGCCATCGAGACGATAGACAGCATCGAGGGCGAACCGAGCACCCACGAGCTCTGGCCGACGATTATCACCGGCCTCACGCCGGAGGAACACGGGCTCGTCCTCTCCGACGACGGCGTGGCGTGGGGGAACCCCGTGCTCGAATTCGGCAGCCGCGTCGCCGACGTCGTGCTCCCGGACGGGCTCCAGACCCGCATCGGCGCGTGGCTGCTGACGAACACGACCGCCGACGCCTTTCGCACGCCCAAGCGCTACTACGCCGAGAACGGTATCACGACCGTCTTCGACGACTGCGCGGCGACGCCGATCGGGATTCCGAACTACGTCGTCGACCCGGACGAGACGGACCGCGAACACCAGTTGCGCCAGAACATGGGCGAGCTGTTCCAGCGCGACCCCGACGCCCGCGGCGGCCACACCTCCGCGGACCCGATTTCCTTCTACGAGCAGTGTCTGGAGATGGCGATGATTCGGTTGGCACGGGCCCGGCGCGCGCTGCGGGGCCACGAGTCCGAGCTCGTCTTCGCCTACACGAGCGGGCTGGACCTCGTCGGCCACGTCGCCTACGACCAGCCCGGCCTCCAGCGGTCGGCCTACGAGGAGCTCGACGACTTCGTCGGCGACGTTCGGGACGACCTCGGCGACGGCGACGAACTACTGCTGGTCAGCGACCACGGGCTACAGGAGGGCGTCCACACCCACGAGGCGATGGTGGCCGCGACCGACGGCGACCTCGTCGCCGACATCGAGAGCGTCACCGACGTTCGCCGAGCCATCGAGGCGGAACTGGACCGCACCGACCACGTGCCCGAACGCCGCGTGCTGGACGAGACGGACGGCGCCGGCGGCGAGGCCGTCAGAGAGCAGCTGGAAAATCTGGGGTACATGTGACGATGACCGACGACCCGAACGTCCTGCTGGTGGTGCTCGACAGCGTCCGGGCGAGCAACTGTAGCCTCTATGGTCACGCCAACGAGACGACGCCGTTTCTCGACGCCTTCGGGGCCGAACGGGCGACCGTCTACGACCAGGCCCGCGCGCCCGGCGCACGCAGCGTCACCAGCCACGCCAGCCTCTTTTCCGGCCTGCACGTCGCCGAACACGGCGTCGTCTCGGCGGCCGAGCGGCTGGACCCGACGCTGTCGGTGTTCCACAGGCTCCGCAGCGAGGGGTACGACACCGGCATCTTCACCGAGAACGACTGGCTGACGGCGGTCGACGTGGGGCTGAAAGACGGGTTCGACAAAGTTGTCGGCGCCCGGAACGTCCCGTTCCCGGACGGGCTGAACCCACACGAGTTCGTCTCGAACGAGGGGCAGGGCAACTACGCCGAGTTCGTCAAGACCGCCCTCTCCAGCGACCGGCCCGCGCGCTCGCTGGCCAACGGGGTCGCGACGAAGCTCCAGTCGGACTACATGCGATATCTCCCCGGCAACGTCACAGCCTCGACGCCGGCGGACGTGTACGTCGACTCGTTTCTCGACTGGAGCGACGACAGCGACGGCCCGTGGGCGGCCTGCCTGAACCTGATGGACGCACACATCCCCTACGAGCCCGCCGACGAGCACGACCTGTGGGGCGGCTCGAAGGCCAGCGCCCTCCAGTCCTCGTTTGCGGACCAGAAGTGGGTGTTCCACGGTGGCCAGAACCCGTGGTGGCAGAAGAGGGCCGTCGAGTCGCTGTACGACGGCGCCATCAGGCAGATGGACGCGGAGCTAGAGCGGTTGGTCGCCGCGCTCGAACGCCGGGGCGACCTCGACGACACCCTGCTGGTCGTCACGAGCGACCACGGCGAGGGCTTCGGCGAGCCGAGCCGGCTACAGGACGGCGTCCGAGTGGCCGAACACGGCGTCGCAATCCACGACGCCGTGGTCCACGTCCCCCTGCTCGTCAGGTACCCCGAGCAGGAGACGCCCGACCGAATCGAGCGCCCCGCGACGCTGACGGCGTTTCCCGACGTCGTCAATCGGCTGCGTGACGGCGAGGCCCCGAGCGACGGGTTCTGTCCGGACGAGCCGGTCGTGGCCACCGCCGTGGGACTCGACAAACCACTGCAAAAGCGCGCCGGCGACTACGTCGCGGACATCTCGCCGTGGATAGACGACAAGCGAGCGGTCTTCGAGTACGACGCGGAGGCGGGCCTCGTGAAAAAGTACTGCCGGGTCCGGGACACCGCGGCGACGGTCCACAGCCGGGACGCACAGAGCGCCTACCGCGTCGCCCGAACCGACGACGGTCGCGTCGAAGCGGCCTTCGACGAACTGGAGCTGCTGGACGTCAGAACCGACGGCGAGGACCTGGACGACCTCGACGACGACACCTACGGCCGGCTCGAAGACCTCGGCTACGTCTGACCGGCGATGCTCTCGTACTCCCACACCAGGTCGAAGTAGCGTTTCATCCCGGCGACGAAGGAGCCGTTCTCGGTGAGGGCCGCCTGCCGCATGTGGTCGGGCACGTCCGGCTCCTCGACCAGCAGGATGGCCTCCCCGCTGTCGTAGTCCATGCTCGGGTCGACGAGCGTGCCGCGCCAGGGGAGCTTCTCCGTGCTAAAGCGCACCCCGACCTCGGGCAGTTCCGTCGCGAGCCGGTCGACCATCTCCGACTGGACGGCCGCCTTCTCCGGCGGGAGCTCGTCGGGGTGGAGAAAGAGGACGGAGACGTCGACGCCGCGGTCGACGGCCTCCGCCAGGGCGTGGTCGACGCTGTCCATGTAGGCGAAGCTGTTGGTGATGATGCCGAGCGTCGCCTCGGCGTCGCCGTAGAGCCGCCGCGTCTCGCGCTCGCTGGGCTCGCCCACGTCGACGACGTGGAACAGCTCCGCCGTCGGCGAGATGTCCTCGCTCGCCCGCTCGAACTGCGGGCCGTACTCCGCGAGGAAGGCGTCGCGTTCGCCCTCGATTGCGGTGGCGAAGGACTCGTAGGACTGGCGGCTGTTCTCGACGGCGCGGTCGAGTATCTCGTCGGGCGCTTTCGGCTGGTACTCCTTTGGCCGGCCGGGTATCACCTTGATGAACCCCCGGTCGGCCAGCGACTCCAGAACGCCGTAGATGCGGGCTTTCGGGATACCGCTCGCCTCCGCCAGGTTCGGTGCGGTGGTCCGCCCCAGCGCCAGCAACTGCTCGATGGCCGTCGTCTCGTACTCGGTCAGCCCAACGCGGTCGAACACGTCGGAACCGTTGGTCATACTCGTTGTTCGCCGTCCACAACGTAAAACGCGCGGGACCCGCCGGAAAGTTTTTATCGGTTGTCGATATTAGTTACTCGCAACGTGAGTAACCAGAAATCGGAGAGCCGCGAGCGCGACGACGCCCACCTGCAGGACATCGACGACGGCTGTGGCTGTGTCGAGGTGTGGGAACACATGAGCGACGGTCGCGAGGACTAGCTACAGTCTCTCTGCGTCGGGCCCGTTTTCGCCACTCCTGAACGCTCTCGACTGCTAGCGATAGGTGGGGGAGCCGTGACTGATACCTCGCTTCGCTCACTAGCGACAGATAGGACCGTTCTGTCTTTCCACCGCCAGAAAGCCCTCGACGGCTCGCTAGCAACGGATGAGATTGCTCTGCCTGCTCACAGCCCGAAAGCCCTCGGCTGCTCGCGGGCGCTGTGACGGATACCTCGCTTCGCTCGGTAGTGCCGCCACAGCGCCCGCGACCCGCCTCGCCCTTTCAGTCCGCCAGGGACAGCAGCGGCGAGCGCGACGGAGCGCGCTCGCGAGTGGCTCCACCACACCTCCCCGGTCGCTCGCGTCCGCGAGCGACACGCGTCCTGACCGCACAGCGGCCGGGAGCGAGTGGACCGGCAGTGCCGGTCCGGAGCGACCCGGGGAAGGGCAGGTCCGCGGTGCAGTCCCTCAACGGACTGGAAGGGCGAACCCGGTCGGCGCGGCTGCGCGGGCCCTATCCGAGCGCAGCGAGGATATCCCGCACAGCCGCGCCGACCGGGTGAGGGCTTCCGGGGGCACGGTATGAGCATCTGTGTGGCCAGTAGTAACTAGTCTGTCCGAGCGGGTGAGGGCTTCCAGAGTCCCAGTGTGAGCAGATGTGTGACCGAGAGTAACGAGCCGTCGGAACCGTCGTCCCATTCGGTACACACGATTGGGAGCCGCGGACCCGCATTTATTTGGGTCCGCGTGGCAGACGTTCGGACAATGGCCGACCGTGACGATGTCTGCGTGTTGCTGCCCGCCTACAACGAGGCCGAAACTATCGAGTCAGTCATCGGCGGCTTCCGTGACCACGGGTTCGAGAACGTCCTCGTCGTCGACGGCGGGTCGACCGACGACACGTACGACCTCGCCGAGAGGGCCGGTGCGCGGGTCTTCGAGCAGACCGGCGAGGGGAAGGGACAGGCCATCCGCGAGGCCGTCGAGCGGTACGTCGACGCGCCGTTCGTGCTGATGGCCGACGCCGACGAGACCTACCGGGCGTCGGACGCCGACCGGATGCTCGAACCGCTGTTCGAGGGGCGGGCCGAACACGTCATCGGCGACCGGTTCGCCGACATGAAACCCGGCGCGATGACGCGGCTCAACCGCGTCGGCAACCGGGTCATCAACGGGGCGTTCTCGTTCATCCACGGCCACGACTACGCCGACATCCTCTCGGGCTACCGCGCGTTCACGCGGGAGTCGTTCCTGCGGCTCGCGCTCTCGGCGGAGGGGTTCGGCATCGAGACGGAGATGGCCGTCGAGTGCGTCAAACACGGCGTCCGCACGGTCGTCGTCCCGATCACGTACGAACCCCGACCCGACGAGTCAGAGACGAACCTCCGGCCGGTTCGGGACGGCGGGCTCATCCTCGTGACGCTGTACCGGATGGCGAAGACGAACAACCCGCTCTTTTACTTCGGCAGCGTCGGGTTCGGGACCATCGCGATGGGGGTCACGCTGGGCGTCTACGTCCTCTACGACTGGTTCGCAAACAGCATCTCCCACGACGTCATCGCGACGGTCGGCGGTATCGCTATCGTGCTCGGTATCCAGCTGCTGATGTTCGGCGTCCTCTCGGACATGATAGTGACGGTCAACCGGGAGCAGACTCAGCAGCTCGAAAACATCGCGAGCCGGCTGAACGACCAGCAGCGGCCGACCTCCGACGCGGTCGAGGAGGCCGACGCCCCGTCGCCCGAGAACCGCCAGGACTGAGCTACTTGTACCCCAGCTGTTCGAGGCGGTCCTCGACGACGCCGGCCACCTCGGTCTCGCCGGCCTCCGCCGACGGCCACGGTGGGACGTTCGCGGTCAGTAGCTCGTGTTCTTCGAGGGGCAGTTCGACGACCGTCTCGTCGGGCAGCTCGTAGCCGACCTCGACGCCGTGGCCCTGCGACGCGATGAGCTTGTAGTCGCCGTGGTAGACGGCCTTCTTCTCGTGACCGTCGAGGCTCCCCTCGGTGAACATGAGCCGGTCCGACGGCGGCGTCTCGGTCAGTGAGTGGCCGGCGGCCGCGTCGAACTCGATGCCGGTCACGTCGGCGAACGTGGCCGGGAGGTCGACGAGCGAGATGGGGCCGTCGAGCGGCCAGTCGGCGTTCGTCAGCAGCGGGACGCGGGCGACGGCCTCGTAGGGCGCGCCGCCGTGGTCGACACAGCCCGACCCGTCGAAGTGCTCGACGTCGAAGGCGACGTGTTCCCAGTGGGCCTCGCCGTGGTCGGCGGTGACGACCAGCAGCGGGTCGTCGAGGGTCGATTCCAGCCCCTCGTCGAACCGTTCGATGGCGTCGTCGACGTAGTCCACGGACGCCCGGTAGAGGCGCTGTCGGTGGTCCCGGTAGCGCTGACACGCGCCCGTACAGTCCGTCTCGGTCTTGTACTCCCAGGTTGCCAGCCCCTCGATAGCGGTGTCGACGTCGTACTTCTCGACGTACTCCGCGGGCGGGTCCAGCGGGATGTGGGGGTCCGCGAGGTGGAGGAAGGCGAAGGTGCGCTCGCGGCCGCTGACCCACTCCAGATAGTCGGAGAGCACGTCGTCGGCGTCGGAGCTGAAGTTGTGGTAGAGCCGGTGTTTGTCGAACCGGCCGGAGATGGCGACGAAGGGCGTGTCGTGGCCGAACCCGCCGTAGGTCTCGTAGCCCGCGCCGGCGAGGGCCTCGGTGATGGTCACCCGGTCGTCGTCCATCCGTGGTGGGAGCCTGATACCGTCGGAGTCGTCGGGCTCGTCCGTCTGGCGCATCCCGCCGTGTTCGTGGGGGTAGACGCCGGCGAGCATCGACGAGACCGCGGGGAAGGTCCACGAGCCGGGCGTCGTCGCCGTGGTGCGGTTGAGGCCGGCGAGGAACGGCGTCGTCTCGTCGTCGACGTAGTCCGCGCGCAGGGCGTCGACGACGAGACAGACGATGTGGTCGGGCGCCGTGTCGGCCGCCGAGCGGTTCGGGAGGCTCTTGCCGGCGAACTGTTTGTCCGCCTGCCGCATCTGATAGTAGTCGTACGGGAGCGCGAGCGCCCGCTTTGCCGAGGGAGGGAGCGTGTTGATGAGCCGCCGCTTGATACCCATAGCTGTAGATTAAAGCGGGCGCATATTGGCTCTTCGACTGTGCTACGGTGTGGCGCCTCTCAGAACGGCACCAGCGCCCGGAGCTGTGTCAGCAGGCTGTTCGACGTGGACTCGCGCTTGCGCTCGAAGGTGGGATGGAGCGCGTTGAACAGGTCCTGTTCGGACTCGAACCGGGTCGCCGGGGCCGCTTCCAGCGCCTCGTCGACGGTGATGCTGTGGCCCGCGGAGTTGTAGGGGACCTCGATGTGGCCCGCCTGCTCCCGTACCTCGCGGGCGGTGGCGGGGTATTCGATCGACTCCTCGCCGAGTTTGGCGTCGAGCGCCGCGATGCCGAACTCGATAGCTGTTGGCTCCTCCGTGTCGTCGGCTGGTGGCTGTACTCCCATCGTCTCTGGTGTGTGTCTTCGAGGGGGAAAAGGCTACGTTCGACTAGTTCTCACAGGCGGTGAGCCACTCCTCCGCCCACGCCGTGATCTCGTCGAACACCGGACAGAGCGACTCCCCTTTGGGGGTGAGCCGGTAGTACGTCGCGACCGGCGCGTCCTCCTCCAGTCGGCGCTCGACGAACCCGGTCTCCTGGAGGTCGTCAAGAACGCGCGAGAGCGTTCGCGAACTGGCCTCGGTCGCACGTTTGAGCTCGTTGAACCGCCGCTCGCCGTTCTGGAGCTCGTGGAGCACGACGAGTCGCCACTTCGACCCGACCTGTTCGAGCGATTCGACGACCGGGCAGACCTCCGCGCTTCCCTCCGCGTCCCGTGAGAACGTCTCTGATGACATCGGTGTGACCTGGTATCTCCTATGTCCGGGAAGCGATAAATAGGTTCGCATGCGAACCAAGTAACGTAATGATACCACAATCCGTGGCTCACGCGAACCGACGCACCACTGCCCTTTCGACGGAGGTGACGGCCTGATGGCCTTCGAGACCGCCGGAGCCGCCGAGCTGTTCCTGCTTGCCCGCGTCCTCTTCGGCGGCGTTCTGGCCTTCACGGGACTGAACCACTTCCTGAGTCCCGAGGGGATGATTCCCTACGCGGAGGCCAAGGGGCTGCCGGCGCCCGCCGCGTCGGTGTACGGTAGCGGCGGGCTGCTCGTCGTCAGCGGGCTCTTGCTCATCGTCGGCGCGTACCCGGTCGTCGCGGCCGGCGCGCTGGCGACTTTCCTGCTGGTTTCGGCGGTCACCATGCACGACTTCTGGGCCGCGCCCGAGGACCAGCAGCAAGACGAGATGACCCAGTTCCTGAAGAACGTCGCGATGGCGGGCGGCGCCGTCGCGCTGCTCGCCGTCGCGGGGACGGCCTGGCCCTACAGTCTCGGGCTCTCCGTCGTCTGAGGCGCGGTCGCCAATTTCAAACCCCCCGGCCCCGATGTTGAGTTGAATGTTCCAGTCGTCGCTGGTGCCGCCGCTCGCCGCCGTGCCCGTCCGCCAGCTGGTCGTCGTCCTCGCCGTGCTCGCGGTGGGGGTCGCCGCCCGGCGCCTCGTCGGTGACCGCCTCGCCGCGCCGCTTCGCCGACGCCTCTTGCTCGGGGTCCCGTGGGGGACGCTGCTGACGGCGGCCGGGGTGCTGGCGATATACCTCTTCGTCCAGCGTGCGTTCTGGCACGCGGACCTGCTCGTGATACCGTTCCGGACGTGGTCGTACTTCTACCCGGTCGGGATGCTCATGGGCCCGTTCACTCACGGGAGTGTAAGCCACGTCACCGGCAATCTCATGGGGACGCTCGTCTACGGCACCGTCGTCGAGTACGTCTGGGGGCACTATCCCCAGCGACGGGGCGAGTCGTCGTTCGGGTCGCTCCGGACGAACCCGTTCGCCCGGATACTGGCCGTCCCGGTCGTGATGGTCGTCGTCGGCGTCTTTACCGGCGTGTTCGCGCTGGGGCCCATCGTCGGCTTTTCGGGCGTGGTGTTCGCACTGGCCGGCTTCGCGCTGGTGACGCGACCGTACCTGTTTCTGGGCGGGCTCCTCTCGAGTCAGGTCCTGGGGCTGGTCTACCGGGCGATTCTCTCGCCCGAGCCGACCGTCGGGGGGAGTATCCAGTACGTCACCCCCCCGTGGGCCAACATCGCTATCCAGGGCCACGCTATCGGTCTGCTGGCCGGCGTCTTCCTCGGCACGATACTGCTGTACGTCCGGAGCGAGCGGCCCGACCCCTCGAAGGTGTTTTTCGCCACGCTGGTCTTCGCCGTGGTGCAGGGGCTCTGGGCGGTGTACCTCCCGCTTGGCGGCGGTCGGTACACGCTGTTTCGCTGGCTGGGGACGGCGCTCGTGTTCTTGCTCGCCCTGCTGGTCGCCGCCGCGACGATATACACCGACAGACGGGCGCTCCCCGACTTCGACGGCGGGTGGCCCTCGGTGGCGGGCTTCGCGCTGCTGGTCGCACTCGCCGCGCTCTGTCTCGGGTCGGTCCCGATAAACAGCGCGATGCTCGACGACGGCGACCTGCCGGAAGACGGCGTTCAGGTCCGCGATTACGTCGTCACGTACGAGGAAGACGTGCGGAACGCCTATTTCGACAGCATGCCGCTCCCGCAGACGGCCCCGTCTAACGTCACCGAGAGCGGCGTCGTCGTGGCCAGCGCCGACCGCGAGATATGGTGGGTCGCCGTCAGTCGGACACAGCTAGCGGTCAACGGGCGAGCGACCGTCGTCCTCGGCGGGCTGGACTGGCGCGAGCCGGTCGCCGTCAACCGGACCGGCTGGTCGGTCTCGGGCAACGACAGCGTCTACAGCGTCGCTCTGACACCTGCGGGCCGACAGCCCGAAACCGTCTACCAGTCGTCGCCGTCGACCGTCGACGGGACCCTCGCCGGGCGGAACGTCACCCTCCGGCCGGTCGGTAGCGGCTTCGAGGTCGCGGTCCGAGAGAACGGGAGCGTCGTCGACAGGGGGCCGGTGCCGGCGAACCTCTCGACCCGGCGTATCGGCGGGCTCACCTTCGAGCGCAACCGCTCGCGGCTGTACGCGGGGACGAACGACACGCGACTCGTCGTCGCGAGAGCGCAGGGCGCCTGAGCCCGGGGTCAGTGCCACTCGATGCGATACAGTTCGGCCGTGATACTCCGGCGTTCCTCGTCGTGGAACTCGAACTGGTGTGGCAGGTCGAACTCGGCGGCGAACCCGTGGGTCACGTCGCCGTCGTTGTCGGCCGCGAACGACTCGACGAAGTCGCCGCTGCCCTCGTTGTGCAGCGAGTAGGAGACGCTCGATATCTCCGCGGCGGTCGCCAGAAATCGCCGGTCGGCGTGTTCGTTGCCCGACTGGGCGCCAAAGGGCGGGTTCATCACGACTGTCGTCTCCGCGATCGGCGGACACACCGGCGCCCGCGTCGCGTCGGCGCGGACCCACGAGACCGAGGTGGTCGACCCCACCTTCCGCTCGTTCGCCCGGGCCGTCGACAGCGGCCCCGGGTCGATGTCCACGCCCACGACCGTCTCGGGGCCACGCAGGGCCGCCGCGAGCGAGAGCATCCCGGTCCCACACCCCAGGTCGATGACCGTCCGGTCCTGTACGTCCCCTTCCAGGTCGGCTCTGTGGACCAGATGGGCCGCCAGCTCCGGTGGCGTCCGGTACTGTTCGAGGTCGGCCCGGGGGTCGGCGAACCCGGCGACGACACCGAGTTGCTGGGCGAGAGCGCTCTTTGTCGGCATCAGAAGTAATACATCCGAATCATGTAAAAATGTTTGGAAATGCCTGATGGTTATCTCACGCGCGGAAGCTCGACGACGAACTCGGCCCCGCCGCTGTCGCTCTCCTGTGCCCGGATACGCCCGCCGTAGCTCGCGACCATCGCGTCGACGAAGTAGAGCCCGAAGCCGGTCCCGCCCGAGTCGCTGCCCTTCTTGCCGCGCTCGAAGATGTCCTCCCGAACTGACTGTGCGATGCCCGGACCGTCGTCCGCGATTCGGACCGTCACGGTTTCCTCGTCCACCGTGACATCTACACTGATAGCGACGGTGTCGCCGTCTCCCGACCGACCGTGCTCTACGGCGTTGGTGAGGATGTTGCCGAACACGTCGTGCAGCAGGTCGTCCGCGGTCACGACGGCGTCGCTGTGGACCGAGATGTCGACGGTCACCCCGGCGTCCATCGACGCCGCCCGCTGGGCGGCCGACTCGATGACCGGTGCCAGTTTCACCGGCTTCGTCTCCGCCGCGCCGTCGTCGGCCAGCCGGTGCAACACCGACCGGACCTTCCGCGTGAGTTCGGTGATGTCGTCGCTCCACTCGACGATGGTCTCGGCGTACCGCCGCTGGTCGCCCTCTAGCTCCTGTGACAGCAGGTCACCACGGGCTCTGATGACGTTCATCCCGTTGAGGATGTCGTGTCGGAGGATACTGTTGAAAAACTCCATCTGCTCGCGGCGCCGCTGGAGCGCTTCGTTGGACGCCTCCAACTGTGCCCGCTGGGCTTCGAGCGTCGTTTCCCGGGCCACACGGTCCAGTGCGGCGATCGCGGTACTGGAGAGAATCTCCAGCAGCCGCCGGTCGGGCCCCTCGAAGGGCTCGACGGCCGTCGAGCCGACACACAGCAACCCGTGGTCGCCGAGCGGGAGACACAGCAGCGTCCCCAGCGGAAGGCCGGACGCCGCCGGGCACGCCAGCTCGCCGTAGTCCTCGATGACGACCGGTGTCCCGGCGTCGAAGATGGCCTTCTCGTCGGACCCCGGCCCTATCTCGGGGAGGTCCTTGGCGATTTCCACGCCGGCCAAGTCGGTCGCCGTCTCCGTGGCCCCGATGGGTGAGAGGACGTCCGTGTCGGCGTCGTAGGACCACATCGCCGCTATCGGGCGGTCGATGATTCGCTTGGCGATGTCACAGACCCGCTCGGCGACCGCCGCCTCGGTGTGCGTGTACAGCAGGTCGTTCGTGGCCTCGCTGAGGGCGCCGACGCGTTCCTCGCGGCGTTTCAGCTCGGTGATGTTGCGCGCCACGCCGACGACCTGAACGAGCTCCCCGTCGTCGAAGACGGGCTGGTACCAGGTCTCGAACACCAGGTCGTCGATCGGCTGTGTCACCCGTATCTCCTCGCCGGAGAGCGCCCGCTCGGCGGCCTCGACGATATCCGGATACCCCGCGTACACGTCGAACAGCGACTGGCCGACAATCTCGCCTTGCTCCTGTCCGAGACTCTCCAGGCCTTTGCCGGCCGACCGCGTGAAGACGCCGTCCGGGTCGAGGGTGAACACGACGACCGGGAGGTTGTCGACCATCGTCCGTATCTGCTCGTCCCACTGTGCGTGCTCGCGCTCGCGCGCTCGCTGGTCCGAGCGGTCCCGGAGGAAGGCGACGACTCGCTCCGTGCCGTCGACGCTGATCCGCTTGAGCCTGACGTCGACTGAGAGCCGCTGGCCCTCGGGACCGACGAGCTCCCACTCCGTGCAGTGTTCACCGTCGGCGACCGCCCGCTGGAGAGCCGACATCGCCCCTTCGGTGGCGGTCGCCGCCGAGCTGACGTCGCCGATGTCCGTCCCGAGCAGCTGTTCGCGGTCGAGTCCGACGAGGGCGCAGGCCGCCGGGTTCGCGTCCAGAACCCGGCCCGTCTCGGGGTCGTGTACCATGACCGGCTCCGGAGACGCGTCGAAGATAGCCCCGTAGAGGCGGTCGTCGATATCGGCGGTCATACTGGGATGTCAGCGACGACTCACAAGTCAGTGTCCCTGTAGTTCTCAGCGACGAGAACGGTGCTACCAGGTGCCGTGGAACGTGTCGAATTCGAGCGAGTCGAGCGGTTTCTCGCCGACGGCGATCTCGTACTCGCCGGGCGTGAGCATCGGCTTCTTGAACTGCGGGCCGTCGTCGGTCGTGATACGGGGACAGCCCGTGTTGACGTAAGCGTCCATGCCGAAGTTCGTCAGCCGGTCCGGGGTGACCTCGTCCATCGTGATGAGGTAGGCGTCGTCGTTGTTCTCGACGATCTCCTCGGCCTGGTCCCAGCGGCCCTGGCCGATCTTCGTACAGAAGATGACGCCCCACGACTCGGCGTCCATCGCGCGGTGGACGGCGCCGTAGCGCTGTTTCATGAACTTCTCCGTGTCGGCGATGGTGACGGCGTTGTTGACGGGGTCCGCGATAACGACGTTCTTGTCGGGGTGTTCCATCGCGAGTCCGAGCGGGTGGAACTTCCCGCCGCCGACGTAGAGAATCTGGTCGGCGTCGACGTCGGCGCTGGCGTAGTTACAGCCCAGCACCTGCCCCTCGTTGGTGAGCCGCTCGTCGCCGCGCTGGGTGTGGACGGTGTAGCCGCGCTCTTCGAGCCACTCGCGCATCTCGCCGAACTTGTTCATGTGCTGGGCCGTCGTCACGAGGCCGACGTCCGGGTCCTCGTCCGGGTCAGTGAGCTCCTCCTCGCGGGCCTGCTCCATGATGGGCGTGACCTCGACGTTAGAGAACAGCGGGACGTAGATGATCTTGTCAGACTCCTTCATCGGCGAGTGACCGAAGTGGACGAACACGTCTGTGCGCCGCATCATGTAGGTGTCGAGGTCGCAGGCGCCGTAGCAGGGCTGGCCGGACATCATCACCTGGACGTCGTCGGGTAGTTCCGACCGGAGGTCGTCGGTCACTGCCGGACCGCGCCGTTTCAGCCCCTCCGGGAACTGCAGGCCGACGGTCTCGGCGTCGCGCTCCTCGACGGCTTCGACGATGCGGTCTATCTCGTAGTCCCACTCTCGGTCGTGTTTCAGCGAGAGCCCCGTGTTTCGCAGGTCCCCATCGGTTCGCTCTTGGCTCATTAGCCAGCTATACCGGTTCGAGTGGGATAACCTCGGCGCTTCCGGCCCGATGGTCGGTGGTCACGCTCGACAGGACGGCGGTTTCGCTCCGCCTGGCGACCACACGGGTCTGCCTCTCCCCGCTCGGAGTCCCGAATCGGAGCCAGCCTCCGTACTCGCACGAAACGGACGATAGTAGTTTCAAAGAATTTATATTATGATGCGGCGATGTATCTGCTGTCACGTTCAGCTATGGTCTCTACCGAAGGCATTGCAACGTTCTTTTTCATGTTCCTCCTGGCTGCCCCGTTTCTGTTGTATCCTCGCGATATGGCCCGTCTTCGACTTCGCAATGCGAGGGACCCGGCACCGGACGGCTGGGCTATTGTGAAGGCCAGACTATTCGGCGGTGGCCTGCTCGTTATGGGTGTGCTCGGATTGGCTATCTCTTGACTCGGCACTGTTGCCGTTCGGCAAACCTATACCGCACGAGTCCCAACGCCGTGGTAATGAGCATCGAGACCGAGAACGTCACCGAGGCCGACGGCGACCACGTGGACCAGCTCGCGACCGAACTCGGCGAGAGCATCGCCGAGCTGCCGGTCTATCAGGAGTACCTGCAGGCCAAGGCGAAAGTCGAGAACGACGCCGACGCCCAGCGCGCCATCGAGGAGTTCGAACAGCTCCGCGAGGAGTTCCAGATGGCCCGCCAGACCGGCCAAGCGACTCAGGAGGACCTCCGGAAGGTCCAAGAGGCCCAGGAGGAGCTCCACGACATCGCCTCGATGAGCGAGTATCTCGAAGTCCAGAACGAGCTCGAACTGCGCCTGCAGGAGATAAACGAACTCGTCTCCGACCAGCTGAAAGTCGACTTCGGCGAGAAGGCCGGCGGCTGCTGTCAGGACTGAGTCCCGCTTTTCCGCGGCGTTCCGGACGACGGCTTCTCTTCGAGACCACGTACCGTCCGGTTCGTCCGACGGGCTCCAGCTGGTGTTCGACAGCGGCAACCGCTTCGAGCGGTCCGTCGCCGAACGGCGGCCCGAGGGCCGTCTGAACGCCGTCGAGGTCGTCCCGGAGACCGGCACGTAGCGCCGATTCCGACCGGCTCGAAGCGGATTCTGGCGAGACGGCCGGCGGCTGTTCGACTCGGAGCCGCCCCTCTGTTCGGTGTGTCTTCGCCAGACATCGGTGGCGCTATCCGCGGGCGTGTCACCGCTCGAACTGCGTGAGGAAGACGCCGACGGCCACGAGGAGCGCGAAGGCGCGAATCCCGTCTCGAACCGGCAACACCGCGTCGAGGACAGGCCGTCCGAGCGGCGTAACTACACCGTAGAGGGAGACCCCGACGAGTCTGACGAGACTGGCGACGAACCCGGCACACAGCGTTCCCGCCGCGAATATCGCGACGGCGTAGAGTGAGTAGCGGGCGATTCGGGCGAGTGGAATCGGTTCGTCGGGGGCGACAGAGCGACCGATGTCCGTAGCCAGGACCCACCTGGCGTAGCTGCGGAGTGACATACACCGTCTCTCAACTGGTTCACACAAAAACGCACCTGTCTCCGGGTGAGCACGTCCGTCCGACCGGCAGCGATACCGGTTCCAGATTACAGCGACGCCCGCGCGGTCTGTCTCTGACGAGCCCGTCGAAACTACTTAGCCACGCCCCGTCCCAGACTCCGGTATGACAGTCGACTCTGACTGGGAGGAGTGGCTCCTGCGCGCGGTCGAGGACGCCGACCCCGACGGGCTGGCGATCTGGTATCTGGGCTGTAACGGGTTCATCGTCAAATCGAGCGGCGGCGCGACGATATTCATCGACCCCTATCTGGGTATCGGGGACCCGCCCCGGACCGTACGCATGGTCCCGGTGCCGTTCGACCCCACGGAGGTCCAGGAGGCCGACGCCGTCCTCGGCACCCACGAACACACCGACCACGTCCACGGGCCGTCGCAGGCGCCGATCCTCGCGAGTACCGGCGCCACCTACTACACGACCGACAGCGGCCACGAGGTGATTCACGAGGAGGCGTGGATGGACAACTGGTCGGTCACCGACGACCAACTCGAAGAGATAACCGAGGGCGACCGGCTGGAGTTTGGCGACCTGACCGTCCACGTCGAACCGGCCAACGACCCCGACGCCGAACACCCCGTCTCGTTCGTCTTCGAGCACGAGTCGGGCACGTTCTTCCACGGCGGCGACGCCCGTCCCGGGGCGTTCGAGTCAGTCGGTGACGCGTACGACATCGACCTGGGCGTGCTCGCTTTCGGCACGGTGGGGATGATTCCCGACTCCGAGACCGGCGAGCCCACCCGGACCAAGTGGTACAACGACGAGAACATGATAATCGAGGCGGCCAACGAACTGCAACTCGACACGCTCGTACCGAGCCACTGGGACATGTGGAAGGGAATGACTACCGAGCCGACAGTGTTGCACAACCACGCCCGCAGCTTCGACTATCCGGAGACGCTACAGATCGTCGAAATCGGGGACAGAATCGACCTCTGAGCGGTCGCCGGGCGTGGTAATCGCTCACAAACCGGCGGCGCCGGAGTACCTTTATTACTTGAGGGGTACGGAGTACCATACATGAGTGATTCGCAAGCGTATGAGGCGATTACCGTCGCCTCTGATGGGGTTACCGTCACCAAGCGATTCGAGGCCGACGAGTTCCCCGTCCCCGCCATCGCGTTCAACGTCGTGTCGAAACGGTCCGAGACAGTCAGTATCCGGCTGGTCGACAGCGTCCCCGACGACGTGGCCGTCGAGGACCTGGGCTTTCACCCCGAGTACGGCTCGGAGTTCTGGGACATCAACGACGACCAGATAACCTTCGAGAAGGAGATCGAGTCCGACAGCGACTACACGACGGTGTACGGCATCCGGGCGACGGGGACCGACGACGTCGAGAAGTTCCTCACCGAGCCACAGATAGAGAGCGTCGACCCGCCGCTGGACGAGGACGAGGCCGACCTCGTCGGCGGCGGCAACAACGCCGTCAAGGACGTCATCGCGGGCGAGTCAGACAGCGTTCCCGGCCTCGAGGACGACGAGGACGAGGACATCGAAACGCTGAATCTGAAAGACCCCAACAGCGAGGCGGCCGGGGCGACGGAGGGCGACGATACGGAGGCCGAGACGACGGAGAGCGACGCCGAGGGCCCCGAACCGGCCACGGGCAACGTCGTCGCGGCGATGGCCAACGAGATTCGCCAGAACAACGTCTCGGCACAGGACGTGAAGCTGCTCAAGCGGGCGCTCGACGCCGTCTCACAGGACAGCGACCCCGAGGGCGGGGTCAACACGGCCCGTATCAACCGCATCCAGAACGACATCGCGGATCTGCGCGCGTACACGGACGCGCTCGAAGAGTTCCTCGCCGAGAACGGCACCGGCGACGAGGTCATCGAGGAGTTCAACGAGCGCCTCGACAGCTTCGATAGCCAGCTCAACTCCTTCGAGAGCCAGCTCGACTTCTTCGAGACGGAGATCGACAGCGCGACCTCGGCTGTGGCGACAGCCACCGACGAAATCGAGGAACTCGACGGCGAGGTCGGTTCGCTGGAGAACGGCCTCGACGATGTCGAGGGCACCGTCGACAGTATCGAGGGCGACCTCTCGGCGCTCGAGGCCGAAATCGACGACGTGCGCGAGGAGATCGGCGAGGGCGAACTGGACGAACGGCTCTCCGAGGTCGAAGAGGAGATAGTCCAGCTCAAAGAGTGGCGCGAGCAGCTCTCCTCGGTCATCGGCGGCGGCGAGTAACCGAACTGGTTTTATCCGCGCCCACGGTTGATTGGGCTAATGACGACGACCAGAGTGGCCGTGCCCCGCAAAGGGCGGCCTCTCGAAGCCGTACTGGAACGGCTCGCGGCCCGGACCGGAACGACCGAGCTGGCCGACGACATCATCTCGACGCTGCGCTACGAGAAAGACCTGACCAAGGGTAACCAGTCCGCGGACCACGACGTCTACCACCGACTCGCTTCGTACTCCGACCTCGGGACCCCGGCCCGGCCCGAGTTTACACTCTTGCGGGACGACCGCGAGGGGATGCCGCGCCGTATCGTCTTCGACAGCGTGACGGTCCCGACGGACCACGGCGAGGTCCAGCTCGTCGGGCGCGAGGAACCGTTCCGTGCGCTGCGGACACACGAGTTCGCGCTCGGGTTCGACAGCGCCGACCTCGTGCTGGAGGAGGTCGTCGAGCTCCAGCAAGAGGCCCTGCGGACCATCGGCGAGATAAACGACCGCATCGACCCGCTGGACACCGACGTTCGGGTGGTCACCGGGCTCGGCGACACGGTGTATCACACGTTGCTGGCAAAGCCCGCGGTTCTCGATACGCAACAGGGGGCACTGGACCGGGAGTTCGTCCGGAACTACGCGGGCGATATCTGCATCTCCCCGCGGTACGAGCGGCTCATCGAGGCCGTTCTCGGGACGGGAGCCCTCGACGATATCACGTTCACCTACCCCGAGTCCGGGCAGGAGGAGGAGGCCGCGATAGCCGAGACCGGGCTCGGGGTGTATCTGACCGTCACCGGGTCGACCGCGCGGGAGTACGACCTCGAACTCGGCGAACAGCTGTTCCCCAGCGAGACAGTCCTCCTGGAGAACGACACCGAGCGGACACCGACGACGGGTCGCGTCGCGGAGCTTTTCAGCGAACCCACCGAGACGGCGCTCCGGTCGCTCTGATCGGTCACGGAGCGACGGTCAGTCAACCGCTACCGTCTCGTCGGATGACTACTCGCTAGCGCGGCCAGAGCCATCCGCCGACCAACTGGGCACCACCGTCGCTGTCGGGGCGGCTGCGTTTCCCGGCTATTGGGACGGACAGCACCGGTAATTGTCGCTGTCAGCCGGGTAACGACGCTGTAACAAATGGGTATCCGGCGCTCGGTTTGTTCGTAACGTTGCCGTCGACCCGCGGAGGAACAGCACCACGAGCAATCAAAGGCGACGTATGCGATGGATCAAAACAACACCGAACTCACACGCGACCGTATCTTCGATATCCTCAGTAGTCCACGCAGACGGTACGTGCTCTACTTCCTGCGAACGGAGCCCAACCCCATCCAGTTGACTGATCTGGCCGAGCACGTCGCCGCCTGGGAGAACGACACGACCGTCGAGGACCTGTCGACCCAGCAGCGAAAACGGGTCTACGTCTCGCTGTATCAGACGCATCTGCCGAAACTGGCGGAGTCCGGACTCGTCAACTACGACGAGGAGTCCGGGGACGTCTCTATCGCTTCGAAGGCGAGCGAGATCGACCCGCTGCTGGGCGAGCAACAGTCACAGCCGGCGTGGTACATCTACTACTTCGGACTGGCCGTGTTGAGTACGCTCCTGATCGTGGCGTCGGTCGCCGGCCTCGGTATCTCACAGGGGCTCCTCGCTGTGGGGATTGTTGGAGCGTTCGTCCTTCTGACCGTCGTCCACGTGGTGTACGAGTGGCGAAAGCAGGCACCGCCGGCGGAGTTCCGTGAATGAGGTCGTTCATTCGGCGTCGTCCGGGAGCAGCTGTTCGGGTGTGCGCAGATACGTCGGCGTGTTCGCGAACTCCGTCATGCGCTCGAGTTCCTTGTCGGTAATGTGTTCTGGCATCATACAGGTGCTCCACTGGGGAGTCGTTAGTAATTGAGTTCATAGCTGGGAGAATGTAGTTTGTACTACCCCGCCACTGCGTCGGTCGACGGCCGGACCCGACTCTCCCAATCCGCGGGATAAGCCCGGTGAGAGCGCCGGTATAGGAAGGATAACAATGTGTCGTTCACCCGGTAGCGCTCCCGTGTACCTGACTACTGCCGGCGGCTGGAGGTGTCGTCACTAGATGTGGCCGTGGGAACATCTCGCAGTCGGCTACGTCGTGTTCTCGATGTGGTGTCGCGCGACCGGGCGTGACCGGCCCGGGACAGGCGCTGTCGTCGCGGTCGCGGTCGGGTCGCAGTTCCCGGACCTCGTCGACAAACCCCTGGGATGGGGCACCACGCTGTTGCCGTCGGGCACCTCTCTCGCGCACTCGCTGCTCGTGGCGCTCCCGGTCGCCGTAGTGGCCGTGGCGCTCGGGCGCTGGCTCGCTCGACCGACGGTCGGGGTCGCGTTCGCCCTGTCGTATCTCGCCCATCTCCCGGGCGACGTGGTGTATCCACTCCTACTGGGGGACGAGCCGAAACTCGCCTTCCTGCTGTGGCCGGTCGTGCCCGCCGAGCCGACCCCACCGACGGCCGTCTTCGGCCGCGCGGGCAAACTGTTCGGCGAGTTTCTGGCGGCGCTCTCGACGCCGGCCGGAACCGCGTTCCTCGTCGTCGAGGCGGTGCTTCTGGGCACCGCTGTCCTGCTCTGGCGGGCGGATGGCCACCCGGGACTCGAACTGTTCCGTCGTCGCTCGGCCGACAGAACCAGCTAACCCACCGGAAAATTTATCTCCGGATGGATTTTTGTTGTGTTTAGTAGAAAAATGAGTGGTCCGGACCCAACGCACACGCTCGGCGACCACCCGAACACCGACGCGGCCGAGTGTGTGGGCGACGACGGCCCGACGTACAATCCGAGAACCGACACGTACGTCGGGACGTTCGACGTAGAGTCGGCGAGTGTCGCCGTGATGGAAGCGCTCGCCGCTATCAGACACTGTGAACCCACGGAGCTCGAACCGCTGTACGACTCGGTCGACCCCGACGCGCTCGACCGACTGGTCGAGTCCTCGTCGAACGGTGTCCGGGTGACGGTACACATCGACGGCTTCGAGGTCGTCGTCACCGGCGACTGTCGGCTCGAAATCACCCCGCCCTCGGAACCGTCTATCTGACCGCCCCCCTCCCGGCAGGCTGACGCTACTGCGCGGGAGCGTCGCGCAGGCCCGTTTTTATCCACTGTGTTACGATTACGGGGCGGTCCGGACTCCGGGCGTGAGACAGACGTTTCGTGAAGAGGCGGTGTACGTCTCCGGCTCCCGACTCCGGTGTGACCACCTGCTGTGGGGTCTCGTGCTCGCCGCCGCCGCCGGTGACCTGGTGTTGACGCTTTTCGGGCTGTCGCTGTGTTTCACAGAGGCCAACCCGGTCGCGCGCGCGGTGCTCGACGTCGGCGGTGGCGCTGGGCTGCTGGCCCTGAAACTGACCGCGGTGGCGCTTCTCTTCGCTATCTATCAGCACGTGCGGCCGCTGTACCGCCGCGCGGCCCTGGTCGCGTTCTTCGTCCCGCAACTGCTCGCCGTCGGACACAACAGCCTCTTGCTCGCGCAGTACGCCGCCGCCTGCCCGTAGCGACTCAGGCCGACTCGTCGATCAGCACCCGCTCGCCCGCGGGCGTCCGCTGTCGCGTCAGGTAGGAGACGAGGTCTTCCGGCGTGTACGCTGTCCCGTCGACGACACACGGGAAGACGGCCGCGAGCGAGTCGCGCTCGTAGAGGGCGATACACCGGCACGGGGGGACGATTCGACGGAAGGCGCCCTCGCTGTACTCGGTGGTCACGTTCGAGACGCGGAAGAAGGGCGAAATCGAGAACTGGCTGTCGGCCGCGAGGTCGTAGAACTCCTCTATGGAGTCGACGATGCGCTGCCCGCTACCGACCTCGGAGAGCGGGCTCCCCGTGCAGATACTGTTACCCCAGACGAGCAGGTCGACGCCGTCGAGCACGTCCCGTTCGGCGAGGGTATCGAGCCCGTCGACGAGCCGGTCCTGACCGTCCTTACAGGCGACCGGCGCGAGGGACTTGACGAACACGGTCGCCGAGAGGTCTGTGTCCGTCGAAGGTACGAGTGTATCGAGTGTTGCCGGGTCGAGCGAATCGTCTGTTCTCATTTGTAACACGTAGCGATGGCTCGACAGTCGTCATAAACAGGTAGGACGTTTTCGACGGATAGACGTATCTTACCGGCTGTGAACGGTAGATTGGGGGAGAGCGTCAACGCAGACCGGACGACGACGGCCGCCGTCGTGATTGGCCGTAGTGGGGGTGGGGTGGGTGAGTTGGCAAGGGATGGACCGGTGGCCAGTATATGCGGATGTTTGCTCTCCCCGCGACTGGACTAACTTGTCACAGTCGCATTGTTATTCCGTCGTTAGTCCGGGTAGGCCCCGTCATACGTGCTGTCGAGCGCGTGCCGTACGGGGTACTCGCCAGTCGCCCCAGCGGAAGGTGCTGGATAACTACGGCTATCTCCCCGTTCACCTCACTGTGATGCTCACGTCAATACGTCACACGCCAGGCCAGCTCGCAGTGGTAGCGCTCGGACCGTCGCTTCTCAGGGCCCGGACCACTGCAGAGTGATGACCGAGAGCGACCGCTGGGAGTGTGACAGATGGTAATCGACGACGAGCCGGTGGCCGCCCCGGGGGGGCCACCGTCTGAGCGACTGGAGCTACTGGCATCGAAGCGCCGGCAGACACTGCTCGAAGTGCTCTCGGACTCCGCCGAAGACGTCCACACTCTCGAATCGCTGGCGACAGCGATCGCCCAGACCGAACAGGGGACGGAGCTCGGAGCGCGGCCGCCCCGCCGGGTGTGTCTCTTCCTCCATCACGTCCACCTCCCCAAGCTCGACGACGCCGACATCGTCGACTACGACCCACAGCACAAGCTCGTCGAGTACACCGGCGACGGGCGGATAGAGCGCTTGCTCGCCTCCACTGGCCGGTGACCGCCAGTCGGGCCGTCGTCGGCGGATAGCCGACAGATTGGCTGTCGTCGGCGGATAGCCGACAGACACTAACTCACGTGAGTCGGCGATACAGCCGCGCGGCGGTCCCGACCCCGGCCGAGCTCCGTTCCAGCGAGTGATACGTCCGGAGCGCCGGGGCGAACTTGGATTTGTACCGCGAGAGCCGGGGGTCGTTGGCACCGACGAGGTCGTAGGCGCCGACGCCCCGCGACGTGGCCTCGCGCAACACCACCCAGTGCAGCAGGTCGTTGACGTCGTGTTCGGTCTGCTGCTTTGCCGTCCCCTGCCAGTTGTAGACGCGCTCGCCGTCGTCGAGTACGAGCGAGCCGCCGACGAACTCACCGTCGACGGTGCAGGCGTACGGCCGGAGATACCCCTCGGGCAGCGCCTCGTACAGCGCCCGGACGAAGTCGGTCGACAGCGGGAACTCGATGTCCTGTTGCTCGTGGCGGTCCTGTACCTGCGTGATGATCCGCCCGACCGCGTCCGCCCCTGCTTCGGACACCGAGCAGTGTTCCTGTGCGTCCCGGACGTTCGAGCGCGCGTCGCGGCTGAACCGGTCTTTCAGTGTCTCGGGCTCGGTGTCGAGTTCGACGACGTAGGAGAACCGGGGCGTCTCCTCGAACTGTGCCCAGTCGAACGGGCGGGGGTCTGGCGCTCCGACCGACGTTCGGACGTGGACGTACGCCGGGTCGTGGTGTTCGTCGAGCCACGAGAGGCTCCCGTCGATGAGCCGTCTGCGGCGCTTTTCGGTACTGTAGGGCTTCATCCCCGGCTGGGACACCACGACCGGGCCGAGATAGGGCACCTTCTGTTCGGGCGGGGGCGAAAACGCCGCGGTTAGCGGCCCCTTCGACACTGTAAACAGCGGGAACAGCCCGACTGGTTCCTGGCCCTTGTAGGCCATCAGCGGGTGGAGCCCGGCGTCCGCGTAGTCGGCAAACACCTCCAGAGCCTCGAAGCGATGGAACGGCGTCCGCTCGGGCGTCCGTTCCAGAGCGTCGTTCCACGTCGCCGCCTCGTCCCGCGTGAGTTCGGTGAGCTCTATGCCCATCTATCGGCCCCCCGCCGTAGGTGTGAGACAGTCGTATACCGGCATTGGTCGGTTGAACCGTCGCGAGGACCTCCGGTAAGTATAACCGCCTTACCGGCCACCCGGTGCCGTCCCGCGGCGACGCGCGTTCGTACGGCCGGTCCCGGTACGATAGCTATAACAAAACGACGCGTCCCGATATCCCCAACCCGTACTATGTCTGTGGCCAGGACCGGACGAGAGCCGGTGTCGACGCCCCGAACACGGGTGACTGCTCGGTGAGCGCGCCGGAGACGGCCCGCCGAATGGTGAAGTCGACGCTAGAGCTCGTCCCGCTCGATATCGTTATCGTCCTCGCGTACGTGGCGTTCGCAACGGCCGCTGTCGGCGCCGGCGACGGCTCTATCGCGCAGTTTCTCGTCGGCGTCGGGCTGGTCCTCTTCGCGCCCGGCTACGCCGTCGTCGCGGCGTTGTTCCCGGAACGACCCCGCCGACGTGAGGCCCGACCCCCAACCAGCGTCCTCGCGCTCACACGACCCCACGACGGGGTGTTGATACGGGAGCGACTGGCGCTTTCGTTCGGCGTGAGCGTGCTGTCGATTCCGATTTTCGCGGTCGTGCTGGGCGCCGCCGGCGTCCCGCTGACGCTGGAATCGACGCTCTGGGCCGTCTGGACGACCGTGGTCCTCGGCGCCATCGTCGGGACGGTCCGGCGGTTCGCGCTCCCGGAGGGGCGACGCTTCGACCTGCGGTCGGCCGCCCGGCGCGTAGGGACTCCCCGCCCGCTCGCCGACGACTCGGCGACTACGCTGCTGACTGTCGGGCTCTGCTGTGTGGTCGTCCTCGCGCTGGGCGCGTTCACCGTCGCTATCGCCGGTCCGACGCAGTCGATGTCCTACACCAGCGCCTCCGTGCTGACGCCCGGCTCGGACGGCGAGCCGGTGGCGAGTGGCTACCCGCTCAACGTCTCGCGGGGTGAGTCGTATCCGCTCGTCGTCCGTGTCACCAACAACTACGAGACTGCGGCCGACTACACCGTCGTCGCACGGCTCCAGCGGGTCGACGGACAGACGGTCCGGACCGGTGAGGAGGTGTGGCGGGGGAGACAGCGCCTCGGCGTGAACGAGACGTGGACCCGGAACCACACCGTGACGCCGACCATGGCCGGGCAGGACCTCCGGCTCACGTACTTCGTCTACCGCGGTGCAGTCCCCGAGAACGTCAGCACCGCGACGGCCGACAAGGTGCTGTATCTCCGAGTGGACGTGTTCCCGGGCGGAGGGGCGGCGGGGACGCAGTCGTCCGGCGGTCCGTCCGCTCGACCCCGGTCGCCGGGCGGTGGCGGCGCCGGCGGCTGACTAGGGACGGGAGCGCCGGCACCGGGGCCGGCGGCTGAGAGGCTCGGGACACCCGCCCCGGCGCCGCTGTGTCGAAAATCGCTACAGCAACCGCTGTGCGGTCTGTGGACGAACGCAGCGACAGTGCGCTGTCAGGGGTCTCCGGAACCACTCTGTCACTGACTCTCGGGGTCGGATGGATGTCGGGTTCACGGGACCGCCGGCGCGGGGTCCGGCTGGGTACCGGTCGGGTTCAGAAGAGCGCGGTAGCGTTATCGCGACCCCTTCGACGGTCGACGAGTGGCCCGCTTACGTGCCATCGGTACTCAGCGGGACGGTCTGTTCCTCGTCGGCGTCGTCCGCCGTTTCCCTGATGGCCTCCATGATTCGCAGCGTCCACGTCCCCTCTGTCACTGGGACCGGCATCGAGTCGCCGCGCTGTATCGCTTCGACCTCCTCGCTGAACTGGTAGCTGTGGGAGTCGAGGTTCCGGACCGACTCCCAGTCCTCGTCGATACTGCGGCGAGCCACGGCCACGAGGTTCTCGGCCGTCCCCCGGATGCGGCCGAGGATGTGGTCGACGTTGGCCATCGCCCGGTTCTTCGGCGAGGCCTGGTAGTCGCGGTCGAGGACGGTCACCGACTGGGAGACGACGTCGATTTCGAGGCTCCCGCGGTCGCCGTGTATCTGGATGGTCTTGTGTGGCACGTCGCTTGCCACCACCGTCCCGCTACAGAGCACGCCGTCGTCGGTGGTGTAGTGAAACTGGACGCTGTCGTAATCGAACTCCTGTTTGTAATCGTGTTTCAGCGACGAACTCGCCTGAATCGACTCCGGGCTGGACGGATAGCCGCCGAGGTTCAGCACCATGTATATCGGGTGGGGGAGCCCCTCCTCGAACTCGCCGCCGGGGAGCTCGAAGGCCCACGCGCCCCGGCGCACGTCGTCCGGGAACGTCTCGCCGGCGTACAGCAGGTCGACCGACCGGAGCTCGCCGATGGTCCCGTTCTCGATGTAGGTCCGTGCTTTCCGCATCGCCGGCGAGAAGTTGTGGTTGTGGACGACCGACACCGTCGCGTCGTGTTCTTCGGCGAGCCGTTCCAGTTCCTGTGCCTCCTCGACGGACTCGGTGACCGGCTTCTCTATCAGGACGGGGATGCCGTCCTCGATAGCCATCCGGGCCAGTTCGAGATGCGTGCCCACGGGCGTACAGAGGTGAATCCAGTCCAGCGACTCCCGTGCGAGCATCCCCTCGAAGTCCGCGTACGCGTTGATGTCGTACTCGGTGGCTTTCTCCCTGGCACGCGATTCGTCGAGATCGCAGATTGCGACGAGGTTCGTCTCCGGGCACTGTTCGAGTCCGGAGAGGTGGTAATCGGACACCACACCGCCGCCGACGACCGCAGTTTCCAGTGTCATCGTAACATCACCCCGCGTCTGAATATATTGTTATAGCCGGGATGCCCCGGGGTAGCGGTCCGCTACCCAGAGGTCGCTCGGCCGACACGCCCGCAGAAACTTGGAATACTGATACGTATCTCCGGATTCCGAGTAACTGGCGCGAAAGACAGATATAACAATGACTGGACAAGTCGACGGCTGAACCGAGAATGGTCGCCAACTGTGTACACGAGGTGTGGTCGTGATGTACGACGGTGCAACGGTCGCCGTGGTCGTGCCGGCGTACAACGAATCCGGACTGGTCGGCAGCGTCATCGAGACGGTGCCGGGGTACGTCGACCGGGTGTACGTTGTCGAGGACGGCTCCACCGACGACACGTGGGAGGAAATCCGGCAGACCGCCCGCCGCGTCAACGCCGCGACGGAGCCCGACGCGGGGTTCGACCGTCGCGTCGTTCCCATCCGCCACGAGGAGAACCGCGGTGTCGGCGGCGCTATCAAGACCGGCTACCTCGCCGCTCGCGACGACCGAATCGACGTGACCGCGGTGATGGGCGGGGACGCACAGATGCGGCCCGAGCTGCTGGAGGGCGTCATCGCACCCGTCGTCGACGGCGAGGCCGACTACGTCAAGGGCAATCGACTGCTCGACGCCGACCACCGCGAGGGGATGCCGACGTTTCGCTACGTCGGGAACCGAATCCTGACGTGGCTGACCAGAATCGCCAGCGGCTACTGGACCGTCGGCGACCCGCAGAACGGGTACACCGCTATCTCCCTCGACGCGCTGGAGCGGGCCGGTATCGAGGGGATGTACGAGTACTACGGCTACTGCAACGACCTCCTGGTCAGGCTCAACGTCGCCGGGCTCCGCGTGCTCGACGTCCCTCGGCCGGCGAACTACGGGGAGGAGGAGAGTCACATCGACTACCGCTCGTACATCCCCCGCGTCTCGGTGATGCTGTTCCGGGGGTTCCTCCGGCGGCTCTGGCGGAAACACGTGGTGGACGACGCCCATCCGATGGCCGCGCTCTACGGCGCGTCCGCGGCGTCTGTCTGTTATGCCGTCGCCCGCACACTGCGTCGCGGCGGGGACGGCGGACGCTCCCGGCTCCTCGCGACGCTGCTCGCGAGCGGCCTGTTCCTGGTCGCGGCCCTCCTGCTGGACCGCACACACGACGCCACGCTCGACCAGCGACGTGAGACCGTCACGCGCAGTACGCCGACACAGTCGCCCGCGCCGAGGTCGGTCGAACAGGACTGAGCGAGTGCCGCCGTCTCCACAGGAGTATCTTATCACCGTGGCCGAGCGGACACGCTGGGAATAACAATAGCGTGACCGCCGTTTGTCCGGATGTGACCCCTGATTGGACACGACGGCAACTCGTTTCGAGACTCGGTGGGGTAGCCCTGCTCGGCGCGCTTGCCGGGTGTCCCAGCCCCGATGCCCCCGATATCGACGCCCCGCCCGGCCCCGACGGCGGGGCGCCACGGACCGAACCACCGGCCGGACAGCGGGACCGCCCGGTACCCTCGGCGTACGACAGCGTCGTCGACATCACCGAGGCCGGTGCCGACCCCGAGGGCGAGGAGTCGATCGTCTCGACGCTCTCGGATATCGACACCGACAACACGCTCGTTCGGTTCCCCCCGGGAACCTACCACATGGACGATACGTGGGGCCCTTCGGGTGCCGAGCGTCTGGGCCTCTACGGCCCGGAAGCGACCATCACCACCGTCGAGGAGTTCACCGGGCCGCTGTTCAGCCTCGGCACCGACAGCGAGGTGAAGAACCTCTTTGTCGGCGGCTTCACGTTCGACTTCACGCCCTCGAACACCGGTCCCAGACCCATCAACGCCAGCGTACGCAGAAACATGCGGGTCTCGAACGTCACCGTCCGCGGCGCGCTCGACCTCGACCAGGACGGGATGCGCTTCGGCGTGAGCGACGCGGACGGTACCGGCCTCGTCTGGAACATGCGACTCCCCGACGGCGGCGACCCGGAGTACAAGAACACCGGCTGTTACGTCGGCGAGAACCACGTGGGCACGCTCGTCTTCCAGAACTGCCGTATCAACGGGTTCCCGGACAACGGCCTGTACGCCTCGCCGGCGAAGGGCCGCGTCAACGTCGTCGGCGGCCGGTATCTGAACAGCGGCGTCTCCAACATCCGCGTCAGCGGCCCGTCGACGGTCAAGGGCGTCATCGTCCGCTGTGACGAGAGCCGCGACGGCATCGAGAACATGCGGGGCATCCGGCTCCGGGGCGGCCGTGACATCGTCGTCGAGAACAGCCGCCTCGTCTTCGATTCGGTCACCTCCAGCGACGGCGCCATCACCTGTGCCGAGTGGCTCGACGCGGCGACCGTCCGGAACACCCACATCACGGTTCACGCCGACGACGTGGCGGGAATCCGGGCCAAACCACCGAACGGGTCGGGACAGCAAACCCGGACGCACCCGATTCAGATCCGGAACGTCCGCATCGACGGCTCGGCGAACAGCGGCGCAGCCGTCCGCATCAGCGAGCGCGCCGGGACACTGCTCTCGAACCTCTGTATCTGCCAGCACGGGGCCGACCGGGACGGCATCGTCGTCTCCGACGCGAGCGGGACGACCGTTCGCGGGTCGAACATCTCCGTCTCGGGGCAGCCACTGGCCACCGAGGGGCGCTCGATCACACGGAAGAACCTCTCTTTGCAGTCGACCCAGACCGGCGACCGGTCCTGTTCCTGTACGCAGAACCGCTAGCCGTCCTCGGAGATGTAGCCGAGATGTGCGAGCCGCTCGGCCACGTCGTGGTCCTCGCGCGTCGCGCCCGACATCCCCTCGTACGGCGGATACTGCTCGACCGGCGACGGCGTGACCACGGGGAGGGGCGTGCCGTCCATCCGGGCCGGACGGGGCACCTCAAGCACCGAGAGGACCGTCGGCGCCACGTCGAACAGATGTGCGTCCGCCAGTGACGCGGTCTCGTCGACACCCGCGCCGCTGACGGCCACGACCCCGTCGCGCTTGTGGTTCCAGGACTCCCGCGGCGTCCCGAAGTGGTCCCCCAGCAGGGAGCCGTTGAGGAAGTTCTGGAACGCCCGGGGGACCACCACGATGTCCGGCGCCGCCTCGGTGTAGGGCCCCTCGAAGACGGCCTCTCTGGGCGCGACGCGGTCGAAGACCGGTCGCCCGTCCGGGTCAGTCAGCTCCCGGAGTCGCCCGACGATGTCGCTGCGCACCGCGTCGTACTCCTCGGTGGCGACGACGCCCGCGGGCTCCCGTCCCTCGACGTTCAGGCGGATACCCAGCTCGATGCGGTCGCGCATGTACGCCTCTGAGGCCGGGAAATCCACCTGCTCAGTGCCGGCACGGACGGCGTCGGTCGGGGCGAGCGTGGCCACGGGCTCGGCCAGGCCCAGCGGTTCGAGCGCCCGCTGGATGCGCTGGCTCGTCAGGCCGACCCGCGCCAGCAGCTCCACACCGCGTTCGGCCACGCCCCGGTCCGGCGTCCCGCCCTCCTCGCCCTGCTGGAGGCGTTGCCGGGCGATGGCGTCCCAGGACGGCATCCCCTCGCCCTCGGCGGTCGTCTCGACGTGTCCCCAGTCCCGGAGGAACTCGTTGAGGCGGACCTCGTACCCCTCGTACTCCCCGATTCCGTGATCGCTGACCACGACGACGGTGTCCGGGTCGGTCGCGTCGAGGGCCGTCTCGACGGCGTCGTCCACCGCGCCGAAGACGCACTCGACGGCCTCGCGGTCCTCCGGGCGGCGGTGAAAGACGGTGTCGGTCTGCTGGAACTCCAGGAAGCCGAAGTCGGGCTCGAAGCGGTCGGCGAGGTAGGCGAAGGCGTCGCCCCGGGACCTCGCGTGGGCCGCGATGTCCGGTAAGGCCGCCTTTCCCGGGGTGTCCATCGGTCCGTAGACGGTGTACTCACCGGTGGCGTCGCGAACGTCGCGGAGAATTCCCTCCGGATGCCCGGGCGGGTCCTCGGGCGAGATGTACCCGGGGAGCACCGCCCCGTCGATGGCCCGTGCGGGCGCCGTGACGGGGACGTTCACGACGACGCTGCTGTGTCCCCGCTGGTCGAGGAGCTCCCAGAGGGCGTGTGCGCGGACGTCCGTCGCGTCGACCACGTCGTGGTCGTACCCGTCGAACGTGAGGAAGCCGTACACACCGTGTTTCCCCGGATTGACGCCGGTGTACAGCGACGGCCACGCGCTCGGTGTCCACGGTGGCAGCTGCGAGGTGAGCGGCCCGGTGGCACTTCGCTCGAACAGCGATTCGAGGGTCGGCACGACAGCGTCGTCGACGAGCGAGTCGAGTACTGGGACCGACACGCCGTCGAGCCCGAGTAGCAGTGTCCGCATCACCTGTACATCGCCGCGCCGAAATGCTTTGTTATCTTACACTTATCCGACGGGGACGGCCCGGAATTGATGGCTGCAGTGACTGTATGTCTGATTTACACGTTATTCGCGTACCGGGCGTACGGTTAAATTATGGCTGTGAGTTCCCAAACGAAAGGCGGCTGGTACGCACCCGGTATGCAAGCTCGCGATATCCCGCAGTAACTAGGAACACCATACTGACAAGGTGGCCAGAATGCCTTTTCCGGTAGGCATATCCTGACGGGTATGGCAGATAACCGCCGTGACGAGCCAGCTGGGAAAGCACATCGTACCAATCGACGGACGTTCATCCGAGGCGTCGGCATCACGGCCGCAGTCGCGGCCGTGGGCACGGCGTCCACGGGCGCCGCTTTCGGTGCCGACACCACCGTCGACCTGGGCGAGGAAGGGCTGCGTAACGGCGACTTAATCGACCCGTACCTCGACCGGCACTTCGCTGACGGCACCGAGGTACGGATTCCGGCCGGCGAGTACGACTACACCGGCGAGGGTCTGGGCGGCGACAGGGCCGACTGCGCGCTCGTCGGGTCCCCCGACGGCGTCACGTTCAACCGCCCCGAGGACCCGGAAGTCGAAGTCCGCCCGAGCATCATGGCGACGGCGGGGACGGTCCGCATCGAGAACATCACCATCCGCGGGAAACGCGGCGAGGCCCAGTCCCGCTGGCGCGTCGGCGCCGAGGAGGGCGCCACGATGGAGGTGTTCAACGTGAACGTCCCCGACGGCACCATCGACGGGTCGGACTCGACGGGGCTCTACGCCGGTTCGGACCACGCGGGGACGCTCCACTGCCGGGCCTGTTACTTCGAGAACATGGGCAACGTCGCGATGTACGTCTCGGACGCGTACACGGGTGGGGACGGGAAAGTCCTCGTCGAGGACTGCGTCTTCCGGAACATCAACTCCTCGATGGTTCGCTTTGCGCCCTCCGACAGCGTCGTTCGAGGCTGTTACTTCGAGGGGACCGAGGAACCGCCCGCCGACCACACCGGCGGCACCACGCTCCGCGGCATCAAGGTCGACGACGCCGGCACCAGCGCCCTCATCGAGGACTGTGACTTCTACTTCACGCGCGGGAGCAACCCGATTCGGCTCCACTATCGCGGCGAGGGCGGCTCCGGAACCGTTCGGAACGTCCGCATCTACAACGACGGCGACAGCGACGCCGTACAGCAGGACTGGGAGACCGAGGGTAACTGGGCGGGGGAGAACATCCATCTCACCGGGAGCGGGAACCTCGACGTCCCGGCCCACTTCGAGACCGTCACCGGCGGGGACGCCGAGGCGCCGACCACGGACTACAGCGTCTGGACGCCGGTCGACGACGAGCCGGGTAGTGAGAGTGCTACCTCGGGGGGAAACGGGACGCCGAAGGCGGCCGTCCCTGCGGACGGTGAGACGCTGTCGGTCGACGACGGTATCACCACGCGGACTCTCACGGCCCGCGCGAGCGACAGCACCGCCGGGCCCGCGTCGCTCCCGAACCGTCTGGAAATCGACGGCACCGGCGACGCCGAGGAGAACGCCCACTACGATTTCGCGGTCAGTGGCGAGCTCTCGCTCGACGAGGGCCGCACCGTCGTCGGCAGCGGCGAGACTCTGTGGCTGACCGGCGACATGAGTTCCGGCTCCGTCAGCGGCCACGTCCGCAACGGCGTGGACGCGTTCTTCTACAGCGGCACACTCGACCGCCTCGAAATCGACGGCGACGCCGACATCAACGTCTTCCACGGCTGACCATGGTGACGAAGACAGAGTGGGAACAGGTCCCGGAGGACCCCGACCCACACGAGAACCTCGGATACGAGATCGAGGAGCTGACCGTCATCCGGTCCGAGACGAACGACCAGTTCGTCTTCTTGCCGGCCGAGGAGTCCCACCTGCTGGAGGAGGCGTTCATCGTCGCCACGGCGGACGCCCTCGTCGAGCTAGAGCAGTAAGTCGGCGATAACTAAGCCTGTGACTCCGGTTCTGTCGTGCGGTGTCGGAGCCGCTTCGATGACATACAGTGATTACATCCGCGGCGACGAGGTCACGCTCGCCGTCGCCCCGACCGGCTACCGCTACTCGACGGACGTCAACGACTCGCTCCCCGTCACACCCGAGCGCGTGGCGACACACGTCTACGAGTCGATGGCTCTGGGCGCGACGGTCGCGCATCTCCACGGGCGCGACAGCGACGGGGCCCCCGACCCGGAGCGCCTGCCCGCCTTCGGCAGCGCGGTCCGGGAGCTGTGTGACGACGATATCCTGCTCGAATACGCCACCGCCCCGGACTGCCCGCTCGGCGATTTCCTCGCCGTCCTCGATTCGGCGCCCGTGCCCGCCCTCGCGACCGTCCGTCCGGGACCGACCCGGCACGGCTACCGGTCGGCCGCGGCGACGAGCCGGCGCGATACCGAACAGCTCGTCCGCGCGCTCGTCGACCGCGGCATCACACCGAACCTCCTCGTCACCGGCGGCCCGGACCTCCACGAGGTCGCCCGGCTCCGCGAGGCGTCGGTCCTCCCCGACCCGCCGGTGATAACGGTGAAACTGGGCGCGCCGGCGGGGGCCGTGGGCACGCCGCAGTCACTGCTCGCCCTCCTCGGTGCGGTCCCCGAGGACGCCCACTGCTTCGTCCGGGCGACCGGCCCGAACCAGTACCCGCTGACGACGCTCGCGTTCTTCCTCGGTGCCCACCCGATGGTCGGGATGGAGGACAACCTCTTTTTCGCCCCCGACCGACCCGTCGACCGAAACGCCCAGCTCGTCCGGACCGTGGCCCAGCTCGCCCAGCGCTCCCTCCGGGAGGTCGCAGCGGCCGACCACGCGAACGACCGGCTCACGCTGTCTGGGACTCGCACCGAACACGACGATGTCGAAGCCTAACGCCCCCGCTCGTCGCTAAGGCGGTGTATATCTTACTTTCCGGAGGTCTCTCTCCGCATACGATGGATGCAGTGATACTCGCGGCCGGCCAGGGGACTCGACTCCGCCCACTTACCGACGACAAGCCCAAGGGAATGGTCGAGGTGGACGGCAAACCGATACTCACACACTGCTTCGACCAGCTCATCGAGCTCGGCGCCGACGAGCTCTACGTCGTCGTGGGGTATCGGAAACAGGACATCATCAACCACTACGAAGACGAGTACAAGGGCGTGCCGATAACGTACACGCACCAGCGCGAACAGAAGGGGCTGGCACACGCCCTGCTCACCGTCGAGGAGCATATCGACGAGGACTTCATGCTCATGCTGGGGGACAACATCTTCCAGGCCAATCTCAACGACGTGGTCAACCGCCAGCAAGAGGAGCGGGCCGACGCCGCCTTCCTCGTCGAGGAGGTCCCCTGGGAGGAGGCCTCCCGCTACGGCGTCTGTGACACGAACAAGTACGGCGAGATTACCGAGGTCCTCGAGAAACCCGAAGAGCCGCCGTCGAATCTCGTGATGACCGGCTTCTACACGTTCACGCCGGCTATCTTCCACGCCTGTCAGCTCGTCCAGCCCTCCAACCGCGACGAGTACGAGATATCCGACGCCATCGACCTGCTGCTTCACTCCGGTCGGACCATCGACGCTATCCGGATGAACGGCTGGCGAAACGACATCGGTTACCCCGAAGACCGCGACGAGGCCGAACAGCGCCTCCGTGGCGAACTCGACAGCGACGAGGACCACTCGGAGACAACCGAGGACGACGCCGCGTCCGTGGCGTCCGAGTAACCCGCCGCTGTCCACTGACCCGCCGGCGGTCGGGACTACACGGCGGAGACGTCTTCTGGCTTCGTGCGGGCGGCCACCGTCCGCATCGTCTCGACGGTGAGGTCGGTCTCCTCGCGGACGCTGTCGATGTGGGCACAGATGTCCCGCAGGCGGGTGAGGTCGGCCTCGGTCGTCAGGTTGTTGGGATGGAGCCAGAGGTGACAGATGTCCTCGCCGGCGGCGGCCGCGTCGACGCCGAGCTTGGCCTGTCTGACTATCGGGTCGCCCACCGTCGCCGAGAGGAGGCGCCGGGCGGGCCCCTCGAAGCCGAACAGGTACAGCGACGCGGGGATGTTCACCAGCCCGTACTCGTCGACGGTCGGCTCCACGAGCGGCGGCGGGTCGGTCACCACCGTCGCCGCTGCGAGCTTCCGGAGCGGTCCCGTGTAGGGGCCGTCACCCGCTGTGTCGGGCACGTGGCCCCGGTAGCACGTAAAGCCCATCTGGGCGAGCATCTCGCGGTGGCCCACGCGGTTGCGCGGGAAGACGAAGGAGTCCATCGAGAGGCCCGCGGCCTCCGCGGCCTCGATGGCCCGGTCGCACTCGGCGCGCGCGAGGGGCTTGGTGGCGTAGTCGGCATCGAACTCGACGTGGGAGTAGGTGTGTGAGCCGATATCGTGGTCGACCTCGCTCTCGACGAGCGCCTCGACGAGCTCCGGGGCGAAGCGGTACTGCTCGTCCATCGGGTCGTCGCCGCGCTCGTGAGCGAACCATCCCGAAGGGGAGGGGTGGCCGACGTGAGCGCCGTTGCACTCGCGCTCGAACAGGTGGCCGACGACGGCCCACGTCGCCGGTATCCGGAACTCCGCGAGGAGCTCCGCCAGCCGCTCCCAGCCCCAGCGTGAGCGCTCGATTCGGTCGGTCGGTCGGTCCGCGACCGCGTGGTCGTGGAACCCCCAACCGAGTTCAGCGTCGATGGAGATGACGACTGTTCCCATTTGTTCCCGAGTGACCCCGCCCCGTCTAAGTTATACCGCGGGATTATCGACCCGCCGAACGGGTAGCGCGACACTACGGCGCGGCTACGGCGGCGGTTGCGGGCCGCTCGCACGACAGGTAGAGTATAACAAAGCCCTGAACTGTCGGAAATCCCGGACTGAGTTCAGATGACCGGTACGAACTGCAGCCAGAAACGGCCAGTGACGGAGCAAGCGCCGCGGCGAGGGCTTAACCATGAGTAAGTGCCAGATCGGCGAGGGCTGTCGCATCGCGGAGTCGGCGGATATCCTCCCCCCGGAGGGCGGCCAGTCCCCGGCCCGAATCGGGTCCGACTCGGTCGTCCGTGCGGGCTCGATAATCTATCCGGACGTGGTCGCCGGCGACCGACTACAGACCGGTCACCACGCCGTCGTTCGGGAGGAGACGACCGTCGGCCACGACTGCGTCGTCGGCTCGCAGGTGGTCGTCGACGGCCGGAGCGATATCGGCGACGAGGTGAGCATGCAGACCGGGGCGTACGTCCCCTCGGAGACGACTATCCGCGACCGCGTGTTTCTCGGCCCGCGGGCCGTCCTGACGAACGACCCGTATCCGCTCCGACAGGGGGCCGACCTCGCGGGGCCGGTCCTCGAAGACGACGTCACCGTCGGCGCCAACGCCACGGTGTTGCCCGGCGTCACCGTCGGGGAGCGTTCCTTCGTCGCGGCGGGCGCGGTCGTCACCGAGGACGTGCCCCCGTCGACGCTCGCCATCGGGACGCCCGCGAAACACCGCCCGCTGCCGGAGAAACTGGCGGTCGCCAACGCCTATCGATGAGCCGGGTTGCCACGCTCGCGACTCGCGGGTGGGCGACGACCCCGCGATGAACGTCCACTTCGAGGTGGGGCATCCGGCGCACGTCCACCTGTTCAAACACGCCATCGGCGAACTCGCGGACCGGGGTCACGAGACGCTCGTCACGGCCCGGGAGAAGGAAGTGACGACGGACCTGCTCGACGCCTACGGCATCGACTACCAGGTGCTCTCGGAGCAGAGCGACACCACGCCCGGACTCCTGCTGGAGTGGGCGATGCGGGAGCTGAAGCTCATCCGTGCCATCCGGCGGTTCGACTCGGACGTGGTCGTGAGTCACCTCAGTCCGGTCGCGGCGCAGGCGGCCACTCTCACGGGGACGCCCAGTGTCACCTTCACCGACGACGAGGTGGCGACCCGCTCGCTCTCGAAGCTCACCATCCCGTTCACCTCGAAGGTGTGTACGCCGGCGTGTTTCGAGATGGAGTTCGGTACGAAACACCGACGCTACGACGGCTACCACGAGCTCGCCTACCTGCATCCGGACCGGTACGCGCCGGACCCGGCCCGGCTCCGGGACCACGGCGTCGCGGTGGACGAACCCTACTACGTGCTCCGGTTCGTCTCGTGGGCGGCCCACCACGACGTCGGCGAGTCCGGCATCAGCACCGAGGGCAAGCGCGAACTCGTCGAGTACCTCTCACAGGGGGGCGAGGTGTACATCACCAGCGAGTCGCCGCTGCCGCCCGCCTTCGAGGCACACCGGCTCCCGGTTCCCCCGGAGCTGATTCACGACCTGTTGTTCTACGCCGACGGCTACGTCGGGGACTCACAGACCATGGCCATCGAGGCCGGGGTGCTGGGCACGCCCGCCATCCGGACGAACTCCTTCGTCGGGAACTCGGACCTCTCGACGTTCCGCGAGCTGGAGTCCCACGGGCTCGTCTACAACCTCAACGAGGAGCGAGCCGCCATCGAGAAGATGAAGGAGTTCGTCGAGGACCCCGAGACCGCGGCCAAGTGGGAGCGCCGTCGGTCACAGCTCCTGGCGGAGCGCCAGGACGTGACCGACGTGGTCGTCGAGGAGACGCTCGGAGCGGCCGGATGAGCGGTGAGTGGGTTCCCGAGGGCCACGAGTTCGCGCTGTGTCTCACCCACGACATCGACCGGCCGTACAAGACCTACCAGTCGCTGTTCTACGCGCTGACCCGCCGCGACCCCACGCACTTGCTCGACCTCGCGCCCGGCCGACGGCCCTACTGGACGTTCCCCGAACTGCTCGCCTTCGAGCGCGAGCAGGGGGTCCGGTCGGCGTTCTACGTCCTCGACGAGCAGTCCCTCTTTGCCAACCGGCCACCGAGGGAGTGGCTCACGATGGAGGGGTGGCAGCTCTACGCCGGGCGCTACGACATCGAGGACGAGCCTATCCGCGACCTGCTCGTCAGGCTCCGGCAGGGCGGCTGGGAGGTCGGCCTCCACGGCTCCTACGAGGCCGTCGACGACCGCGAGCGCCTGCGGAGCGAGAAGCGCCGCCTGGAGTCCGTTCTGGGCGAGCCCGTCGTCGGCGGTCGCCAGCACTACCTCCAACTCGAACGGCCCGAGACGTGGGAACACTACCGGGCCATCGGTCTGGGGTACGACACGACGCTCGGCAGTCCCGACGAGTACGGGTTCACCGACGGCTACCGGCCGTTCCGGCCCTTCGACGACGAGTTCGTCGTCTTCCCGCTGACGGTGATGGAGGGCGCACTGCCCGACCCCGGCGAGGCGTTCGACCGGTCGTGGGCCGAACTCGACTCGCTGCTGTCCGAAGCCGAGGAACACGACGCCGTGATGACGGCGCTATGGCATCCGCGCCACTTCAGCCGCGACCACCCGGGGTACGGGCGGCTCTACCGCCGGCTGGTCAGGTCGGCGCTGGACCGCGGCGCGTGGGTCGGTCCACCGGGCGAGCTGTACGCCCTCCGGCAGTCGTCGCCGGTCACCCCGGACGAGTGACGGCCGAGTTATCGACCCGGCGGCCCCGGTGCGACCGTCCATACCCTGTAACTCCCTGTGCGGCCACTGTCCGCCACGCTCCGAGGGCGTTCCCGATAAGGTCCAGATAATCAAGAGCGTCCCCCGCCGAGGTCGACGCGAGCAACATGCGCGTCGAACGACTGTCTCTTTCGGAGTGGGCGGAGACGCTCCCGGACACTGGCTACGAGGTGTTTCACACGCCGGCGGCGCTGTCGGCCATCGAGGCTCACACCGACGGTGAGCTCCGCCTCTTCGGCGGATTCAAGGGGGAACAGCCGGTGGGCCTGCTGCCGGTCGTCGAACAGTCCCGGGCCGTCGGGCGGACCGTCATGTCGCCGCCGCCGGCGATGAACGTCCCCCGACTGGGCCCCATCGTGATGCCGACGAGCCCGAAGCAACGCAAGCGAGAACGGGTGAACCGGAAGTTCGTCGAGGCCGTGCTGGCGGAACTGAACACCGACGGGCCGATGTCGCTCGTCCGGCTGCTGACGATGTGTGGCTACACCGACCCCAGACCGTTTCTGTGGGCCGACTTCGACCTCAAGACGAAGTACACGTATCTGGTCGATCTGGCCGACACGGACCCCGACAGCGTCCTGGCCTCCTTCAGCAAGAGCCTCAGACGGGACGTCAGGAACGCCCGAGAGAGCGACGTGACAGTCGACGCCGAGGGCATGGCGGCGACGCGGACCGTCTTCGAGCGGACCCGGGACCGCTACGCCGAACAGGACCGCGGGTTCCCGCTCTCGTGGGAGTACGTCAGCGACCTCGTCGCGGGCCTCGACGACCGCGCCCGGACCTACGTCGCCCGCGGCCCCGACGGCGAGTTCCTCTCCGGGGTGACGGCGCTGTTCGGGCCGGACATGGCCTACTTCTGGCAGGGCGGCACCCGAGCCGAACACGACGTCGCGGTCAACAGCCTGCTGCACTGGCGGATAATCGAGGACGTGCTCACCGACCCGACCTTCGAGCGCGTCGGCGCCTACGACCTGATGGGGGCAAACACCGAGCGGCTCTGTGACTACAAGGGCAAGTTCGCCGGGGAGCTCGTGCCCTACTACGCCGTCGAGACCGACAGCCCGGCGATGAATCTGGCCAAGTCCGCCTTCAGTGCGGTGAAACGATGACGGACCTGCGGGTGTTGAACCTCACCACCAACGAGAGCTCCCAGTTCTTCCAGGCACAGGTCGAGGAACTGCAGCGCCGCGGCGTCGAGTCGACGACGCTGTCGGTGCCCGGTGAGAACCACTCGCAGTCGGTCGACGCCGACACGGACGGGAGCCGGTCGGTGTGGGACTACGCCCGGTTTTACCCGTCGGTGCTCGCCCACTCGCTCGACGGCTACGACCTCGTCCACGCCAACTACGGCCTCACCGCGCCGATGGCCGTCGCACAGCCGCGGCTCCCGGTGGTCCTGTCGCTGTGGGGCTCCGATCTGATGGGGCGGTACGGCCCCCTGACGAAACGGGTCGCCCCGTTCTGTGACGAGGTCATCGTCATGTCGGAGGGGATGGCCGAGGTCTACGGCGAGTCGTGTCGCGTCATCCCCCACGGCGTCGATCTGGACCTCTTCGAGCCGATGGACCGGGACGCGGCCCGCGAGACGGTCGGGTGGCCGACGGACGAACGCATCGTCCTCTTCCCGTATCCGCCCAAACGCGAGGTGAAGAACTACCCGCGGGCCCGCGACATCGTCGGCCGGGTGCAGGACCGCCTCGACCGGCCGGTGTCGCTCCGGACCGCGACCGACGTTCCCCACGAGCGGATGGCGTCCTACTTCAACGCGGCCGACGCGCTCGTCATGACCTCCCGCCGCGAGGGGTCGCCCAACACGGTCAAGGAGGCGATGGCGTGTAACCTCCCGGTGGTCTCGACCGACGTCGGCGACGTTCGCCATCGGCTGGGACCCGTCGAGCCGTCCACGGTCAGCGACGACGACGACGAACTCGTCGCGGGACTGGTCGAGATACTCCGGGCCGGGGAGCGCTCCAACGGCCGCGAGCACGCGACCGAAATCGGCGTCGAACAGATGGGCGCGCGACTGCTCTCGGTGTACGAGTCGGTCGCCGCGCAGTGAGCCGAAACACCTCCATACCGGCCACAACCCGTCAATAACAATGGCTGACGACCGACCAGCAACGCCCAGATAGCCGCCATGTCCTCGCTCAGACGCCGACACGTCGCGGTCCTTCTCGCCGGGTATCTCGCGTACACCGTCGGCCTCGTCGTCGCCGCCCGCTCCCAGCCCACGGGGTACGAGATATCGGTATACAGCGCCAGCCCAGCGGCGTTCTGGGTCGGGGCCGCCGTCGCCCTCCTCGCGGCGATGACTGTGGGGCTGAACGCGGCGGCGACCACGCTGCGGAGTCGCCTCGCCCTGTTGCTCGGCGCGCTCGTCGGCATCTCGGTGGCGATACTACCCACTATCCGGGACTACTACTACTACGGGGCCGGTGACGCGCTCTCCTATCTCGGCTGGACGCGCCTGATAGCCGAGGGACAGCTCAACCCCGCCGAGTTCCTCTATCCCGGTATCAACAGCATCGCGGTCGTCCTGACAGCGGTGACAGGGCTGCCCCCGCGGCGGACACTCCCGCTCGTCGTCCCCGTCTTCCTCGCAATCTACATCCTGTTCACGGCGCTGTGTGTCACACGGCTCGCCGCCCGGTCGAAGGCCGCCGCCGTCGGGACGTTCTTCGCGCTCCTTTTCTTGCCCATCAACAACATCCACACCTACATCTTCCCGTACCCGACCAGCGCGGCCATCTTCTTCACGCCGTTCGCGCTGTATCTCCTGATCCGCTACGTCGGGGAACGCGACACGCTGGTGTCGGTCCGTGGCTACGACGTCGCGACGCCGCTGGGCGTCCTGCTGACGCTCGCCGGCATCGCGGCGATTCTCATCCACCCCCAGTCGGGCTCGAACGTCCTGCTCATCATCGGCGCCGGCTTCGGGCTGCAGTTGCTCGCGCGGGTCTACGGAGCCTTCTGGCCGGCCGGGCGGCTGACCGACCACCGGTCCCTGGCCCCACAGACCGCGCTCGTCGGGCTCTTTTTCGCCCTCTGGATACCGCGGTTCAACCGGGCGACCGGCACCGTCAGCGCGGTGGTCAACGGCCTGCTGTACGGCGCGAACCCCGGCGACGAGATATCGACGGTCGGCTCCTCGCTGTCGACGCTGGGCAGCGGCATCGGCGAGCTGTTCGTCAAGATATTCCTCGTGAGCGCCGTCCTCTCGGTCGTCGCCGGCGCCGTGATGCTGTGGGCGGTGGCCGGCGGCCTCGACGAGCGGTACCCGGACCGCAACAGCCTGCTGCGGTACGTCGCCTTCGGATTCGTCCCCGTGTTCACGCTGTTTGGCCTGTTCTACGTCACGAGCGTGACGCGCCAGCCGTTCCGCTATCTCGGCTTCATCATGGTGTTCGTCACGGTCCTCGTGGCCGTCGCCGTCACCGACGGGATTCCGTTCTCGCTCTCCCTGTCGAGCCGGAACTGGCAACTCGCCGTCGGCGTCGCCCTCGTGGTCATGCTCGTCCCGCAGGCCATGGTCATCCACCAGTCGCCGTACATGTACAAGGACTCGGACCACGTCCCGGAGACGTACATGGAGGGCCACGTCACCTCCTTCGAGCAGCGCGACCCCGAGGTCTACTTTGCGGGGCCACGCGGCGGGCCGCGCCGGTACGTCGATGCGTACTACGGGACGACGACGACTGACTTCACGCCCGGGGGGAAGGAGTTCCCCGGGAAGGAGGCGATGATACCGTTCTCCGTCTTCGGCAACAACACCACGCAGTACTACTCGCGGTGTCGGTACGTCCCCCTCACGTCGAGTGACTACCAGCGCGAGATCGGGCTCTACGAGGGGTTCAGATACTCGGCGGACGCGTTCCGGTCGTTCAGGCAGAACCCGAACGTCAACCGCGTCCAGACCAACGGTGACTACAGGCTCTACTACGTCCGCGGGTCGGACTGTGGTCGATGACCCTCGCCGACCGCATCGCCGCCGGGTTCAAGCTGACTATGGTGGGCCGGGTGGTCCACGCGGCCGCGAACGGCGCGCTCTTGCTGGTCTTGACGCGGTATCTGCTCGAACCCGACCAGTACGGGCTGCTGTACTTCGCTATCTCGGTGGTCGGTATCGCCGAGCTGTTCGGGACGCTCGGCGTCCCGAACGCCACGGCTCGGTACGTCAACGAGTATCTGGAAAAAGACGAGCGGCAGGTCCGCTACATCATCCGCTGGTCGCTGGCTATCATCCTCGCGGTCGCGCTCTCCGTCTCGGTCGTCGTCTCCCTCGCCGGCGGCGTTCTGGCCGACCTGCTCGGTCGGCCCGCGGTCGCCCCGGTGTTGACCGTCGGCGGGCTCTACATCGCGGGGCGCTCGCTCATCGGGTACCTGAAGTCCGTCTTCCAGGCGTTCAACCGCGTCGGCTACAGCGCCGGGCTGACGGTGGTAAACAGCGTCACCCGGCTGGCGGTCACGACCGGGCTCGTCGTGCTGGGGTACGGCGTCACCGGCGCGATGGCCGGCTACGTCGTGGGCTTTTTCGTCGCCGTCGCCGTCGGGCTGGTGGCGCTGTACGCGAACTTCTACCGCTCGCTCCCGCCGACGGAGACGCCGGAGAGCGACCTCCGCGGTCGCATCGCCCGCTACAGCGTCCCGACGGCGGCCACCCGCGCGAGCGTGGTCCTCGACAGCAAAATCGACACCGTCCTCGTCGGCATCCTGGCGACACCGGCGGCGGTGGCGTTCTACACGCTGGCCCGCCAGATAGCGGACCTCTGTATCGCGCCCGCCCAGTCGCTCGGCTTTACCATCACACCGACGCTCGGCGAACAGTCGGCCGCCGAGAACTCCGACACCGCCGGCCGTATCTACGGCGAGTCGCTGCGGAACGTCCTCCTGCTGTACGTCCCCGCGGCGGCCGGGCTCGTCGTCGTCGCCGAGCCGACCATCCGCTACGTCGTCGGCACCGAGTATCTCGGTGCCGTGGCGCTGGTCCAGCTGTACGCCCTCTTCGTCGTCGTCAGGGCCGTCCACAAGATAACCGGGTCGGCCCTCGACTATCTCGGACTCGCCCAGATCCGGGCTATCGCCCGCGGGACCAGCGCGGGCGGTAACTTCCTCCTGAACCTCCTGCTCATCCCACCGCTGGGCGCGCTGGGGGCCGGTATCGCGACGGTCATCACCTACAGCGCCTACACCGGCGTCAACGTCTACTACATCCACCGCGAGCTCCAGTTCGACATCGGGGGCGTGGCCAGTGACCTGGCCCGGGTCGCCGCTATCGCGCTCGTCATGGTCGGCGTGGTGGTCTCGGTGTTGCCACACGTCCACGGCATCGTCTCGCTCGCGGCCGTCATCGCCACTGGCGGCGCCGTCTGGGCGACCCTCGCTGTCGCCAGCGGGCTGGTCGAACCGAGCGCTGTGCTCTCGTTTATCACGTGACAGGGGCACGATACCGACGGTCGCAGTACCGATACTCGGACAGGCGCTCTATAACTACACGCCCGGTTGTGTAAGGCTGGTCCATGCCTTCGGTCGCATTCATGGGGAGTCACCCCCTCGGCGAACGCTGTCTCGAAGAACTCACCAGCCGGGACGCCTTCGACGTCGAACTGGTCGTCACCTACGGCCCCAACGAGGACACCTGGTGGGACGGCTGTCTGTACGACCGCGCCAAGCAACTGGGCCACCGCGTCGTCACGCGCTCGTCGGAGCGCGTCGTGCTCAAACACGACATCGACTACCTGGTCAGCGTCTACTATCCCGACATCCTCGGCGAGGAGCTGCTCGACCACCCCAACGTCGCCCCTCTGAACCTCCACCAGGCCGAACTCCCCCGGTATCGCGGGAGCAACGTCTTCTCCCACGCCATCATGAACGCCCGCGACGACGACCACTGGCGCTACGGCACCACGCTGCACGTGATGGCACCGGAGGTCGACGCCGGTGACATCGTCGCCCGTCGGTTCGTCCCGATAGAGGAGACCGACACGGCGCGGATGCTGTACGACCGCGTCACCGACGCTTCCGCCGAGCTGTTCCGCGAACAGCTCACGACGCTCCGGGACGGTGACGTCCACCGGGTGGCGACGCCCCAGTCGGCCTACAACGGGGAGCGGTACTTCTACACGAAAGAGAGTCTGGACGGCGAGAAAGCGATTCCGGCCGAGCGGCTGGCCGACGACGACGAGTCGACCCAGCTCGCGGTGTACGACAAGATTCGCGCGCTGGACTTCCCGCCGTTCCAGCCCGCCTACACGGAGCTCGCCGGGAACCGCGTCTATCTGACGGCGACCGACTACAGCGACCTCTTCGAGGGGGCGTCGGTGCCGAGTCTCGGCGTCGAGACCGACGCGGTGCCGGTCTCGGGGAACTAGAACTGCTCGACGGCGTTCGTCCGGTCGACGGGGACGACGCTCTTCTTGCGGGCCGACTCCTCGGCGTATTCGAGCGTCTCGACCGCGCGGGCACCGACGGCCCCGTCGGCGGGTGGCTGCTCCCCCTTTTTGCTGGCCTCGATGAACGCCGAGACCTCCATCTTCAGCGGCTCGCGCTTGTCCGTGTTGTGGGAAATCGCGCCGTCGTTGCGCGATTTGAGCCCGTCGTCGGGGTCCGAGAACACTTCGGCGTCGAACAGTTCGAGCTTGGTGTTTTGCAGATAGTCGACGTAGGCCGAGCGGTTCGACCCCACGACCACGAGGTCGCGCTTCTTGTCGAAGACCGGCACCTGCCACGAGGAGTTGATGACGCCGCTGGTGTTGCCGTATTCCAGCGTGATGGTGGCCGTCTCGACGATGTTCTCACGGACGAACGAGTCGAGCTGGCCGTGGACGGTGTCGGGACGGCGACCCAGCAGGTAGTCGTAGATGTCCACGTCGTGGACCGCGAGCGAGTACAGCACGCCCGTGGTGGTCCGGGGGACCCGGAACGAAAAGCGCCGGGTCTGGAGATACTTGATGCGGCCCAGCTCCCCCCGGTCGATGCGTCGCTTCAGCGCGACGAGCGCGGGGTGATACCGGAAGATGTGGCCCACGCCGAGCGTACAGTCGTTGTCCTCGGCGGCCTCCACGATGTCCCAGGCGTCCCGGGAGGTGAGTGCGAGCGGTTTCTCGACGAGGAGGTCGATACCCCGCTCCAGCATCGACAACCCGACCGTCCGGTGTGTCGTCGAGGGCGTCGCGACCGTCGCCGCGTCCACGTCGAGGTTCCCGATGTCGGTCACGTAGGGGAGGTCGTAGGTCTCGGCCAGCGAGGAGGCCCGCCCCTCGTCGGTGTCACAGAGCACGACCTCGTCGAGCTCGCCATCGTCCATCAGTTCCTTCGCGACGCGGACGTGGTTTTTCCCCCAGTAACCGGTGCCGACGACGCCGTATCTCATTCGTAGAACCCCCTGATGGCCGCACAGACGCGGTCGATCTCTTCGTCGGTGATGCGGGGGTGCATCGGGAGCGAGAGGATGCGGTCACAGAGCCGCTCGGTCTCCGGCAAGTCGGGCACCCCGTCGAGATAGGACCGCATCGCCGGTGTCTGGTGGACCGGCGGGTCGTAGTGAACGCCGGTCCCGATACCCTGCTCTTCCAGCGCGGCTCGTAGTTCGTCCCGGTCGGGCACCTGGACGACGAAGAGGTGGTACACGTGCGAGGCGTCCTCGCGCTCGGTCGGGAGTTCGACCGCGTCCACGTCGGCCAGCCGGTCGCGATACCGCCGGGCCGCCGCCGCCCGGTCGGCGTTCCAGTCCGCCAGATGCGAGAGCTGTTCGATGCCGACGGCCGCACTGACCTCGTCGAGCCGGTGGTTCAGCCCCAGCCGCACGTGGTTCCCGTCGGCGTCGCGCCCGTGGTTGCGGAGCTCTCTGGCCGCCCGAGCGAGGTCGGCGTCGTCCGTGACGAGCATGCCGCCGTCGCCGGCGACGGTCATGTTCTTCGAGGGGTAGAAGCTGAAACAGCCGGCGTCCCCGAAGCTGCCCACCGGGTCGCCCCGGTAGGTCGCGCCGTGGGCCTGACAGCTGTCCTCGAACACCCGCAGGTCGTACCGCTCGGCGATGGTCGTAATCGGGCCCATCGCCGCCGGCTGACCGTAGAGATGGACCGGGGCCACCGCGGCCGCGTCCTCGTGGGCCGCGGCCTTCCGGGCGAGGTCCGTCTCGTCGATGGTGTAGGTCTCCGGGTCCACGTCGACGAACACCGGTTCGGCACCGAGCTCGACGACGGGGCTGACCGTCGCGAAGAAGGTGTGTGACGGGACCAGTACAGTGTCCCCGTCACCGATGCCGGCGGCCTTCATGGCGAGGTACAGCGCCGCTGTCCCGCTGCTGACACCGACGGCGTGACCGACGTCACAGGTGTCGGCGAACTGTTCTTCGAGCGCTTCGACGCGCGGACCTTTGACGTACCGACGCGAGTCGAGCACCTCGGTCGCACTGTCGACGATATCGTCGTCGACGTATACATCTGTAAACGGGACCTGTTCCGTCATCAGAGACGGCTAACGGAGAGCGACCTATTGTTATAATGACCGTTCGATATCGAGGCGAAACTGGGCAAATAGATTAGTTCAGAAAGGTGTGTAAAATCCCGCGAATTCGGGTGGGTGCTTTCCAGCTGAAAACACCATACGAAACAGAGATATTGGGAAAAATTTGGCGTTTGTTTGGGTCGCTATCTTGGGAAATTGATAACAAAATAGACATATTAGAGTTCGGCCCGATTTCGCCGAATAGTTGACTTTCCATACACTATTGTCCTACTAACTTTTCAACTATTCTTCGAAGCCGCTGGTATGGGAGTGCAAGCCACCTCGGAAGACGCCATCGTCGTCATCTCGAATCAGGCGCCGGCGTCGGTGAACATCATCCGGTCACTGGGCCGCCGTGGCGTCCGGACTATCGGCGCAGCCGACAGGACTCGGACGCCGGCTATCGCGTCGCGGTACTGCGACGAGTCGGTCCAGTTGCCCGACCCGTTCTCGGACATCCACGCGTATCGGGACGCGCTGCTCGACCTGGCCCGGCGGCCGGACGTTCGGACCATCGCGCCCGTGCGCGAACCTGACGTCTACGTCCTCTCGAAGTACCGCGACGCCTTCGGAGACCACGTGGCGACGCTGTGGCCGGACGCGGAGACACTCGCACAAGCACACGACAGAATCGCGCTCGTCGACGCGGCCCGGGAGGCCGGCGTCGCGGTCCCGGAGACCGAACTGCTGACCGACGTCGACGACTGGGACGGCCGAAACATCGTCAAAGGCCGCTACGGCTTTCTGGCCGACCGTTACGTCGAGGACATCGACCCGGAGGCGAACCGCGATATGGCGGGTACGCAGTACATCGAACCCGGCGAGAGCCCCGACGTCGAGGGGCTCGTCGACCGGATGGGACACGTCCCCATCGTTCAGGAGTACGTCGAGGGGACCGAGTTCACCATCCGCGCGCTGTACGACCGCGGCGAGGCGGTGGTGTCGACCCAGAAGGCGCTCCGGCGCGGAATGAAATACCCGCGCGGCCCGAGCGTCTACCACGAGGCCGTGGACATCCCGGCGCTGGAGGACGCCGGGCTGGCCATCCTCGACGAGCTGGACTGGCACGGGCTGGCCTCCGTCGGGTTCATCCGCGACAGGGAGACGGGGACGTTCAAACTGCTGGAAATCAACCCCCGGTTCTGGGCCTCCCTCCCCTGTGATATCCACGCCGGCGTCGACTACCCCTACTACTACTGGCAGCTGGCCAACGGGGCCTCGGGCCCGTTCGACCCGGCGTACCGACCGGGGACGGCGTCGCATTTCCTTCGAGGCGAGATAGTCCACCTCCACAGCGTCCTCACGGAGGAGTACCCCTACGTCACCCGCCCGTCGGTGGCCGAAACCCTCGGCGGCATGGGCCAGTCGCTCCTCGAACAGCCCAACTTCGACTTTTTCAGCCTCGACGACCCGCGCCCGTTCGTCCGTGACACGCTCAACATGGTGTTGCCTGACTGAGCACCCTCTCCGGTCGTGCGGTCGGAACCGCCCGGACCGCAAGCTCCCCTTATTCCGGATAGCTCCTGAATTACGAAGTGGATGGATGATTTCACTGAGGCTGTATGAGTGGTCACCTGACTTCCGACGAGTGGCGACGCATCAACGAGTTCGCGGACACACCGAAACACCGCCGTCGCCCGGAACAGTTGCTGCCCGAGGGATGTCTCCCAGACGAGGAGTCGACCGACGCCGTCGACGGGTAACCGGCGTCACAGCATGTTCTCGGCCTCGATGGTCTCCCACACTTCGAGGCCCTCGTCCGTGATACCGTACACCCGCCCTTTGCGGCGGTTCTCGGAGACGAGCAGCGTCACGAGGTCGGCGTCGCGGAGCTCCTGTAGCGCCCGCGAGACGTGGGCGATACTGAGGTCCGTCTCGTCCGCGATGAGCGACGGCGTCGCGGGGCCGTCCGAGAGTCTGCGGAGCGTCGCGATGCGGTAGCGGGAGCTGATGACGTAGCTGATGTCGTCCCACGGGTCGGGTTCGCTCATCGGGGCTCCCCTCCGTGTACGCGCAGGCCATACCTGTTCAGTTCGATGCGTCTGCTCGTTCGCCAGGGTGTGTCTGTATCCATGAGGGTGCAATGTGGCGTGCCAGCGCTGCTCGGTCGGCCGGACCGACGTTGTCGCGTGTCGTTCATCGGAATCGGAGCTCCGGTGGTCGGCTGTTCCGACGGTGCCGTTTGTCAGCGAACTGTACGACTGTGACTGACAGCAAGGTGAGGACGACACCGACAAGCAGCGCCGTCGGCGACAGCGTCATCAGCACCGGGGCGTCGATGGTCCAGCCCACGAACAGTGACACAGCGACCACCGACACGGCCCCGTTCAGTCGGCCCCATCGTCGCGAGGGCTGGACCGTCCGGAGGTACTCGTCGATATCAGTCGTCGCAGCCGTCTGGCTGACCGTGCCAGCGCTCGCGTCGTACTCGGCCAACCCCGCTGCCTCCAGTTTGGGGACGTGTGTTTGGTACAATGACACATAAATCCGTTTCCGCTCGCCGGTGCTGACCGCTTCGGGACCGACTCCGGCCTCCTGAGCGCCGATTCCGGCGGCGAGGGTCGTCATCGAGACCGGCTCGTCGTGCTCCCGGAGTGCCGAGAGCACGAACCGTCGTCGGCTGTTGCTCAGAACCTCGTACACCGTATCGACAGGGGCCTGTGTCATTCGTTTCTCTACGTGGGTGCGGACTGTCCCGCCTCGAAGCCACTGTTGGGAGATAAACAGGTGGACCCACCTTTGTTACGTATCACATATACCGGATACAGAGTGGGTATCTCCGGCAAAACGAACCGGAACTCACGTGGACGGGAACTGGCTGACTCCCGCCTGCTACCGACCCCGTATGGCACGAAACGCGACGTTTCTCAGTGCAAGGCGCACATAACAATGCCGATACTTTGCTTGCCGAAAACCGTGATAGCAGTCCAATCGAAGCCGACTGGACGAGTCGGTATATTCCCTGATATGGCGGTGAAGCGGCATGACTGACACACAGGTGGACGGGCCAACCATGTCGATCGCGTCGCCGGACGTAGGCCGGGAGGAACTCCACCGCATCCACGACGTTCTCCGCTCCGGTCAACTCAGCGGTGGCGACGAGGTCGACACCTTCGGCGCCGAGTTCGCGGAGTACTGTGGCGTCGACTACGGTGTTCCGACCACGAACGGGACGACGGCCCTCCACGCGGCGCTGGCCGCGCTGGACGTCGGTAGCGGGGACACGGTTCTGACGACGCCGTTCTCGTTTATCGCGACGGCCAACGCTATCAGACACGTCGGTGCGCGGCCGCTGTTTGCGGACATCGACCCGGAGACGTACAACCTGGACCCCGACAGTGTGGCTGGGGCTATCGACGACGCCGACGGCGGTATCGACGCCGTACTCGCCGTCCACCTCTATGGCTGTCCCGCCCCGCTGGCCGAGCTACGGGACATCGCGGACCGTCACGACGCGGCCCTCGTCGAGGACTGCGCGCAGGCCCACGGCGCGACCTACCGGGGCGACCCGGTGGGCAGCTTCGGGGACGCCGGCTGTTTCAGCTTCTACCCCACGAAGAACATGACCACGGGCGAAGGCGGCATGGTCGTCACGGACGACGAAGCCGTCGCGGACCGGCTCGGGAGCTTCATCGACCACGGGCGGAGCCCCGACGGCGGGTACGACCGCGTCGGCCACAACTTCCGCATGACCGATATCTGTGCGGCCATCGGTCGCGTCCAGCTCTCGAAACTCGACGACTACGTCGCCGCCAGGCGCGAGCACGCGAGACAGTTCGACAGCGCGGTCACCGGGACCGCCATCGACACGCCGGTCGAGCCCGACCACTGTGAGCACGCCTACCACCAGTACACGGTCCGGTGTGACGACCGCGCAGCGCTGCAGTCCCATCTGGAGAGCTACGGCGTCGATTCTGCGGTGTACTACCCGACGCCGATACACCGACAGCCGGCCTACGACGACGTGGACGCCGCGCTTCCGGTCGCCGAACGCGCCGCGTCAGAGGTCCTCTCTATACCGGTCCATCCCGACCTCTCGCCGCGGGACGTCCGGGCAATCTCGCTCGCACTCACGGAGTATCCAGCATGACCGAGCCGCTGTCTGCCGGCGTCGTCGGGGTGGGGAGTATGGGAACACACCACGCGCGGGTGTACAACGAGCTCCAGGGCGTGGAACTGGCGGGCATCGCCGACGCCGACCAGGAGGCGGCGAGGCAGGTCGCGGCGGAGTACGGGACCGCGGTGTACGAGCTCGAAACGCTGCTCGACCGCGTCGACATGGTCTCTATCGCCGTCCCGACGCGCTTTCACTACGACGTGGCGTCCCGCGCCATCGACGCCGGCGTCTCCCTCCTCGTCGAGAAGCCCTTCGTCGACGACCCGGAGAAGGGCCACGAACTCATCGACCGGGCCCGGTCGGCCGGCGTGACTCTCCAGGTGGGTCACATCGAGCGGTTCAACCCCGTCGTCGACGTGCTCAAAGACGTGCTCGCCGGCGTCGAGCCGATCGCGGCCTCGGCCCGTCGGCTGGGGCCGCCGGTCTCCCGGGACGTGAACGACGACGTGGTGATGGACCTGATGATTCACGACATCGACATCGCCTGTGCGCTCTTCGGCGGGGAGGTGGCCGGCGTCACCGCCATCGGCGCCTGCGAGGGCGACTACACGGACGCACAGATAGCGTTCGACGGCGGGACGCTCTGCTCGCTGACGGCGAGTCGGGTGACACAGGAGCGCATCCGGGACCTCTCGGTCACGGCGAGAGAGTGTCACGTCAACGTCGACTTCATGGACCAGTCCGTCCGCATCTACCGGCATTCGGACCCCTCGTATCACACCGAGGACGGCGACGTACGCTACAGTCAGGAGAGCATCATCGAGCGCCCCGCCGTCGAGAGCGACGAGCCGCTCAAACGCGAGCTGCGTTCGTTCGTCGACTGCGTACGCGACGGGACGACCCCGCGGACCACCGGAGCCGACGGGCTCCACGCGATGTTGCTCGCCGACGAGATAAGCGAGATAGCCGACTCGCGGACCCTCGCACAGGAGGAGGTGAGCGTCAGTGACCGCAGCACGATCTGAACAGGCCGTCTACGCCGGCGACCGCGACGGCGCCGCGCTGCAGGCGGCCTTCGCGAACGGGGAGATTCCGGTCGCCGTGTACGGTCTCGGGAAGATGGGGCTCCCGCTGGCAGCGGTGCTCGCGGAGGTGACCGGCAACGTCGTCGGCGTCGACATCGACGAGTCGGTCGTCGCGGCCATCGAACGCGGCGAGAGCCCGGTCGAGGGGGAGCCGGGGCTCGCGGAACTGGTCGCGGAGACGAGCGCGGACCGCTCGCTGACGGCGACGACGCGGGGCGCCCGGGCGGCCAGCGACGCGCAGGTCCACGTCCTCATCGTCCCCACGCTGATGGAAGAAGCGGAGCCGGACCTCTCGATGTTGCGGGCCGCCGTCGACGCCGTCGGCGAGGGGCTCTCCCCGGGGGACCTCGTCATCGTCGAGTCGACGGTGCCGCCGACCACGACCCGTGACGTCGTCGCGCCGCGGCTGGCCGACCGGAGCGGTCTCGACCCCGACGAGTTCGGCGTGGCCTTCTGTCCGGAGCGGACCGCCAGCGGCCGCGCGCTCGAAGACATCCGCGGAGCGTACCCGAAGGTCGTCGGCGGCGTCGACGCCGAGAGCGAGCGGGTCGCCGGGCTGTTGTACGACGAGCTGACCAGCAACGAGGTCATCCCCGCCGGCGACGCGACCACTGCGGAGTGCGTGAAGGTCTTCGAGGGTATCTACCGCGACGTGAACATCGCACTGGCCAACGAGCTGGCCCGGGTCGCGGACCCGCTCTCGGTCGATGTCACCCGTGCCATCGAGGTGGCCAACACCCAGCCGTTCTGTGAGATACACTCCCCCGGGCCGGGTGTCGGCGGTCACTGCATTCCGCTGTACCCGCGCTTCCTCACGACGACGGTCGACACCGACCTGCCCCTCATCGAGACCGGCAGGGCGGTCAACGACGAGATGCCGTCGTTCGTCACCGACGCCGTCGTCGACCTGCTCGACGAGCAGGGGGTGCCAGTCGAGGACGCCGACGTTCTGGTGCTTGGCGTCGCCTATCGAGCCGGCGTCGACGAGACGCGCAAGTCGCCGTCCAGGCCCGTCGTCTCGCAGCTCGACGCGCTGGGGGCGCGGGTCTGGGCGGCGGACCCGGCCGTCGATGTCGCCGCCGTTCCGGAGCTGCCGGCCGAACCCGTGGCAGTAGCCAACGTGGAACAAACCGCGTCCACGTACGACGCCGTGGTCGTGATGACCGAACACGACGCCTACAGCGACCTCGACTACGAGGCGTTCGGCGATGCTGTCGCCGTCGACGCGCGAGGGTCGCTCGGGGAACTCCCCCTCCCGACGTACACTGTCGGAGCCGGCCGCTCGTGAGCGTTATTATTCCCGAGCGTACCCCGTTCTAGTTAGCCGCTACGTATAAGATAGCTGTCAAGACAAAGTATTAAGTGTGGGACGAGTGACTGTTTTGGCAGACGCTTGGGGTTCGGACAACCCACTGGTCTTGCAGGATAGGGGGGGTGCAAGTAGCCAAACCCGCTTGCGAGCACACGACTCGACGTCCGGATTCCGGGCCACGGAGGACCATACCCATGAGTACCCAGGACCAATCCGCACGTACCAACGCCGAACAACCGACCCGAACCGACAGTCAAGACGATGTGAACGATACGACAGTTCAACAGGAGGACGTATCCGATTCGGAGTCCGAGGAACTCTCGCTCGATCTGGTGTTCGAGATTCTCAAGAACAGCCGCCGCCGCGAGGTCATCCACTATCTCAGGGAGCAAGAGCCCGGTGAACGCGTCTCGCTCGGCGAGCTCGCCGAACACGTCGCGGCTATCGAGAACGACACGACGACGGACGCCCTGACGTCGAGCCAGCGCAAACGGGTGTACGTCGGCCTCTACCAGTGTCATCTCCCGAAGATGGACGATATGGGCGTCGTCGACTTCAACCAGGACCGGGGTCACGTAGCACTCGCCGAACAGTCGGAGTGCCTGACCGAGTATCTCGACCGCCCGACCGAGGATGCGGGCGTCGACTGGTACCGGTACTACGGCGCTATCTCCCTCGTGGGTCTCGCGATCGTCGGGCTCTCGCTCGGCGTCGGACTCGCATCGAGTGCGGTCTTCGGACTCCTGGGCCTCGTCGTCGGGACGTTCGCGTTCTGCTCGGCGTGCCACTGGGTCACGGAGTCACGGGACGACGACTAGACCAGTCCGGCTTCGCCGCGTACCGTGAAACAGTCGTCGCTGTTCGGTCGTGACACGTCGGAGAAACGACGTCGAAGGGGGTGGGTCCGGAGCGGTGGCCGGTCGTCGGCTCGCACGCGAGTGGGGTGGGGTACACGGAACAACCGGCCAGATGCGCCCCGTTTTATCGGACACGAGTCGATGGTGAACCGTTCCCGGTTTCGGGTCGCCGACTGACTGCGCCGTCGTCGGCGCACGCCGGCAAGTACACCGACACACGACACCAGTATTGTAACGCTGTTCCTACGTGGGTGGTCCGTGGCCGGACAGTGAGTCCGTCTCCGGCACGACTGCAAGTAACACTTAAGTGATGTTTATCTCGGTCGGCCCCGTCCGGACGGTCGCCGGCGAGGCAACTCGGTCGAACTGGTCGCCGGGCGATGTTTCCGGACCGTGTCGACCTCAGTGGGGCCGGATAGTTGCCCACACGCACCCGGACGTGTCGAGGTCGGACGGTGTCCCGGCGACGGTGGATAGCTACCCCTCGACGCCGACCGCATCGCGCGTCGCTCGCACCGGCCGCGCCTCGATGACAGCACCGACGCAGTCCAGCGCGTCGCGTGTGTTCCTGCCTGTCCCTATTGTGGCCGTGTTATCGTCCGACGGGACCAGACTCCGGGGCCCGAGAACAAATTGGCTGTCGCGACAGCGGCCGAGGGACAGGACCAGTGGAGGCCTCGCCGGGGTCGCGACGTGGGGGAGTACGACAGGAACCTGCATGATTATTACGCACTTATGTGGCCCCGTCGCCCGACCGCCGTCGGTAACCGGGTGTTTCGGCGACAGAGCGGACCCGGCCCACTGACAACAGGGCTCACTGCGGGCCGCTACCGTCTCCGGTCGGGGAACGGCCCCACAGTTATACCACCGTCGCTGTTCTAGCCCGTCGTATGTCATCACGTATCGCTATTCTGGGCGGCACTTTCACACCGGTTCACAACGGCCACCGGGCGCTCCTCCACAGCGCGTTCCAGACCGCGAGCCACGACGGCGAGGGGGACGGACACGTCATCGTCGGGCTCACCTCCGACGCGCTGGCGACCGAGACCCGCAGCGACCCGTCACACGCCGACCTCCTCGGCTCCTTCGCCGAGCGTCGTGACACCCTCACGACGACGCTCGAACGCGTCAGCAGCGCCTATACGGCCACCTGGGAAATCGTGAAGATATCGGACAAGTTCGGTCCCGCCGCTACGCGAGGTGACGCGGACGCACTCGTCGTCGCTCCGGAGGGCAAGGCCCAGCAGCGCGCTCACGAACTCAACGACGAGCGATTGGACCGGGGATATCAGCCGCTCGAAATCCACACGTCGCCGTTCGTCGTCGCCGAAGACGGCCTCCGCATCAGCAGTACCCGTATCCGGAACGGGGAGATCGACGCGCAGGGACGGCTCGAAGACGACTGACGGGCGACGCTACTCCGGTTGACCCTCGCCGCTCGGTTCGGCCAGCGTCTCCGAGAGCCCGTCGTCTCGGACCATCGTCGAGACGTACTCAGCGGTGGAACTCTCTTCGCCGGCGATATCTCTGCCCGGCTCGGTGTTTTGCTCCTGGGTCTCTACGCACACCTCTGTCCCAGTCACTTCGAGAAAGATATCCTGCAGGTGCTCCTGTGACGACTTCTCCGGGTCACCATCGGACGGGGTCGGAACGTCGCTACTCATCGGTCTCTGCGCCCTCCATACAGCGGACCCCGCAGAGCCCGCCGGGCCTGTGGACATTCGATTCGCATGACATGACGCCCTCAGCCGGCGCGAATATAAACATACACCAACCAACTCGGTTAATAACGGGCTATACGAGAAGCAGCCGAATTCGACGGTGCCTACGCCCGACGGAGGGCGGGCCAGCCGCGCACGACCCACGCTCCAGAGTGTGGTCGCCGTTTCCGGGTATGCGAGCTATACTCCGGGGTCCGCGAGGGAGCCGTCACCGCCCGGCCACAGTTGGTATAACAGATGTATAGCTGTTATATCGGCGAGTCTCGGGAACCGGCGAGGAGTCGACCTCGCGACTGAGCGCGGCGAGACGGCGAAGCCTGACGGCGCATTCGATATAGCAGTATGTGATTTATGAGACTCATCTCCGACGCGTCAAACGAACCACGAGTTCGTAATTTATAATATCGAGTAGATGTTCGCCTCGTATATCTCCCGCACACGGGTCCCCCACTCGTGGGTGTAGGTGTCGATGACGTCCTGTGCCACGTCCCCACGGAGATACTTGACTGCGCCCCGGTCGCCCGTTCTATCGCGTAGATGTGTCGTAAAGAAGTGTCTGAAGTAGTGGGGCGTGACGTTCTCCTCGGTCCCGCCGCCGTCGCGGTACCACCCGTGGTCCCGGGCGTGCGTTTCGACCAGGTGATGGACTATATCCGGTGTCAGCCGCGTTCCCCAGTCCCCGCTCGTCGAGACGAACAGCGGTTCGGCGTCCGACCGCACGTCCGGTCGAATCGCCAGCCAGCGACGCAGTGTCCGGGCGAGTTCGCCGTCGACCGGCACCGTCGTGTCGCGTTTTCGCTTGTTCGATGCCGACCGCTCTTCCCCGTTTACCACTGTGCCACGCGCCGGTTCGGTGGCGACGTAGAGGGAGTCCGGCCGGCCGTCGAGCCCGGCGCGAACGGGCACGTCGGGCCGTGGCCCGGCCTCGGCCAGGTGGAGGTCCCGAAGGTCGAGATTGCACAGCTCGCCCGCTCGCATACCCGTCTTCAGCAGTGTCACCACCACGGCACGTTCGAGGGGGTGGTCGATCGTCGCGACGAACGACCGCATCGCCTCGACACCGATTTCGCGGCGCGTCGGGTCGGTGTTTATCGATTCGTCCATCTCCTCCATCACCAGCGTCATCGGGTTCGATTCGAAGGTCCCGACCTGGGTCATGTAGGCGAAAAAGCGGTGGAGATAGGAGGCGTACGTCGCGACCGTGCTCTCGCTGTGTGTGCCACGCAGGCTGTGGACGTAGGCCATGCAGTCCCTGTGTGAGGCCGTTCCGACGGGCGTCGGGTGACCACCTCCGGCGAGATACCGCTCGAACTCCCGCAACACTCGCTCGTAGAACGCCCGCGTTCGGTCGCTCTTCCCGTGGTAGGTTACGTCGTCGAGGAAGTAGCCGATGGGGTCCTCGCCCGGGTCCGGAGTCGCGGTGTCCGAACTCATTCGTCCAGCACGTACCCCCCGTGCCGGCCGCTGTAACGAACCCGGCCGTCCGACTGGAGCTCCTGGAGGACTTCGTCCAGTCGCTGTTCGATATCGTCGGTCAGGGCCGCGAGTAACGCCTCCCAATCGTAGTGGTCGCCGCCATCGAGCACTTCGACGACCCGGTCTTCCAGCCCGTTACCCCCGGGGTCCGCGTCCGGAGAACGGGGTCGCGGAGACTCGGCGCTCGCCGAATCGTCGGCCGGTTCCGCCTCTGGCGGTTCGAACCCGCTCCGGCCGGCTTGGACCATCGTTCGGACGAACTCGCTCTGGCTCATGTCGAGTTCGTCGGCGTGTGACTGCCAGCGTTCCTTCTGGTACATCGGGACGTACGTCCGGACGGAGGTCCGTTCGTCGCCATCGGCTGCCATATCTGGGGCTATTCCCGGGACCACTTCAATCTAGTGCTATCTACCCGGATAAAGACACTAATTTGTGCCTATGGACTCTCGGGGTACCGGGCCCCGTCTGGCGATTGAGCGATATCCTTGCAGGAAATAGACCGAAAATCGGCCCGATTATCCTTGCAGCCTTGCAGCGCGTAGTGGCCCTATATTTATTAGGGCTCGTGTCTGAGTTGAACATGCGATTTTGGTAGCTGACCGACGGGACGGGTACCAATCGCATCCCGTCGGTATTCGACGAACTCTGCCTACCAACGGGTTTGTGACCTGTTGGTATAAACTTACTCGTCACCCCAACACCCCGGACAGTAGCCGTGCGTGCAGCCTGGGTGTCAGTTGTCCGTCGTCCGCGTGACCGTCGACGGGTTCCGGCCAGTGAGGCTCGCCCAGTTGCTCTTGCCCCAGCCGTGGGTCTCCGTCGCGAGCGTATCGACGGCACGCGCAACGCTGCCGTACTCATCCGTACGCCGCGCGATTTCGCGGAGTAGGTGCGCTTCGCCGCCGGAGAACTCGTCGGGCTTGTGGATGACGACCGGGTCGACCGTGCTCCAGGAGTGGCCGCAGTGTTCGCGGGCCATCGTGTGGTGCAGCGAGCTGACCAGCGTGTCGATGATGCCGTGCTCGTCCTCGATGTCCATGACGTCCAGCTGCTCGTTCCAGAACTGGCCGGTGTTGTCAGCCAGAACGAGGACGTCGTCGTCCTCGTAGACGACGTCGTGAGCGCCCTCGTCCATCGCGTCCTCGTAGAGGTCGAGGTTGTCGATGATGTCGGCGTTGATCTCTGCGAGCGTGGCCTGGACTTCGTCGACGGTGTAGGCGTCTTCGTGGTCGGGGTCGTCGTGTTTGTTGATGGCGGTGCGAACGTCAGCGGTGGATGCAAACTCGAACATGGTCTTTCTACACTTGCATATATGCAAGCCGGGTACTTAGTACTTTGCATATATGCAAGCCCGGGGCGGGTATGGTGGCCAGCACCGCTCGCCGACCGCTCAGTCATCTTGGGCCTCCACGTAGACGCTCATGATGACGTCGAAGCCGTCGTGTTCGTCGACGACGTGGTCGACGGCGTGGTCGCGCCCGTCCAGCTCGGTCCCACAGATGCAATTCATCGGCGACCACCCGCAGTTATGGTCCTTGCAGGCCATCCGCCGGTATGAGCGACAACGACAGCGGCGGCGGTGGTGGAACGACCATCGGCATCTGGGTCGGCGAGGACGACACGCTCGTCGAGGAGTTCGACAACGTCGTCGGGCATCGCCCCGATTACTCCCGCAGCGAGAGTATCAAGCAGGCGATGGACCTCTACGCCGATATCTGGGACATTCTCGACGGCACCGAGGGGTACGACCCCGCGGAGATCGACATCGACGCGTGGGTGCGACAGGCCGTTCTGGCACAAATCCGCGCCGAAGAGCGCGTCGAGTGATGTGTCACGATTCTTGGACTTAAACCGTATAATGCTGGATTTTTCTATCATGCATCCACCTCGATGATGTCGCTGTAATCGTCCTTCCAGTCCTGCACGCGCTGAACGGCTCGTCTGCGCCGGTGCTCGGACTTGTGACAGAGCCAGCAGATGGCCACCAGGTTCAGTGGGTGGTTGTTGAGCGGGTCGCCGTCGCGATGGTGCACGTCGAACGGACCATCGCCGCCACAGGTCGGACACTCGTAGCTATCGCGGTCGTACTCGTTCCAGTACCACTCGCGGGCCTGTGCCCGCGACTTGTTTCTGAGTCGGAACCGGGGCGTTGTAACGCAAAGGCCGGAGGCGTCGAAATCCGGCGCTGGCTCGCTGACGAACTCGGCCAGCGTCGCTTGTGCCTCGGCACTCATCGCCGGACCTCCGGGGGTAGCGCGTGTTTGACGGCGTGATACTCCTCACTCTCCAGCTCGCCAACGGCATAGACAGTCGCGATGACGTTGCCGTGCTCGACGAGCAACGTCTGACTGGCTCGGTGGTAGCGCACCTCGCCGCCCTGGAACGGCGCGCCGGCGTCGACGCGCTGGGCGTGCATCCAGGCGAGCTCCAGGACGGTACTGTCCTCGGGTGTGCGCTCGGCCCACCGGCGGACCGCGTGGGTGGTGACCGGCGGCAGGTCGTCCCACGACGTCGTCGCCATCACTGGTCACCACCCGAAAGAACCTGCTCCTGACTCGCCTGAACCTCGGCAACGAACTGCTCGATGATGGCCTCCTCAGCCATCGTCTCCAGCGCTGCGGCGGCGTCGCCCTGGCAGTGCCATCGCGTCAGCGCCTGCGGGTCGACATCGGCGAACTCGACGATGGCTCCGAGCGTCGCGCCGTCGAAGGACTCGAACCACTCGTGTCCATCGAGGTACTCGCGGGCCCAGTTGCGAAGGTCGCCCGTCGACGCGTCGAAGCGGGTGTCGTCGTCTTTGGTCCACTCCAGCGCCATCCCCGACAGTTCGGAGTCGAACTCGGTCTTGGTGATTTTCAGCGCGTCGAGGACGCTGTCGTACTTCGTGCCGTCGACCATCAGGCGTCACCCTCCTCGTCGGGCCAGCTGCCAGTCTGTTCCCACTCCTCCCAGCAGTCGGCACAGCGGAGCGTGCCGTCGATCTGTTCCCAGCCGTCCTCGAGGCTGATGCACTCAGTGCTGCACCCGACGGTGTCGCAGGTTGGGACGTCGATGCCACCGTCGGTCATAAGGTCTGCCGGGTCGTCGGCGCCACACTCGCGGGTGAGATGGTACAGCGGCTTCTCGCCGACGGGCCAGCACCACCCCGCCGGGACGAACATCCGGATAACGTCCTCGTGGTGAAAGAACTGCCGCTCGGTGTGGGTGCCGTCCGATAGCTCGTACAGGTGGTCGTCGCCGTCGTGGTCGGTCAGGCGCTTGGTGACGTGCCAGAGCTTACGGCCAGTATCGAGACGGGGGTCGTACAGAACACATCCGAGGCCGAGCTCCCAGTCGTGGGTGCGGCGGTCGACGACGTCGTAGGTGTTACCCTCACTCGCCATCGGGCATCACCTCCTCGACGTCGGCGTTACCGTCGACGGTCTCACACGCAGCCGCGATTCCGGCGTAGCCGGCGACGTCGCGGTCGTGGTCAACGTCGTACTCCCCGACAGCTCCTCGCGAGAGTTTGACCAGTTGCATCATCCGGGCGACGTCGGCGCCGGTCAGCTCGGCTTCGGGGCCGATGAGACCGTGGCCGCGCAGGTACCACGCCCACGCATGGGCGATGTGTTCCTGATTCTCGACCGCGTCGCCGTGGCTGTCGCGGGACTCGGTGACGAGGTCGACCGTGTCTTCAAGGAGGCCGCCGGCGAGTGCGTCGCCGGACGGCATCTCTCGGTTGGTCGGCTCGTCACTCGCCATCGGACTCACCCCCGGTCTCGGTGACCGTATCGAGGTCCTCGATGGTGGTCTGGGAGTCGTCCTCCTCGGCCTCCTCTTCGAGCTTATCCTCGCAGACGATGCAGTGACCGTCGTCGTTGGTGTCGGTATCGCGACCACACCGAACGCACGAGTCAGAGTCGCCACCGCTCCCGAGCTCGTCCTCGTCTTCGTAGCAGTGGGGCAGTATCTCCTCCGCGACGAACTGGACGGCGTTGCTCGCCACATCGCAGTTGTACAGGGCGACGTAGCCGCTCTGGTAGACGACGCCCCGCATGACCGTGCCGTCCCAGAACCGGCCGAACCCGAGACCGATGGTCGCGGGCTCGCTGCTCCGGGCGTTGTCGTGGTAGTCGATGCTTGACCCCTCGCCGTCGATATCCTCCGCGGCGTTGAGCCACGTGGTGTCGAGCTCGTCGGCGTCGTCCCAGTGAGTGTGCAGACCCTCGACGTCGATGTACTGGGCTCGGGGCTCCTGTCCGGTGCGGCTGTAGAACAGCCCGACCGGGAAGTCACCGAACTCGGTCCCTTCGACCGAGGAGGCTAGGATGATGCCGGTCCCGGTGACGTCGGCGACCCAGTCGATGTGCATCTTCTCATTCTGCTCGCGGCGCTCCGTGATGAGGGACTTCGTGTCCTTGTTCGCGACCGTCGCGACCTCGGGGACGTCGACCTCCTTGACGATGCTGGCGGCAGCCTCACCCGACTGGACGGTGCCATCGCCGAACGTCTGTTGGTGGGCATGAACATCCAGCGCGGGGAGTCGGCCGTTCCGGAACCACGTCTCCAGCGGTTCGTCGGCGGTGTCGTCTAGAACGAACAGCGTGCCAGCAATCATCAGTCGTCACCCCCCTTCGGACCGCTGGCGTCAGTGACTTCGTCGTAGACGCCGACGGCGTGACAGAACACACGTGCTCGTGCCGGCCGGACGTTGAGCGCCTTCGCGACATCGCCGAGGTAGCTGTGCCCGGTCTTCTGGGTACCGTCGGCCGTCTCGACAGCCTCGCGCACATCGTCGGCAGTCAGCCCGACCGGCAGTTCGTCGTCGCCGTCGGACTCGTCCGGATCACCGTCGGCCTCCTCCTGGACGTCGTCCTCGTCGATGGGGTCGCCGACGCGGTGGCTGTCGTCCGCGGCGTCCCCGATCGGGTCGAGGACGACCACGCCGCCGTCGGTGCGGGCTTGCACCTCGTCGCCGGCAGCCAGTCCCAACAGGTCGACAGCGGGCTTGCCCAGCTGGGTCGTTCGCGAAATTGCGTAGTCAGGCCATTCGTCACTATCGCCGCCAACGAGTTCGTATCGGCCTTGGCGCTCCCGGATGTGGAGGCGGTCGGCCCCGTCAGCGGCGAGGTAGTCCGTAACCTCACTCCCGATGACCAGCGTCAGCGTGCTGTAGTCTCGGACGTCGTAGGTTCCCAGCGTTCGACTCTCGCCGGGCCACTCGCCGTGCTGGCGGTAGTGGTCCCAGCATCCGGCGCATCGCATCTTCCCGTCGCGCTGGACACTCCCGTCGCCCAACTCCGGGCAGTGGGTGTCACACCCGACGGTCTGGCAGGTCAGCCGGTCAGTGGCTTGGGCGCTACTCATCGACATCACCACCGACGACGGTGTCCTCACGCGGGAGCAGCTCGGGCCGGCCGCGAGCGTCGACAACGCTGCGGACTCCAGTCGCAGTCGTCCGCTTCGGCGCGGTGAGCACCTCGTCAGTCGGCGCATTGTACCGATAAAGCGACCCGTCGCGCACGTACACGAACACGTCGGTGCCGTGGCTGTCCGCCGGCCAGCGCGCGACTATGGAGGGCACCTGCTCCAGCGTCCGGCAGTAGTCCTGCACGGAGGGTGCCGCTCGGGCCCACTCGCCGTGGGCGTTGAGCACGCGGATGACTGCGGGGTCCGGGTTGTCGAGCAGCGCATCGCAGAGGGCGTTCCCGACGACGTCGTCGGGCGCGAGCTCGCGGGCGTCGTCGGCCTCGTGGAGTGGGTTCATACCAGCGCACCGCCGAAAACTACGCCCATTCCAAGGGTGAACATGCCCAGTAAGAACCCGAAGACCTTCTCGTCGTTACTGAGCCCGCTCCACCACGATTCGACTGCGTTCGGGAGCGGTGGGAGCCGTGCCGGACCCTCGTCGACGCAGTGCGGACACAGCCTGCCGTGACTGTAGTCTTTGAGCTTGACACGGTCGTAGTCCCGGTAGCTTCGCGTGATCTCTCCACCGTAGTCACCGACAAAGACGTGCTTTGCCTCGGTGTCGAGCACCTCGTTGCCACAGGAGGTACACTCGACGGTCGCGTAGGTGACCTCGCCGTGGGCGGTGAGGTCGGTTCGCTCGGGCATCACGCACCACCCCGCGAGTTCTGCACGGTCTCGATACGCGCCTTCGCACGCTCCAGCTTGACCAGCACCTCGTCGAGGTCGGCGTCGGTGACGGTGACGATGGCCAGCTCGACGGCGTCGTCCAGTCGCTCCTGGACCTTCTCCGCGCTCATGCCTCACCACCGTCCTGGTCCCACGCGAAATCGTGGTCGACGCCGACATCGCCGTTGAGGAGTTTGGTCCCCAGCGACTCTTGGCCGCCGGACACCGCGGTCCCGAGCACGCACCGCTTGCACGGCGCGAACCCGTGGTCGTGACACCACCCACGAGTGCGCTCGCGGGTCTCGGTCGCTTGGGCCAGGTGGGCGCAGTCGGCGTCGGGGTCGTGATAGCAGGACTGGCGGCCGTTGTTGATGACCTGCAGGACGGTGTCCTCGCGGTCGCCGTCGTCGGCGGCGATGCGTTCCTCGCGCTCGTCGACGCTGAGCGTCGGCATCACGCATCACCCTCCCCGGCCGCGACCAGTTGGTCAGTCACGAGCGCCTCGGATGCGCGGCGCAGCCGTTCGCTGATGGCTTGACCAGACCGGTCGAAGTGGTCGGCGAGATCGTCAAGACTGCAGCGCCGGGGTACGTCGAAGTATCCCTTCCGGGCGGCGACCTGCAACGTCTCGCGTTGCTTGCGCGTCAGCGGGCTAGTGCCGAACTCTGCACGAAGCCAGTACTCCAACGGTTTCGACCGACCGTCCCAGTAGTACCAGTGGTGCTCAGCGAGCGCGTCGTTGTCCTTCAGCGCAGAAACGCTCGTATCGAAGTCGGCGTCGATGTCGAACGTCTCGACGGCCTGTGAAAACCCGGCGGCAAAGGCCTCCAGCAGACCATCGTTCAGCTCGTCTATCTTCGACTCGTCCTCGTCGTCCTCGAAGTTGTCCTCGGGGACGCCGTAGTAGTCCTCCTGGTGCTCGGTGCGCTCGCAGCCTCGGCACATCTGGCCCTGGCAGGCTGCCCCGCACTTCGTACAGGACGCCATCAGCGCACCTCCGTGACGTCGACCGCGGTGTCGCTCTGCAGCCATTCGGCACCCTCGACGACGGCGACCTCGGCGTTGGCGAACTGGACGACCTCGATAGCGTCGGCAAACGTCAGCGTGTGGCCGCACCGGTCCGTGACGATGGTCACGTCGGTGTCGGGGCCCGTGGGCTCGTTGCGCCGAGCTTCGTCGTACTCCTCGCACAGGTGCTGGGCTGCGCGCTCTTGGACGCCCTCGAAGTACGGCGACGCCATCACAGCCCACCCCCAAACGGGTGGTTGTCCGCATCGTCGAGGAGACACTCCGCCGAACAGTAGTAGCGCGTCTCGCTGCAGACGTAGCTCGGCCCGTCCTCGGGGTTGAACACGGCAGCGATGTGGCCCTCGCCCTTGGGTGGGTCGTCGAACCCGGCGTCGTAGCCCAACTCCTCGCTGCAGTTGGAACAGTCCTGCATCACCGGTCACCCCCAGTCTCTAGAGCCACCGTCTCGACGATAGTCGCCTCGTCGCCGTCGACGACGATGTCGCCCCCCTCCAGCCCGTGGACCTCGACCTCGTCGGCGAGGTCACGCAGTCGGCTGGCTATCTGGAGGCCGACGTCGAGGCCGCCGTCGGTCGCGATCTCCTCGTCAGGCTGGAGGTGCTCGGGAAGGTCGCCCAGACTGTCCGGGTCGACATCCTCCAGCACCACTCGGTTTTCGTTCTCGAAGGCGCACTGGCGACACTGGAATCCCACGATGAGGTGGAAATCGTCGCCGTCGAAGCTTGTCGAGTGGTCGAAATCGGCGTTGGGGTTGACCTGCCCGCACTGACGGCACTGCAGTAGCCCAGCCGCAGCCTGCTCGCCCGCGTCTTCGGCGTCGGTGTCTATGGCACCGAAGGTGGCGCGCATCGGACAGTCGTCCTTCTCGTGGAGTCGGAGCTTCGTCAGCGTCCGGAAGGTCTCCCCGCAGGCGTCGCACTCGTGGCCCGATCCGTCGGTCATCGGCTGGCCGACGTCGTCGGGGTCCATCCGGTCGAGCTTGCCGGCGAGCCCCCGGCCGGGTGAATTGTGGCCACGGCGCTCGCGCTCGACGGGCTCGTCGAACGTCGTCCCGCAGCGCCGGCAGGCGTACTGCCCGGACGCTGGCCGGCCGCGCATGCCGTTGACCGAGCGGGATTTGATGCCCGCTTGGTCACACTCCGGACACACGAGGACCGTGTCGTCGTCAGCGTTATCCTCGTCGCGTCCGTCGGTACTGGTGGAGGGACGCGCCCCTACCGAAGTCCTCTGCGATGGGCTCGCGGTATCACGCGAGTCTGCTTTCTGAGAACCAGTCGGCTCGGGAGAATCATCGCCGCTCGTACGGCGGACTGTACTATCGTGGGTGGGCTCACTTTTAAGAGCCTCGTGTTTTATTCTACTCATGGTCGCTGAAACCTCGTAGTCGAGGCGACCCACCCCGGCGTGTCATCAGCACGTCGGGCCCTTACTCAGAGCCCGAAAGGGCGGGTCACTTACACCATTATAGCGGAAGCCTAATAACTTTAACTCAGGACTCTTGAGCCAGATAACGGGGATACATTGCTAGAGCACAGTATTGACGGTATACTAATAAGCATAGCTGTCCAACTCACAGGCATCGGTGGAGATATGAGCGCTGTACCCCCACTCATGAACGAGAACATGCGAGAGCCCGCGGACTGGATGGTAGCGGTCGATGACCGAATTCTTGAGCTCGTGAAAGAGCACGGAAACCTGACACCCCGTGCTATCGACGAGTTCGGCGGGACCTCGTCCGACCACGCCAGCCGCCGGGCTGGCAAGCTTGTCAAGGCGGGGTTGCTCTACCGTATCACCCGCGGCCTCTACGGCATCACCGACGAAGGCGTTGCTTACCTCAACGAGGAGCTGGATGCTTCCAATCTCCCGCACCCCGATGACGTCGATGAGTTCCCACCCGACGAAGTCGACAAGGTCTGACATCAGCCGGCGGCCGGCGCCCTCGACGCCAGTACGCTTGATCCGGTCGGCGGGTAGACTATCTCGGGCCACACTTGTCCTATCAGGCCATCTCCATATACGTCTTGGAGGGCCGTTTCGGAGGCTTCCGAAGCGCCCGCAAGCCACCGCGCCGGAAGTGAAAGTGCCGGCAGGCACGTGGGCGATATCGTTGTGCAACACTTCCACAACGGTTTCCGATATCAGTGGTTAACCAACACTCGCGCCGTAGTTAACCAACACGGAGTTGGCCCAACCGTTATCTCCCCGGACAAGTCAGGTAGCTGTATGGACCGACGAGGGTATCTGACTGGCATCGCGACGACGGCAGCGCTGGGACTGGCCGGGTGTGGCGGTAGCGGGTCTGCGGAAGTTGGCGACTCCGTGACGCGCTCGGGAATGGAAGCGGCGGTGCAAGATACCCAGACAGTAGCCGAAATCGATGGCGAAGTGCAGGGGTCAAATCACGCTGCGACAGATGGAACCACTATTTTGATGGCAAAATTACGAGTCCGAAACGGCGCAAACGAACGCCGTGTCGCCCCTTGGCCCCGGAGCGACCTCACATATCTGCGGTACAACGACAGCAACCGGCAGACTCTATATTTAAGCGATAGTTTCACCGCAGATGGTTCAGAGTACGCGTCTTGGAACAGCGCGCTCGTCGAAAATACCGACGGCGACTATATTTTACCCGGCGAAGAGGCGACGGGGTGGGAAGCGTTTTCGCTCGAATCGGCGTATACTGATGCCGATGTCGCCGTCGTGATAGAACTCGATACGGGCGGCGAGACGAATGCGGCCGAATGGCAAATCTAAAACCGCAAATCAGTGCGTCCCGGCGTAGAACTCGCTGACGACGTCGGCTTGGTCACACCCCTCGCGGTGGGGGATATACTCGGGCGCGGCGGCGACGCGACCGCAGACTCCGCCGTCGGCACACTGGCCGAGACACCGCACCTCGCCAGTCGGGCGGAGTGCCGTACAGCCCCCGCGACCGACGGACTGGATTTCTCTGATAATCTCGAACTCAGTGTCCGGGTCCGAAAACGAGCGGGCGTCGGGTCTCATACGACCTCCCACCCCAGGCCACTGCCACGACTGTAGGAGACGACCAGCACCGACGAGGTCTTCGGCAGCGGGATGCCGATAAGTCTCACGCCTGTAGCACCTCCGCGCCCTCGATAGCGACGTCGTCGACGACGTCCGAGCCGACGTGGACCCACTTGCACCCGTTGTAGCGCTGCTCTTCGTAGCGCCAGCGACCGTCGTCGCGAGGCTCGTAGATGTCGCGCCGGGCGAGCCCGTCCACTGGCTGCCGGGAGACGACGATGCGGTCCGTCATCGGTCGGCCCCCAGTCCATCGTCAAGCGCACTGCGGTCCACGCCGGCGGGGATGGTCCGCTGGCCGGTCGCGAAGCGATATCGTCTGATATGCTTACAGCCACGCGCCGGTCGCCGGTGAATCATGTCCGGGCAGTCACAGCAGGGCACGTGTGGCGTGACGATGTACCGCTGGCCGTGGTTGTAGACAGCCACCTGGTCGTCGGTCGTCTCGGGGTCGTCAGCGTAGACGTCCATCGGCTCGGTCAGGGCGGCGACGTCCCGCCCGTCCAGCTGGGCGATGGCCTCGACGTCGGCGTCGGTCGAGACCGCCATCACTCATCGCCCCCGATGGTCCGCTCGACGTCGGCGAGCTCGCGGGCTTCGTCGACGAGGTCGCTGGGCAGGCACCGCTCGGCCACAGTGGTGACCTCTTCCCAAGCGTGGTCGTCTAGCGCTTGGGCGAACAGCGTCTCAAGCATCGACACCACCTGCCGTTCCTGCGGCCGGCGGAACGACTCGCGAGCCTCCTCAACGGGGAGACGAGCCAGCCGCGATTCGGGGAAGTCGTAGCCCCCGGAAAACTCGGTCGTGGGCTTGTCCGGCAGATAGACGCAGGTCCAGACAGCCTCGTCGTCGCTGATGTCCAGCAACGGATGGCTCTTGTACGTCTGAATGTCGTAACTCTCGGCCTGCTGGTGAGCCGCGACAGAGTGGGCGGCCTTCTCGACGACTAGGACCTTGCCGCGCTCGACGAGGTCGATGGCGACGTCGCCGGCGCGGATGCGGCCGTCAACCGTCATGCTTGGCCCTCCACGAAGTCGCCCACGTCATCTTTCACGCGGTCGACCAGCTTCGGGGCCATTCCAGCGTTGACCAGCTCCGGCCGCGTCGCCCGCTGTAGGTCGGTGACCGTCCTGAACCCGGACTGGTACGGGTCGATGGCCACAGCCCACGACAGCGCGTCGACCTCGTCGGCGAACACGACGATGTCCTTCGCGTCGCCGACCCGTTCGTCGATGATACGGTCGATGGCATCGGCCGCGGCGCCGGCTGCATCAACTGCTAACTGTTCGACGACCTCGCCGATGTCGTGGTCGTTGGTGTCGACGAGGACCGCGTTCTGTTGGGCCGTCACGAGCAGGGCGAACGCTTCGTCGCCGGCGAGGAGGTCACGCAGACACTCCGACTCGCGGTCGGTGAGGTCGCGCGTTCTGCGGGCGCCGGCGGCGATGGTGGTGGCCTCGCTCCGGACCTTCTGTTCGTCGACCATCAGAGTCCCCCCTTGCGTCGGCGGTCGGCCTCGACGAGCAGGTCGGCCAGCTGCCCGATGGTGTCCCAGCCACGCTCTTGGGCGACGTAGCTGACCCAGTCGTCGAGGACGCGGCCGTCGAGGTGCTCGACGTGGTCGACACCCTCGCTGTCGTAGACGACAACGCAGTCGGCGCCGAGCCAGTAGTGGTGGTCGTAGCCTTCGGCGTCCGTGCCGAGGGTCGCTGATTCGATATCGTCGCCCAGGTCGTGGGCGAGCGTCGCGGTCGTGCCGGACGAGTTAAGTCCGGTGCGGCTGATAGCTTGCATTGTCTCGCATCCCGAGACACCGGTCGACTGTTGTCGCAGTCGGCCACTTTCTGTGGCACCCGGCGTCTCTACTTCATAGTACACTCCGGGGGTACTTAGTTGTTACGTTGTAACAGCCAATACTAATACTGTCGTAACTGTTATTGTCCCGTGTGTTGTATCATAAAAGGGATGGAACAACGAGTACACAAATCCGACATGGTAAACGAGGATTTTGAGCCGTCGGACCGGCAAGAGCAGCTACTGGACGTTCTGAAGGACGGCCGTTCGGACGGCGAGCCCTGGGGCTACGCCACCGTCAAGCGGTTCTCCGAGGACTCGGGGCTGCGCAAGCAGTACGTCAGCCGCGAAATGGACGGGCTGCTCGGTGCCGGATGGGTCGAGAAGCCCTACCGGGGCCTCTACCGGTTCGTCGCGGACCCACGGGAGGCCAGCGATGAGTGACGTCACGTCCGAGTACGGGCTGATTGTGCTAAAGTGTCGTAGCTGCAAGGCATCCACGCTGTTCAGACTGGAAATTCGCCACGAGGCAGATTCGACAGAGTACGTCGCGAACCTGCACTGCGCGGCTTGCGAGGAGGAGGACAAGTTCCGAAAAGCGTTCGTCAGAAGCGTCGAGCCCGCGGTGGTCGAGAAGCAGCGAATCGACCCCGGTTGCCACGAGGCAAATCCACAGGAGGTCACCGATGCCGAGTGACCAAGTCCGCCAGCTGGACTGGCCCGCCGGGTACGACCGCACTGACCCCAACGACCGCGAGCCGTACCCGGGCGACCTCTCGCCGACGCGCAAGGAGTCTTTCGAGAGTGTCGTCGACGAGCTCGAACGCTGGGGTGCGACCAGCGTCGATATCGAGACGGCCAGCCAGCACTACGTCGACCGGCCGAACATCCCCCACCAGCACGACAAGCCCGACGATGTCGGCGTCGTGGTCCGCTTCCGCCACGAGGACAAGCCCGCCGAGGACGAGCTGGCCTACGCCTGCGACCGGTGGGAGACCCAGCGCGAGAACGCCCGCGCCATCGCGCTGTACGTCAAGCGGATGCGCCTCGCAGAGCGGTGTGGTATCGCGACCGGCCAGTCGACCGTCGCGACGGCCCAGCTCCCCAGCGGGAACGAAGAGGCCATCGCGGTCGGCGACGGGTCCGGCGGGCCCTCGTCGACGCAGGAGCCCCATGTCGTTCTTGGTGTCGCACCGGACGCGCCCGACGACGTCGTCGAGGCGGTCGCCCGCCGGCTATCGGCTAACGCCCATCCTGACAACGACGACGGTGACCGGGACAAGTTCCAGCGCATCCAGCAGGCGAAGGAGGCGATGCTGGATGAAGGCTGACGGCCCCGACCACCTCGCCGACCGGCTGTCCCAGACGTGGGTTGGGGACTTCACCGACGACGTCGGCCTACCCAGCCACTACTTCGGCACGGCCAACACGCATACCGCACCCGTGCTCGAGACCCTCGAAATCCGCCGTGGCGATGACTGGCTGGCGGCTGTCGGGCGAGAGCTGTTCGAGCAGCTCTGGCGCGCTGCGGAGACGACGCTCTCGCAGGACGGCCACGTCATCGACGTCCTCGACGACGCGCGCAAGGCGCTCGCGGACGCTGGCTTCGGCGGCGATGACACCCAGTGGGTCCTCCACCCCGAGACCACACAGAAGGTGCTCGACGAGCTCGCGGACAAACTCGTCTATCTCGACGACCCGGCGACGCTGCGGGAGTACCCTACCGCGACCTCGCCGGCGGTCCCGGTCGGCGGGGCGGTCCTCGTCGACCCGGCGGCGCTGACACGCAACCCGTTGGCTGACATCCCCGGCTCGCTGTCGGCGTGGGACGACGATCATTACCCCATCGACGTCCTAAGCCCGGTCCTCGTTCGCGACGGGCACGGGATGGTCGCCGTCGAGTTCGACGTCGGCGATAGCTGACGCTGTCGGTTCGCTTCTGCAGTACGAACTGTAGTTCGGGGAGTTCTTTCGAGTCTCTATCCAACACTGGAGCGAGGTTGTAGGTTACCGCCCAAGCACGGGCGCGATGACATTCCCAATCGTGTCACTCGCCACGGGAATGACTACACTCAACTGTGCGTCGACGTACCCAGTTAGGATATCCGCTGCGATGAAGCCACCAAATACTACAGCCATTATCATGAAGGCGATTACCCAGTTTCTAACGGACATGTCACTACTTACTGCCGGATGTTGTAAATACCTTATCCTCCGAATATACGGCTAAGAAGGGGTATTGCGGTTAGTTATGGGTAAATCGCGAACCAAGGAGCGATGGAGCGACCGGGGTCAGACGACCTCGATGTTGATATGCTCGTCGACGATCGCGCAGCTGTCAAACTCACCTTGGGCATCCTCGCGGAGCGTCTGCTTGCGCTCTGTGTCGTCGGTCTGTTGAGCCTGGTCGAGCAGTTCGCAATCAGGATGGTTGCCGTGTAGAACAATCTATTTCGAGGAGAGCAAACTCAGCGCCGGCAATGGGCTGTTGGTCTAGTACAGTGTACTCACACTGCAACTCATTCAGCCGTGATTCGGGAACGACGATAACCATCCCAGACTTGACATCACTGAGAGGAACGCGGCTAATTGACCGCTCCGAGTAATACGAGAACCCGTACCAGTTAGGCGGATGGTTCTGGATTACACCGTCAGCCAGATATACCGTCGCATCAGGCGATGTGTGCTCGTGTGCAGATTTCCCAAGATTCCCCTCATTCACCGCCCAAGAGCCAGATATCGCCACCGGTGCCGACAGCAGTAACCCAGCAAGCACCAATCCAATAAGTTGAGATTTCGTCCAGTCGATGTTCTCCGGCCAAAGGTCGAGTTGACGAACGAGCCCGAACCCAACCACGACAGAGAACACACCAATCCCCAGAAGATATCGAAGCCCGCTTGGTGGCGACCTCAATCCGTTCGTAACCACGGGCACGAGCTGTATGGGCAGCCGAGGTGAAATCAGCAGTCCCAGTCCGAGACAGATAAGGACCGCAACTGCTCGCCGTGGCGTTCTTGAAACGGCATCGTCGAGGATGATGCCGACTGCCACTGCCAAGCCAGGAAACGCGGGCGCAATATACCATGGGCCGCCAGCAGTCAGGGAGAAGAAGGCCAGCACTGCAACAACCCACCAGACACTAAACACGAGCAGACGCTCCATCTGAGAGCGGAACCGGGCGACGACCGCGGCTGGAACGACAAATAGCCACGGGTCGGTAAACGCTGGGAAGGCCTGCACGAACGGGAATGTCGAGTAACTCGCCGCTCGCTCAACGACATGGTTGATAAAAATGATATTGATGAACGGGTCGCCATACCTCATGTACATGACTGTCGGCCATGCGAGCACGGCTACAGTAGCAACCACCGTCGCCGTGGCAGCTGGGACCCGGTTTTTCCACAGCCACTTCCAGCGGACTGCGAGGACTGGGAGGGCGATGATGGCGAATACGCCGGCGGCAAACCCCTTCGATAAGAGCATCAATACGGTCGCCCCGGCCCCGACATAGAAGATGTCGCGTCTGTCGTCCGCGGTGGCTACCCAGAGAGTGCACAGCGCGAGCGTCCCGAAGAATACGAACAGGGCATCGGTGCTGCCGGTGCGGCCAGCGTTGAACCCTGCAAACACGTATGGCATCGTGAGAAACGAGACTGCACCGAACAGGCCGGCGCCAACGGAGTACCTGCGAAGGAACCAGTAGATCACTATCGCGGTCGCGATGGTCGCGAGCGCAGATGGGAGTCGGAGCGCAAACTCAGAATCACCCAGCACGGTGACTGAGACCGCCTGAACCCAGAAAACGAATGGCGGCTTCTCCATGAACGGCTCGGTCACAATCGGCCCCCGGTGCAGGAATTGTAAACGCGGAGCAATCCAGTGCCCATTTTCGACGATAGACCGGACTACAAGCGCGTATAATGATTCGTCCCAGCCAATGAGAGAAAAGCTTCCGAGATCACGGATATATGTGGCCGAGCCTATAATAAGAATGCCGAGGACAGCATATACCTCGCGTGTGTTTTCGGAGAAGTGGTCAAGCCATGATTGAACTGCCATCTGCCTGTATCTCTTTAAATATAGATTGAAAAATTTACCGGATTGGTGCTTCTAATCGGTGATATCAGTCATCATCTAGCGTCATTGATGGAAAGGTTTGTCCGCAAGCCATTGCCACTGATAGTATCATCGGCCTGAACAGGTTCCATCTCAATTTGTAGGGGCGTACCTGACGGGATGCGCAGGGTATCCGTGAACGAACGAGACTGGAACGCGGCACCGTTCAGAATCCAAAGCCATTCGCTTTGGACGGCGCCATCGTCAATGAACCGCACATCAACTTGGTTTTGATCGGCCGACGCCTCCAACATGACGTTGAAGGTGATTTGATAGTCAGAGGTCTTCTCCGGGACAAACTGATTGTTCGTCTCGTCCCATTCTCCGAGATTGTCGCGGAGTGCGGACGGGAACGAGACTGTGTTGGGGCCACCCGTAGTGATGTTTTGGGGGGTCCCTTTGCGCACTCGGACGGTAGTTGTTGGCCAGACACCCTCCGAGAGCCTTGCGATGTTCAGCGTGTTGAATATCGGCTTGTTGTATGGGTCAGAATTAGATTGGCCGAAGAACACATTAAGTGTGTTACCTCGGGACGTGTCGTCGACCCCAGAGAAGTCATACCCCACCGTCCCGTTGGCTTCGGCCCCGTAGCCCATCAATTGGTTCCCCTCGAAGCTGTATCCGTTAACGGCCCGGAAACCAACTTCTCCGTTGGATTCGCTCACGTGGAAGAAACTGTTGCCGTTCGCCGGTCCTTCTATCCGGATGCCGTCCCGACCAGCTTGGGACGTGTGTCGGAGCACGCATCGATTACCGTTGAAATAGTCCGATTCGCCGAGGTCTGTCTGCACAACGAAATTGTCGTTCCCAGCACTCGTTATTTCATTGAAATTAAGATGCCATTGCTGGCACCCGCCGCGGACCTGTACGTTGTCCCCACTGGCGTTCCAAACGGCCACGTTATCAACTGTCATGCTGATATTCACAACGCCCGACTCCCCCAGTCGTAGGCAGTATTCTGTGCCAGTGCCACCGGATCCGACAATCGTTACGTCTCGCAGCGTTCCGGCGCGTTTAAACCATATGCCATCACCGCCACTGGTGCTGATAAACGGCCCGTCGTCGTCGCCACTATCGAACGGATCTGTCTGGGCCTGAACCCCCTCTAGATGGACCTTTTTGGTAAAGACGACATCCGTCTCCGAGATGGATTTTGTGAGGAGGATTTTGCCACCGCCAGCTGGTAGTGCATCGTGCGCCGCTTGCAGAGAGTCGTATCCGTTTGGACCAACTAATTTTATGTTGGATAGGTTTTTGGCACTCACCTCTTGGAACTCCCCATCGGGCGCCCGGTTCGACGTCGTCGACGTGTCCGCGCCGGCGTCGACGGTCCCGACCAGCAGGCTCGGGTCCGACGGCGGTGTCTGCGAACTCTCGATTTCGTAGCGGACGTCGTCGTCAGTGCCCGGCTGGATAGCCAGATAGACGTAGTTGAGGCCGGTCGTCGAGGCCAGCCCCAGCCCCGATCGGGCGTCGGGGAAGACATCGTAGGCCTGCATCCCGTCGCGGACGATAGCGTGGCCACTGCCGATGTCCAGCGTGTTGGCCTGGTAGTCGGCGCTGAATCCCAGCCCCCGCTCGACGTAGTCGGTCAGGTTCGAGAGCGCCCGCTGCTCGGTCAGGTTCTGTTCGCTCAGGTCGTCGGTGTCTTGGAAAAGGACTCTGTCTGCCATGGGTAGTGGTTGGGATAACGGTGGGCTCGCGCCGGCGAACGCCAGCGGTCATCGCGATGGTCGTGTGTCTATGCTCGCTCTTGCGTCGCGCCGAGGCGCCGGTCGAGGTTCTGCAGCGCTTCGGAGATGGTATCTCTCGACCCCAGCTGGAGCACGATCTTCTCCGCGGTTCGGTCCAACTGCTTGATTTCCAGCGGCCGCTCGGTCGGGAGCTCGTCGACGTCGAGCTCGCTGATGAGCGAGCGTCCGGCATCCAGCCGGGACAGCGTCACGGTCGCCTCGATGAGCGGCTCGTCGAGGTCTTGCTGGATGACCAGCGCGGCCTGCTCACACTCCCTGTCGCTCGTGACGCTGTTGAGCTTCTTCGGCGGCAGCGCCCGGTCGACAGCGGGGTCGTAGCCGTCGGCCTCGTAGCTGCCTTGGGCGACCCACTGGTAGCTGATGACCAAGGACTGGCCGTCGCTGATTGCACCGTTCGCGAGCGTCGTGATCTCCCCGTCGGCGTAGTTGATATCGTAGTCGACGCCGGCGACGAACTCTTGGCTGGTCGACGCATCGATGAGCGACTCCCGGCCAGTGACGAGGTCGTCCTCGTCGAGCGAGAGCGCGGTCCCGTGGTCGGCGGTGAGTTGCTCGCCCTGCCGCGTCCGGAACGACGACCGGATGGTGACCTTGCCGTAGGTTCGGAGGTCCTTGCTGACGGAAAAGTCCGACAGGCCGCCGGTCGACTGCGTGTCGCGCTGGCCGGGTCGGGTCCACTCGACGCGGATAGTCCCGGTGGCGCTGTCCCAGCGGAGCTCGAAGAAGGCGTTGGCGTACTCGGCCCAGCGCTGGAGGATATCGAGCACGCTTCCCGTCGGGCGCCGGAAGTCCAGCACGGCCACGTCCTCGACGTCGGCGTTGAGTTCGCCGCCGGTGACGCGCTGGGGGACCGTGCCCTGCAGTGGTGTCGTGGTCCGGTCGGGGTCGTCCGTCCGACCGAGCGTGGCCCGCCAGCGCAGCGTTCCCGAGGCCTCGCTAAAGGAGGTCGAGAACGTAGCGGTGTTGCTACCCGAGGACCACGTGCCGCCACTGTCGTTGGAGAGGCCCACGGCCTGCCCATCGTCGGTCGCTGACAGCGTCGCCTCGATGCGGCCGCTGTCGATGTTCCCGGCAGTGCTGGCGTCCTCGAAAGCGACTGAGGTCACATCGGCGATGCCGTCTGGATACCACTGTGGCCCGTCAAGAGGGCCGCCGCTGCCGTCGTTGCTGTTGTCGAACAGCCACGAAAACAAGTTGTTGTACGGTGCAACGGCGTCGACGTACAGCGCGTATGTGGTGCCGCCGCCGGAGTCGGTCACCTCACACCGGAGCGTGTAGTCGCCCGGGACGAGGTCTGGTCCCTCGTAGCCGTCGAGGTTGTTGTAAGCGCCGTCGCCGATCTGGTCCCACGTCAGCGTCGAGCCGAGCACGCCGGCGCCGACCTCGTCGATGAGGTAGCTGTTCCCGTCGGGGTGTTCGAGCGTCCACTTGTGGGCCGGGGCTGAGTTGGTGTCATCCGCGTCGATGCGCACCGCGGCACCGAAGTTTTCGGCAGCGATGGTATGCCCGACGGTGAAGTCCCACTCCGCAAAGTCTGGCCCTCCTGCGACCGACGAGTCCCGGACCAGCGACGCCGAATCGCCACCTGAGTAAACACCCTCGGCTGGTGTCTGTTCGCTCGTTCTGAACTCATTGCCGCTGTCGTAGTCCTCGCCCTCGGTCGTCCAGCAGGCTTGGAGTGTCTCCCAGCCACCGTCGACGAACTGCAGCGGCTGGTCGTCGTCGAGCGGTTGGGCCAGCGCGTTCTGTAGGTCCGTCCCTGACAGCGTCTGGAGGAGGCGCTCCTCAGTGCCGCTGGGCGGTCCGTCGACGGAGTAGTCGTAGGTAGTAAAGTCAGTGAGCAGCGTCCGGACAGCGTCGGGGACGGTCTCGTTCTGGACTTCCGTCTCGACGGGATTGTCGAGCTCCTGACCACCCTCGCCGACGAGGGTAATCTTGTCCGTCGACGTCTCGGGCTTGCGCAGCTCGTCGATGGGGAGCCGTTCGCCGTCCTGCCACGCGCGCATCTCGGGCTCGGCGCCCTCCCACACCGAGTCCAGCCAGCGAGACTCCTGACTCCGTGAGACGGGCACGCGCAGCTCTGGCTTGTCGTTGACGTCCGGCAAGTACTGGGCGTCGTCGAGGGGCTGGACCTCCCAGACGTGGTCTGACTCGGGGTTGACGACCTCCACGACGAGCTCGTCGGGCGGGATGGTCGTCATCGATGCACCACCCGGCAGTCAGCGAGCGGCGACGGACTGGCAGACCCGACCGTGCAGACCATGGTCGTCTCGCCCACGTCGACCGTGCCCTCCGCCGAGCGCGGGTAGACGTGCTCGACGGGGTCGCCACAGACCGGGCAGGTCTCGGGCACCTCGCTCGGGATGTCGGCCTCCAGGTTCTCGATGGGGATGCGCTCGGGCGGCGCCGGCGACGGTCCGTCGTCCGTCGACGAGGACCGCCAGAACGCCAAGTGGTCCAGCAGGCTCATCGGTCGACCTCCGTGCGCTTGATGACATCACCGCTGGGCTCGATGATGGAGCCCGTCTCGCTCGCGATGGGGGCGAGGCGGTCCTGCAGACCCTGTGGTGTGGCCCCCTCGTTGACCGGCTCCGTCCAGACGACGTTGTCCAGACCGCGGATGAGCGTGCCGTTGAGGTTGACACGGTCGCCCGTCGACATGTCCTCGAACTCGAACTGCGCCTTGAGCCGGACCAACCCGATGCTCGTGACGTCGACATCGAAGAGCCGCCAGTCCGACGCGCCCAGCTGCAGGAGGGCGTACTGGCCGTCCGCTGGGTCCCAGCGGTAGGCGCGGAGGACGTCTTCGGGCTGGTCGATGACGAGTCGGAGTCGGTCGGTCTCCAGGACCATGTCGCCGCGGTACTCGTGGTCAGTCAGGTAGACCCGCTGCCACTGGCTCGCGACGCGGACGTCGTCGCCGCCGACGGTCGCGGAGCCCACTGTCGCCGACCCGACCGTCGCACCGTCGCCGGGCTCGCGGTACACCTTCTCGCGGTCGTAGGTGTCCCACACGACGCAGTCGGTGGGGTATTCCTCAGTGTAGGGGATGTCGTAGATGAGGAGTGGCTTGCCGAACGACGGCTCCTCGGGGTCGTAGATATCGATGTGGTCGTGCTCGCCCTCGACGGTGCGCTGGGCCGTGGCGTCCTCGAGGCCGCCGTCGACGTCGTCGAACCAGCGGACCTTGCGGGCTCGGATGGACAGCCCCAGCTCCGGCGCCGCGCCGGCGTCGAACGGATTGTCGTCGGACTGGGGGTTGGTCCGGACCGCCCGCCAGTGCGACCGGCGCGTGCCTTTGGGCGCGAGGACGCCGTCGAACTGCTGGACGCGCTCCTCACGCGGGTCAAGACGGGACTGCTGTGTCGTCTCCGGCGCGTAGTAACCGTCGATGGTATCCTGGCCCTCCCGGCCGGCGTAGGGCACGACAGGGATGCTGCTGGACAGGAGCTCGTCTATCATCTGGGCGTGGATAGGTGCAAACTTTCCGCGGACCTGCCCGACGAGTGTCTGCTGTCCGGGTTGGGGGGAGATGGCATCGGCGTAGGGGACGTCGCTCTGGAGGGCACCCTGCTTGGCGAGGCGTTTCTGCTGGCGCGAGCCGGTGTCGGTCTGGCTGTCGCTCGGGACCGCGACAGCGTGGAGTAAGCGCTCGGTCATGGTTATCCTGTCAGCCCCGTGGCGTCGATGGCCTTGTCCAGTGACTGGACGCTGAGGAAGGTCAGCGTACCCGAGAAGGTCGAACTGTCGTCACTGGACCGGAGCCCCTGTGGGCTCTCCAAGACGACGTCCATCGGCTCATACAGCCCGTCGCTGTGGTGCTGTCCGTAGGCCAGTTTCGCTGGCCGACGGCTGTCGATCTCGGCGATTTCGAGGTAGTGGAAGAGTACCTCCAATTGTGTGAACGCCTTCGCTCCAGTCGCATCGCCGACGGTCAATTCGCTATCGTCACCGGTGTTGCCCCACTGGAGATTAGACCCCGTCCAGCCCGTGAACTCGATCTCGGCCGAGCGGACGCCGCCACCGAGGTCGATGTAGATGCCTTTGCGCTTGGACTGGGGCTTGCCGGTCGCCTCGGACTGGGACTTGGCGAAACTGGAGATGACGGAGTTGACCGTCGAGCCGCGATTCTCCAGTATGAATCCCGTCCGGAGCCCGGGTTTGATATTGATGTTGTCGGCCATGACGAACTTCCCAGTCTCCAGTGTACCGTCGCCGTCGATATCGGCCTCCACGGTCAGTGTGGCATCGGTTTTGAGCGCCATCTATCTGAACTGCCCTCCAAGGTCGAACGCCCTCTTGACTTCTTGGACGGCCTCGTCGACGACCTCGTCGGTGAATCCGTCCAAGGCCTCGTCTATCTCGGAGCGGATGCTCCCTGTCTTGAGGTCCAGCTGCGGCGACGGGACTTGGACGTCCAGTCGCGCGTCGAGACCGTCCGTCAGGGCGTCAGCCCACGGCGGTGTCTCGACGTTGATGCTCGTATCAAGTTGTGGTATCCAGCCCGGCTCGGGGAGTGGCGGATTCTCCAGCGTGTTGAGCCACGACGGCTCGGTGATGGTTGGGTTGGTGAGTGTCGTTATCCAGCCCGGCTCGGGTAGCGTGTTGTTGAGTTGGGACAGCCACGACGGTTCCGAGAGGAGGTTCTTAGTCCACCCGGGCTGTTGTATCGTGATATTCTGCAGGCCGGATAGTGCGCCACCGGCCAGCTCTCCTGGGCCCTTGAACCGCCGATTAGCCTGTTTGGACAGGGGCCCGTTGAGGCCGTTGCCGCGGACGAGGTCGATAACCGAGGCTCCGGCGCCGACTGTCGAGCCGAATCCGCCGAACGTCACTTTGTTGAGGGCTTTGAGGCCCTGGTCGACCGACTGGCCACCGACAGCCGACCGGATGCCTTGCCCGGCACCCCGGAGGCCACCGAGCACTCCTGTCCGGTCGAGGGCAGCGACACCGCCGAGGCCGAGTGCTCCGCCGGCAAGCGCTCCGCCGCCAACGGTCGCTGCGGTGCTACCCGACAGCGCGGCGAGGAGACCAGAGCCGCCGATGCTGCCACCGATGGCACCGCCGAGTATCGACCCGACGCCGCCTTGGACGATGTTCTGGACGGCGCCGTCGCCCTCACCACCACCGCCACCGCCCCCGAGTCCACCCTGTCCGAGCTTCTCCAGCGTGTCGTTGATGTCTTCGAGGACGTCCAGCTGGTCCATCATGACGTCGAGCATGCCGACGCCGGCGCCGTCGCCGATAAGCGACCCGCCGCCACCGCCACGTCGACCGCCGGGGACACCGCCGCCGGTGCTGTTGATATCCACCGACACGCTCCCGAGTTCGGACTCGATCTGGTCGCGTGCGCTGCGGAGCGACGAGTCCGACACCGTCACTTCGAGCACGCTCGTGGTCGTGAACTCAGTCATCGGTCACTCCTCTGGGATGGACCCGAGTGACTGTCTGGCGTCCAGCACATCGTGGATGGCCAGCCAGTCCAGCACTTCGCCCCACAGCATATCGTCGAAGGCGCGGGGGTCGCCGCCAGCGTCGACGTATCTGGCCCGAGCATAGCGAACGATCACTCCTCGGTCGAGCTGTTCGGCGTCGACATCTCCGCGGGCGAGGCCGCGGAGGAGGGGACGTTTCCCTCCGGGTCCATGAGCGCGTCGACGCGGTCTTCGGCCCACTCCAGGAACCACGGATGGAGCTGCCCGACGACGCCAGCCAGCTCCCCGTCGGCCATACCGTCGTCCTTGAACGGCGCCTCGACGACTGCGTCCGCGATGTACAGCGACTGCTCGGAGCCCTGCGTGTCGCCAGCCGACTGGATGTCGGACTGCAGCCGCTGGATGGTCCGGGCCCGCGGGGCGCCCAGCGTGATGCTGTCGGCAGCTTCGTCCCACGCCGGGAAGTCGTCGCTGTCGGCCGCGTGGTCACGGGCCCAGACGACGCCCTTCCGGTGGGTCGACAGCGTCGACGCTTCGGAGACGGCCTGCTGCAGAGCATCACGCTTGGCCTGTGGGACGTCGTTGCCCTTGCTCTGGATGTTCTGGATCTGCTCTCGCAGCGAGTCGGCCCCGGCTTCGAGCTCGTCGATGCGCTCCTGGAGGCGCTGCTCCTCGTCGTCGAAGTTGATTTCGGTGTCGTTGAACGTGGTCATGCGAAGGTCACCGCCGGGTCGCCGTCGACGTTGAACGTCGTCTGGTCGCTGGTATCCTCAGTGCCGATGACTTCGTTCCAGCTGTGCGTGTCGGGCTTGAGCTTCGCGAGGTTGAACGTCCGGAGGACGTTGCCCGACGCCGGCGTCAGTGTCATCGTACCCGAGACGCTGTCGAGCGTGTCCACGTCGGTCGACTCGCCGCCCTTCGCGAGGTCCAGCCGTGTCTCCTCGACGAACGTCGCCTCGACGTCGAGCGTCGCCTCCGGCGCCGCGGTCACACCTCGGTTCGGGACACTGTCCAGCCCGTACTGGAAGCGCGACAGGTTGGTCATCGACAGCGTCGCCGACTGCAGGTCCGACACGCTCGCCGCGTCGATCTGCAGGTCGACGCCGTGCCACGCCAGCGCCGAACCGTCCGAGACGCGCGTCGCTGTGGTGAGGTCCGCCGCCGGGTCAGACTCCTGCTTGGCGTAGGCCATCGACAGCGTGTACCGGACCCGGTCGCCCTGCTGGTAGTTGACCGAGTACTCCAGTGGGATGCACCCGAAGTACTCCTCCTCGGCTGTCCCGCTGGGGTAGTCGACACCGGCGAAGATGCGCCCCGACGTGGAGACGCCTGGGACGATTGTGTCGGCGGCGTTGAGGACGAGCTGCTCCTCGACGTCGGTGTGGACGTCCTCCGAGACGACGGCCTCGATGGTGATGGCCCCCTCGAAGTTGCTTTTGACCGACTCCTCGGTCCAGGCGTTGTCGTACTCGCGCAGCCGCTGGAGCGCGTTGTCCAGCGACAGCTCTGTGATGGTCGGGTCCCGTCCCAAGGCGAACAGGTCGGGCGCGCCGACGAGCGAGCCCATGAAAGACTGCTCGCCGGCGGCGACGAGCGTGCCACTGCCGGCCCCCGTCATGCGATACCTCCGTCGCTATGCGTATGTGTTATCACCATGATGATTGCCTGAAAACGCCGCGTGGTAGCCTCGACGCCGGCCGCGGCGACCGGCGGGTCATCAGTTATTTCCGGAGCTACAGTAGAGAATCAGCCGATAGAACCGTCCTCAGCGCTCCTTCTTTGATGTCCTCAAAGGCAGCTTCGGCGATAATGCCGCCTCCACCGAGGGGGGCGGAGTACCACGTCATATTTCAACTCCCAGATAGATGTTCGGGCGGTCGAGAGTGATACTTTCGTTCGAATTGCTCGTCTTTGCCTGGTTAATCAGCTCGATGGGGGACGCGGTGGTCGCGGGGGTGTACTCCACCCACCCGGTGTCGAACGGCCCGTTGCCCGTGGCGGAGACTTCGGTCCCGGCGACCGCTTCGCCGTCCTCGAAATTGTAGAGGCGGGCGCTCGCGGTCTGCCCCCCGTCCACGCCGTCGAACTTCCCCGTCATCTTCACGCGAACGCTGTCCACGGGCCCGATTTCGGCCCACGTCAGGAACGTCGAGGAGAGGTCGACCAGCGCGTCGTAACTCGTGTTTGACGTGGAACTGGACCGGCTTGCAGAAGGACCCAACGCAAGCAGCGTTACCACATCGCCTTTTTCAAAGCCGACTTCTCTGAGCGTCTCCCACGCTTGTCCATCTTGTCTGTCGATTAAGTCGTCTGTATCTATCGCCGGCCCCTCCAGCGTCCCGTCGGTCCGCTCGCGCCACTGCCGAAGCCGTCTGAGGATGCCCATCGGTCAGGCCCCCTGGATGGTGACGTCAGCGGTCTCGCCAGCGCCGGCGGCGTCGGTCACCCGGATACGGAGATACCGGTCGCCCAGGATAAACGCGTCGCGAATATCCTGCGCGTCGTCGACGTCGGCTTGGTCGTAGACGACCTCGCCCTCGAACCAGTCGTCTGTGCCGGGGCTCTTGCCCGCCGCGACGTCGACCGCGTAGCTGGCGTCGGCGCTGGCTTCGATGTTGATCGAGACCAAGCGGTCGCCGGGCACTTCGACGCGTGCTATCTCGCCCGTCTCGTCGATGGGGGCGTCTGTAACGGTGTGTTCGTCTTGTCTGAGGTTGAGTTTCATTGGTAGTATCGAAAAACGGCGGCGTCAGAGTGTCTCGAAGCCGTCGAAGACGACATCGAAATCGGTCCGGTAGTAGTCCGCGTAGTTGCTGGACTGGTCAGCCTCGTTCGCGAGCGTCAGATGGGTAAAGCCCACGTCGGGGTCGGCGTCGGGATACTCGCGACCGGCGTAGATGGCTGCCTTGACCCGCCGAAGAAACCCGTTGGGGCCGTGCCACGGGACGCCGTCGGCGCCCTCGGGATCGACGTGGCCCCACTCGCCGCCCTGGGAGGTCAGCCCCTCCAGCCGGACGCCGACGACGACCTCCTTGTCGAGGTCGTACTCGGTGCCGATGGGCTCCTCGGCGCTCTCGGCGTACTGCACGCCGATGTAGACGCCCTTCTCCAGCGCCGCCGACCGCTCGCGGATGGGCGTCGACATATCGAGCGTGCCGTCGCCGTCCCAGATGCGCGAGGTATCGCGGTCGACACGGCGGACGCGCACCGGCGGCGTCCCGTCGGGGACGTCACGAGTGTACGTGTCCTCGACGTCGGTGACCACGCTGGCGACCTGGTCGAGGACCCACTCGGTGCTGGGATGGGTCACGAGACAGCCCTCCGGAGCCAGTTGATGCTATCGCGGATGGCCCGCGTCTCCTCGACGCCGCTCACTTCGACTTCAGGGAGGAACACGCGGTAGCCGTCGCCCTCTTCGTCGAACTCCTCGGCGACCCAGTCGGGCGCCTCCGAGCGTTCCCAGACGAACGACAGCACCGGGTCGCCCTCGACGGTGTGGTCCGAGGTGCCGAATTCGAAGTATTTGACTGCCGGATGCGACCAGCCCCAGCGGATGGTCAGCTGACCATCGCTGCGGTCGACCTCGACGCCGGCGAAGCTGTCGACGATGGGCTCGACGTCGTAGTCCTCCTCGCGAGCATACCGTTCGAGACGGCCCTGAACGCGCTGGACGGCCTGAGCGACGAGGTTGTCCCGCTCGCCGACGAGCTGGCGCTCGACGTCGTCGAGGACCGCCTCCTGGAGGTCGTCCTCGAAGCTACTTTCAAGGTTCATCGGTCTCGTAGACCTCCATCAGCTCCCCGGCTTTCCGCTCCAGTTCCTCGGCCTTCGTGTCGACGCCGTAGATGGTCGCGTTCTGGGGGATTTCGATGACGGCCTCCTCGACGAGGTCGGCCGCCGCCCAGTTCGCGACAGCGCGGCGGACGGTCCGCGGGATGCCTTCGTGGCCGAAGTCGAAGTCGACGTACACCGCGTTCGAGAAGCTGGGGATGTCATCGTCCATCGCGTGGACGTCCAGGTACAGCTCGGACACGCCACCGTTGTTGACCCGGACCCACCAGTCATCGCCGCGGTTGGCGTTGCCGACGCCGCCATCGTAGTCGGCGCCGGTCCAGTCGTCGAAGCCACCGTCCTCGTTGACGACCATCAGCTCGTTGACCGCGTCGACGTCCTTCCGGGCGAGCGTGATGCGGGTGTAGACCGGGACGGTGTCGTCAACCGGCGGCTCCAGCGACTCCGGCCGACCGAAGGCGATGCGAATCTCCCGCTTGGGGTCCTGGTAGTGCTTGCGCCGTCGCTCGTGGGTGGGGCCGGCCTCCAGCAGCGCGTCGCTGTTCTTCCGGAAGCGATAGCGCTCCTGCTCGCTGGCGCCGTGGACCATCGCGCTGTGGGTGGGGATATCCTCCTCGTCGTCGCGGGTGTTCGGGGCCGTCGGGATGGTTACCTCGCTGGCCTCGGAGATGCCGTCGGGCTCGTACCAGTGGCGCTTGTATGTCTTCTCCAGCCACTCGGTGCGTGACGTGATGGCATCAACGGCTATCTGCGCATCCCGGCCGACATCTTCGGGCAGGCTCGCCTTCCGCAGCGCTCGCCGGACGTCTTCCAGCGTGCAGTACCCCGTCACCATGTGTCAGTTCTCCAGTTCTCCGCGCCGGTCGTTGACCGCCTTGACGACGGTGTCACTGGTCTCGACGTCGGCGATATCGTCCAGATGGCCGTCGACGCGACCCTCGCGGACATCTTCGGCCCGCTGCTGGTAGTTCAGTTCCAGCCAGCTGTCTTCGGACCAGTCTGCCCACTCATCGACGTCGGGTGCCCCGTCTTCCTCGTGAGCATCGTCACCGACTGTCCACTCACTTTCTGGGCCCGGCTCGTCGACGAGCTCGAAGTCGCCCCGCTCTTCGACGAGATACTCTGCGTCGTCAGCCGCGACGTCGTCGGTGTCGCCGACGGAGAATTCGCCGACGCCCCGCACGGTGACGTTCGGCGGGTCGGTCTTCTCAACCCAGACCATCGTCAGGCGCTCCCGGTGGCCTCGACGACCCAGCCGCTGGTCGTGCCGTCGACGTTCCGTACCGTCGCGGTCTCGCCGGCCGTGGTCAGGTTCGCCGGCCCGGTCCCGACGAAGTCGGCGTCGTCGAAGGCGACCGCCGGCGTGTTGGCGCCGCCGTTGTGGACCACCGTGACGACGTGCCCCTCGCGAGCGGCGGCGTCTAGGTCGACCGTGTTGGTGCCGTCGGGGTTGACGACGTGCTGGCGGGCGGTCTTGCTGACGGTCGTCGCGGCGCCGTTGGCCGGACTGTTCGTCTCGGCGTAGGGGTCGTCCCCCTCGTGGTGCTCACGCACTCTGTTGTTGGTTGTCGTCATCGGGCACCTCAGGCGATGTTCTCGATGAGAACGCCGGCCTGCAGGCTCTTGATCTGGAAGTCGAACTGCCCCTCCAGCCAGTTGCGCGAGTGCAGGCGGTTCTCGTGGACCTTGTCGGTGTCCTGGGTCTGGTCGAGCTCCATCTCCTCGTAGAGACCGAACGCGAGGTTGTCGGGGTCGGTGAGCATCCCGTAGGACTCGGGCCAGCCGTTGACGCCGACGACGTCGTAGGAGAACGGCGTGATGTCGCTCTCGCCGAAGATGACTGCCGAGCCCAGCGGGTCCTCGCGCTCGGTGAGCGAGAAGACGTACTCCTGGACCTTGTCCGGGTTCATGACGAACACGGCGTTGTCGGGGTCGCGGAAGCGCGAGTCGAGCGTCAGCAGCGACTCGTTGAACATCTGCGTGTCCGGCGCCGCGCTGGCCTGGTCGTACACCGGCATGGTGTCGACCTCGCCGCCGGGCGTGTCCTCCAGCCCGATACGGTCCGAGGCCGTGTCCTCCCCCTCGGCGATGGCGATCCAGCCGTTCCAGGTGGAGTCCAGCGCCGCGGCGCCGCCGATGGACTGCAGGTTGTCGCTGTCGGCGTTGGCTCGCATCCCGATGAGCCCGACGTCGTTGAACCAGCGCTCGATGAACTGGTCGACGATGTAGTCGCCGAACTGGTCGGGACCGTAGTGCGTGTTCTTGAGGGCGTCACGCGTCGGCTCGACGAGGATGTAGTACTGCTTGTCCGTCGCGTTGAAGGCGACGTCACCGTCGTCGTTCGAGGAGTTGCTGGTTCGGCTGCCTTCCTCGTCCCGGGTCGAACCCGAAAGCTGGGGCACACCGAACGCCGGGACGTCCATCTCCAGACGTTCGAGGGCCATCGTGTCGGCCATCTCGATGATGGTGACCTCCTTCTGGGCACGCTCCAGGAACTCCTCCGTGACGTCACGAGGTAGCTGGAAGTTGTCCAGCGTCGCGAGGTCGACGTCCTTGTTGACGCCGCCGGCGACTTGGTTCTGCGTACGAACTGCGTCGATAGTGTTAGTTGCCATGAATAGTCACCTCAGGAAAGTCGCTTCGCGATGTCGTCGGTCGCGCTGCCGGTCTCGCTGCCGTTGTTGCCGTCGAGCTGGTCCGTGCCCGCGGCCTCGCGGGAGATGCTGTCCAGCCGACGATGGAGCGCCTCGATGTCGCTCTTCGTGACGCCTTCGTCGACGTCCTTCTCCGTCTCGCTATCCTCGTCGAACCAGGCCATGGCCTCCTCCTTGGAGACCTCGGCGACCGTGCCGTCGGGCAGCTCGACCTCGGCGGTCTTGTCGGCGTCTGCGTCGGAGCCGTCGCCGTCGACGGCCTCGGTCAGGCTCTTGACGGCGTCGGTGAGTTCGTTGATCTGTTCTGCGTTCTGCTCGGCGAGAGACTTGTCGGCGTCCCCGCCGTCGTCGTTGTCACTCATGTTGTTGGTGTCGTCCGGCGTGTCGCCGCCGGCGGCGTGCTTGTCGTCCTCATCGTCATCCTCCGGGTCGTCCTCGTCCACGGACCACGTCCGACCGTCGTACTCGCTCATGTCGAAGTCGACGTCGTCGCGGTCGGTGAACCGCTTCGGGACGTCCATGCCAGCGTCGTGGAGCGCGTCCAGCCCAGCGTCAACAGAGGCCATGATAGCCTTCCGATTGTCGGCCGAGAGCGTCTGGCCGTCCTTCTCGCGGGCCGGGTCCGTATCGGGCGTCTCGGTCGTGTTGGCTTCCGAGTTCCCGCCCGGAGACAGCGCCGACAGGAAGGCACGACCGGCCTTCGCGAGCGCCGACTGCTTGCCGGGGTCGGCGGCGCCGTCCTCTTCCAGCGCGCGGTTGAGGTTGTCCCACAGCCGCTCGGCCTCTTCCTCGGAGTGACCGCGCTCCATCGCCTCGGCGACGAAGCCGTCCTGATCGCCGAGGTAGTCGCCGAGACGCTTCTCGGCGTCGGCCTTCGTTTCGAGGATCTCGGCGTCGGGCACCGCGGGGATGTCGACGGTCGACGTCTCGCGAACGATGCCGTCGGTCAGCTCCCAGACCATCGCGTCGTCGGGCAGCTGCTCTGGCGTCTCGACGTCGTCGACGGCCTCGTCCTCGCCGGGGACGAACGGCCCGTCCCACTGGACGTTGACTGCGCCGATGGAGTAGCCCTCGAGGATGCCGTCCTCGACGAGCGCCCAAGTACCGGCGTCGTCGTACTGCCACTCCTGAACCCACGCGCCCTCGGGCGCGGTGGCCCCGCCGATGTCTTCGGCCTCGTCGAGGACCTCGTTGCGTTCGAGGGACATCCACTCCGACGGCCACGCGGCGTGCATGATGCCACCGTCGGCGCTGCCGGAGTCGTACAGCGCGCCGAACTCGTCGGCGAAGCTGCGGATGGTCTCCTCGCGAGCGAAGTCCTGCTGCAGGTCGGCCTTGTCCGGCACCATCACGATGCCGGTGGCCTTCTGCTCGGCGTCGTCCTTCGCGACGAACTCTACCTCTTTGCGGAAGGCGTCCCCGCCGGCCTTGGTTACGGGCGGCATGGGTCAGCCCTCACGCTCGTCCTCGTCGTCGGCGTCCGCGTCGGCGTCCTCTGTGTCGAGTTCCTTGGCTCGACCGGTCGAGAGGACGCCGCGCTTCTCGCCGCGCTCGTTGCTCTTGTTGCTCATGTGTCGAGAGAATCGTTGTCCCGGTCGAACCTCGCGCGGGGAGTCGGGGCTCCCGCGGTCATCGGTCAGGCAGGCTACTGCGGCAGCCCCTCGGGGACGTCGTCGGCGTCCGGCGACGGACCCTCAGGCAGCCGGTCGTGGAAGTTCGTGATCTCCACGTACGGGTAGTCCAGCCGTATGTTGTCGTAGTGGTAGCTGCCGGCACTGCTCGCGTTCACGAGCCCGGACCACTCCGCCGTCGGGACGTCGACGTAGGCGTACAGTGAGTTGCTCCCTTCCTCGCGCTTGAACGACAGATACAACTCGTTCTCACCGAAGTCGTACAACCCCTCGTCGAGATTCGAGCTGTTGAACTGCGTCTGCTCGATGGGGTCTTTCGTGAGGTCGGCCTTGACGTCGTCCCAGTCCCGCTCGTAGAGCTTGTTGGCCTCGGGTGGGGCTGCCTTGGACCGTGTCCGCTGCAGCCCGTCGCCCGTCGGCTGTGGAGCGTCCTCGCTGCCGACGTTGGCGATGAGCGTCTGGCCGTCGACGGGGTGGTCGTCGGGCAGAGGCTCCTCTCCGATCATCTCCAGACCGCGGTCGATGGGGATGGCGCCACGGACCGCCTGGATTTTGCGCCGGGCGACGTCGGCGTCCTCCTTGGGCTGGTCGGCGCCGCGCAGCTCGTACTCGATGGTCCAGTCGGTGACGCCGAGGTACGTCTGGTGGATGAGCCGGTACAGTCGCTCGCTGAACTTGTGCTGCTCCGGCGCCACGACGTTGTTCGCGAAGTCCGCCACCTGGGCCTGCGAGTTCGACCGGTTCGACGTCTCGGTCACGCCGATGAGGATGGGAGGCACCTCGTGGACCTTCGCAATCTCGTGCTCGTTCTTCTCACGGAAGAGCCGGAAGTCCATCTCCTCGCTGATGCCCTGGCCCAGCGGCTCCAGCTCTATCTCGACGTCGTCGTCCAGACCCTGCTGGAACTTCTCGACCTCGAGGATGACTGCCCGGTGGCTCTCCTCGCGAAGCCCGTGGAGCATCTGTCGCAGGTCGTTCCGGGACTCCTCGGAGAGCTCCCCGCCGGTCACCTTGATGACGAACCGCGGGATGGTGTCGTTGTCGAAGAACTCGCGGTTGTAGTCCTTCGCCGCCTCGTCGGCGCCGATGGTCCGGATGGCGCTGACCCAGTCCGGGACACCGTAGTCCTGCTCCAGCGGGCTGGGGTTGCGAACGAAGATGAGCTCGTTCGCGGCGCCGTTGTCGAGCGGGTCAGCGGACCCGATGGCGACGTCGCCCGTCTCCTTGTCGACGAAGATGGGGTCGCGGTCGTTGTCCTCGTTGTTCTGGTAGGTGACGCGGGGGTCGTCCTCGCCGCCATTGATGAGGACCTCCTGCCCGCGGTGGCGATCGCCGGCCTCGCCGAAGTAGCGACGCTGGCCGTCCCGCACCTGGACGTAGCCCCGGGAAGCGTACTGGGCTTCGTCGCCGCCGACGAACGTCCCCTCCTCGGGATGTCGGGGCCTGTCGAATCGGGACTGGGGCTTCCGGACCCGGATGGTGTTGGCCGGCACGTGAGCCAGCCCGACCGGGCGGCCCTCCATGTCGGTCAGGATTTCCAGCGCACACCAACCCACAGAGTGGTAGTCCTGACGGGCGAGTTCTTTGACCTCCTCGGGGGTTGTGGGTTCAGCGCTCTGGTGTGGGCCGGTCTCCCAGCGGGACTCGGCGCCGCGCCAGAAGTTCCGTGCGACCGCGCGCTCTTGGTCGTCAGCTTCGTCGGGCTCGTCGACGTCGTCGTGAGCAACGAGGTCAAACCCGAAGCCCACCTCGTAGCGGGACTTCTTTCGGACGGCCGTGGCGTGGGTCTCGTTGAGCTCCAGGAACGACGCCAGCCGGTCGGGGTGGTACGGCGGCTTGACACCGTGGCCGACCGAGTGGATGCGCCGGTCGGAGAGCTGTTGGGACTGCTGGGCCTTCGAGAGTGCCCCGCCGCCGATGCCTTCGACGTGGACCTTCGTGGCGTCGTCGCCACTCATGATATCCTCCTGATGCGAACTTCGCCCTCGGCTGGATCGTAGCGGCTTTCCTCCTGGTATTTTCGGCGGGTGTGGGCCACTTCGCCGTCGTCCTCGGCCGTGCTGATAATCTCTGCCGGGTCGACACGGCGCGGCCCGTCGTCCGTCAGTTCGACGAAGGACGTCCCGAACACCAGCTCGTCGACAAGACACTGTGCTTTCTCCGCGTCTGGCAGGTCGTCGGGATATCGTGTCATAGGTAAGAGATGCCTCCCGCGTCGCGACCGTCGTCATCGTCGAGGGCGCCGATGCCCTCCAGCCGGCGGATGCCCTGCTCGGCCATGTACCACGCCGCGATGAGGTCTGGGGTGTGGCCCTTGAGCTTGCCGTCGGACAGCTTCAGGGACATCGCCGCCTGGACGAAGTCCTCCGTGGGCCCGTGGCCACGGTAGAACTGGATGCCGCCGTTCTCGACGAGCCGACGGAGTCGGGGGATGCCGTTCTCCCAGCTGTGTTTCTTGCCGGTCGTCGGGATGCCCGTCACCTTCGCCCGCAGCGAGGCCGAGAACTCCAGCGCATCGTTGGCGACGTACTGCTGCATCCCGTTGTCCTCGATGACGACCATCGCCGGGTCGTAGCGGTCGTCGAGGTCCGCCAGCGTCGCCTTGACCGCCGATGGCTGCAGCCCCGTCTCGGCTTTGGCGTCCAAGAGGCGACGTCGTCCATCGGCGCCGACACGGAAGGCGACGAACGCCGCGTTGTCGCCGGTCGGGGACTGGGCCGGGTCGTGGGCGACGATGGTCGCCTCGCCGGCGCTGGGCGTCAGCTGACGGGGCGGCTCCTGCCCGCGAATGGAGCAACCGCCGTCGTCGACGAGCCGGTTGACGTCGGCCTCCTCGATGAGGTTGCCCGACGCCCCGCGGATGGTCAGCGTGTACTCCCGCCAGAACAGGTAGTCCGCCATCTTCGAGCGCTTGTTCGCGAGCCACTCGGCGCTACGGGCGTCCGGCCAGAGCAGCTTGAGCGAGCCGTTGCCCCAAGGGTTGGACACCTCGGTGTAGAGGTCCTCGTCAGGCCGGCGGGCACGCCAGTCGTCGTCCTCGCGAAACTCCTGGTCCCACGTGTCGAGGATGGCGGGGAACTCCCGCAGCGAGTACCCCTCGTAGTCGCGGTAGTGGCTGTAGATGTCGTCGGGTCGCTTGCGAGTTCCGACGATGACGGTGCGCCCGTCGTCCTTGACCATCGGCTGGGCGACGCCGTCGACCCAGTTGAGGACGCCCTCGGTCGGGCCGTCGCCCTGCTCGGAGATGATGTCGTCGAGGATGAGCAGGTGCGCGCGGGCACCCTCGATGGACCCCTTCAGCCAGCCCGTCGTCAGCGACGAGCCGTTCGCGAACTCCTTCTTTTTCTTCGAGTCCTTCTCCCGAGGCTTGTTGAGGTTGACCAGCCACGGGTTTCGCTCGATGAACTTGTTGAGCTCGTCGTCGGCCTTCTCGTAGGCCTGCTCCTGTGTGTTCATCGTCCAGATGACGCGGTACCCGTCGAGGTATTCCAGGCAGGCGATGGCGAACGCGGAGATGATCGTCGTCTTCAGCCCATCGCGGTGACACAGGAGCGCGAGGTCGCCGTCGACGTCGGCCTCGCCGGCGAGGTGTCGGAGCCACTGGGCGTGGTGTTCGCCGAGGGGTGCCCAGTCGTCGTACTCCTCGGCCATGTAGCCCTGGGTGAGCTTGCTGGTGAAGTCCAGCCAGCAGCCGTGCTCGAACGGGTTGTACGCGGCGCGGATCTCCGCCCGGGAGAGCTCGACCTCGGCCGTCCCGACGCTGTCGGCCGTGCTACTCATCGTCGAGCGTCGCCTCCCGGATGGCCGCCGCGGTCTCCTCGTCGAACGAGACTGTCGTGTTCAGCTCGCCGTCGACGTTCATGTTGATGTCCGTCGAGTAGACGCCGAGGACCTCGCCCTTCGCTTCCAGATGCGAGGACTGTTCCTGGCGGGCCATCGCCTGGCCCTTGAGGTCGTCCTGGTCGCGACGCAGCCCGTCGAACTCCTTGGTGTACTTCGGCGAGCCGTCGACGGCCCGCAGCGGGTACTCCTCGCCCGGGCGGACGTCGGTCATCTCGTCGGTGAACCGGATGATGATGTCCCGCTCGGTCGCCCACTGGGGCCAGTCGGGGTCGTCAATGTCGACGATCTCCCACTCGGGCCAGGGCATCGGGCCCTCGCGGTCGGTGTCAACGGCGTCGGTCTTCGGGACGACCCGGACGATGGGCTCGTCCTCGACGGCGTCGGCCTCGGCGCCACGGGCCCGCTGGTACATCTGCTCCTCACGCTCGGCGATCTGCAGGCGGACGTTGGCATGCTCTTGCTCGATCTGCTCCAGGACCTCCTCGGCGGGGTCGCTGTTGAGGTACGAGCGGATGGTCGACTTCGCGTACGAGCCGACGCCCTCCTGCTCGAAGCGCTCCTGTATCTCCTCGACGCTGAGGTTGTCCAGGTGGTGCCACTTGAGGGCCAACGTCTCACGTCGCTCACGTGTGCTCATGGTATGGAAATCGTCCTGTAGTGTCAGCCCTGCATTTGTACTTTAAATAGCACTCTCAGTCCTCGGTGTCGTCCTCGCCACCGCCTTGGACGTCTTGAGCCTCGTCGAGCGCGGCGCCGAAAGTGTCGCGGCCGAACACGGCGAAGCCCGAGGCGATGACCAGCGCGATGTAGACGACCTGAAGGAGCGTGCCAGGCTGCTGCCCGGTCACGTAGCTGTGGACCCAGACA